>NZ_JBUYWT010000016.1:0-166345 GCF_055264925.1 Bradyrhizobium sp. KZN70725
GATATCGCATGCTCGGCCCTCTGTGTCTCGACAACCAGAAAAGACCGATTTGCCTCGGTCCTGCCGAGCATGCACCGCGACACAGTGAATCATTCCCCGGACACCCCTGCCTGAAAGGGGGAGGGTTGGGGTGGGGGTCAGCCGCTCGCTCCGTGCCCGCGGCTGACCCCCACCCGTCGCGCTCGGTTGCGCTAGTGCGCCCCCGAGCGTGCCGACCTACCCCTTTCAGGGGGAGGTAAGAGTTCTTGCCCTGCCCCTCTCCACTCAACTCCACCAGTGTCGGCAAGAACCCCGCCAGCGTCTTGCCCGCTCCCGTGGGCGCGATCAGCAGCGCGGAGCGCTGCTCGCGCGCTTTCGCCAGCAGCGCGAGCTGATGCTCGCGCGGCGACCAGCCGCGTGAGGCAAACCAGTCGCGAAACCGGCGCGGCAGGAGATCGGCCGTTTCCGACGGCGGAACGGAAAAGAGATCGAGCGTCGACACGCCCAAGAGGTAGGTGGTTCAGGCGGCCTCGTCGAGGGCGGAGCGGAAATGGCGGCAGGTGGCAGGACTACCAGCGCGCTCCGTGCGCTGCGAAGCGCCTGGATGTCACCTCGCCCCGCCTGCGGGGAGAGGCATAGGCCGCCCTTGGCGGCCGTTCAAAGAAACGCCGAAGCGAAGCTTCGGCTATGTCGCATCGCCAGATGCGATCCGGGTGAGGGGGTAAAGGTCTTTCGACACACACCGCCTCGCGGAGGGAAGCCCCTCACCCCGCCCTCTCCCGGCAAGAGCGGGGCGAGGGAGACG
Organism: Bradyrhizobium sp. KZN70725; assembly: GCF_055264925.1. Lineage (NCBI taxonomy): Bacteria > Pseudomonadati > Pseudomonadota > Alphaproteobacteria > Hyphomicrobiales > Nitrobacteraceae > Bradyrhizobium > Bradyrhizobium sp. KZN70725. The sequence continues at coordinate 785 of NZ_JBUYWT010000016.1, forward strand.
AGAGAGCGGAGCTTACCCAACTACTCCGTCATTGGCTGGCCGGAGAGGTCCCAATCCTTGCCGTTGAAGATCGAGACATAGAGCGTCTTCATCGGCGTGTAGTCGTCGGGCGTGTAGCTGTAATTGATGCCATCAAGGAAATAGGGCGAGTGGAAACCGGCGAGCGTGGTGGCGTGCTTCAGCACGTTGGCGCGGGTCAGGTCGTCGCCGCAGCGGCGCAGGATTTCGCCCATCGTTGCCGCCTGGCCGTAGCCGGCGAAGGCGATGGTGTTGTCAGGGTCGATGTTCGGCAGGTACTTCTTGCGCAGCTCCTCGAACGCGATCACGTCCGGATCCTTCTCGTAGCGGGGTACGCCGACTTCCTTGTTGTAGCGAATCGCGACGATGTCCTTGGCGTTCTCGAGGCCCGCGGCGCTCAGGATCGAGCGACCGGTCGAGCCCGCCGACAGCAATTGCAGCGGCTTCCAGCCGAGTTCGGTCACCTTGCGGATCGACTGCGACGTCGCCTTGCCGGTGGTGATGTTGTAGAAGACGTCGGCGCCCGACTTCGAGAGATTGATGAGCTGCGAATCGACCGTCGGATCGGTGAGATCATAGGTCTGCTCCATGATCACCTGTGCCTTGCCGCCGGCATCGGCCAGCACCTTCTTGAACGGCCCGAGGAAGTCGCGGCCGAAATCATCGTTCTGGTAGAGGATGCCGACCTTGGCGTTCGGCTTCACGCTGACGACGTGCTTGGCGAGAACGCGTGCCTCGGTCGGATAGAGCGGCAGGCCCGCCATGGTCCATTTGAAATTCTTCGGGTCGTTCCACTTCGAGGCGCCGGTGTTCAACAGCAATTGGGGAACGCCCTTGGAATTGAGGTATTTATGCACGGAGGTCTGCGGCGCGGTGCCGAGCGAGCCATACAGCGCCAGCACCTCCTCCTGCTCGACCAGACGGCGCGTCGCCTCGACGCATTTCGGCGCGCTGTAGGCATCGTCCATGGTGAGGAATTTCACCTTGCGGTCGTTGATGCCGCCCTTGTCGTTCAGCATCTGGAAATAGGCTTCGCCGACGCGGCCCAGCACACCATAGAGCGAGCCGGGGCCGGAATGCGGAACGGTCTGGCCGAGCTTGATCTCGGTATCGCTCGCACCCGGATCGTACTTCTTGTCGGCGGCCCGGACGAAAGGCGCGGGCAGCACGGACGCGGCGATCACGGACAATGCAGTGGCGCCGAACTCGCGCCGTGTATGTTTTTTCATTATTTCTCTCCCTGAGACGAAAAGCTCTCTCGCATTCCGCTTTGCGCCGGGCAAGCGCGAAGTCACAGCTTTGCGGCGCAATGCCGCGTCACGGCAAATGCGTAGCGTGTAGACTCAAGTTTGGGTGCGTAACGTGAATGACTCTTCCCTTCTCCCCTTGTGGGAGAAGGCGAAGCGGTCACGGCTTGACCGCGACGGCGACGAGTCCGGGTGCCGGGATATTGTCTTCATTGCGCGCCGAGAGATCGTCGAGCTGGGCCAGCGTCAGCCCCGCGGCAGCGATGGAGTCGCGCACGTAAGCTGCGCTGTGGGCGTAGCGCAGTCCCTCGCCGATGATGACGCCTTCGCCGTCATGGGTCTCGGCCGTGAAGGCGAGCACGCCGCCCGCCACCAGCACACGGCTGGCCTCGGCGAGCACCGGCGCGAGATCGGCGACATAGACCATTGCATCCGCGGCCAGGATCAATTCGGCGCTGGCCTCGCGCCTGGCCGAAACGGCCTTCAACATGTCGTCGACCTCGAGCTCGGCATAGAGGCCGGTGGCGCGCGCCTTGTCGATCATGCGCGGCGACAGGTCGATGCCGATGAAGCGATCGACATGCCGGGCGAATGCGCCGGCCGCCAGCCCGGTGCCGCAGCCGAGATCGATCGCACGCTTGAAGAAGGCCGGTTTCTTTGCGCCCGCACGCACCGACAGCACCGCCTTGAACAGCAGTGCCGGGCCGCGATAGCCGAGATCGCCGACCAGCGCGGCCTCGAAGCGCGGCGCATATTGATCGAACAGCGTCTGGACATAGCCCGGCGGCATCGAACTGACGGCCTCGACGCCGAGCTGCATCAGACGAAGGCCGGCGCCATGCCGGTCTTCGGGATCGGCGTCGCGCGCGCCGCGGAACGCTGCGATCGCGGCCTCGCGCTGACCGAGCTCCAGGCGGATCTTGCCCAGCGTGTACCAGGCCGACGGGAATTTCGGCACAAGCTCGATTGCCTGTTCGAGCAGCTCGGCGGCAGCCGGCAGATCGCCCTTCAATTGCAGGTCGCGCGCGAACTCGTAGCGGCGGTCGGCGACGAGATCGCCGGAGGACAGAAACAGGCGGGGGGCCATTCGCTTTAAGGAACCAATCTCGGCCGGGTCCGGCCATCCATCAAAGCACGGACTTTTTCCGGAGATGGATGCACGGGTCAAGCCCGCGGATCCGGCTAAACATCGCGGATCGAGCGCCTATATAGGGGCGATGCGCCCGCAAGACATCCTGATGCCCGTCCCGGCCGGGCTTTGCTGCAAGCCCGGCGGCTTCCACATCGATCCTGTCAGGCCGGTCGAGCGGGCACTGATCACCCATGGCCATTCCGACCATGCGCGGGCGGGCCACGGCGCTGTGCTCGCGACCCAGGAAACGCTCGACATGATGCGGCTGCGCTACGGCGAGAACTTCGCCGGCTCTGTGCAGGCGATCGCCTATGGCGAGGAGATCAGGCTCGGCGACGTCACGGTGACGTTTCATCCCGCCGGTCATGTGCTGGGCTCCGCCCAGATATCGGTCACCTGCAAGGACACCCGCATCGTCGCCTCCGGCGACTACAAGGATGCGCGCGACCCGACCTGCGCGCCGTTCGAGCTGGTGCCCTGCGACGTCTTCATATCAGAGGCGACGTTTGGATTGCCGGTGTTCCGCCATGGCGATGCCGCCGGCGAAGTAAACAAGCTGCTGGCCTCGGTCAAACTGTTCCCGGAGCGCGCGCATCTGGTCGGCGCCTATTCGCTCGGCAAAGCGCAGCGCGTGATCGCGCTGCTGCGCGAGGCCGGCTACGACGCGCCGATCTACCTGCATGGCGCGATGGAGAAGATCACCTACTACTATCAGGAGCGCGGCATTGCGCTCGGCGAGCTCCGGCCCGCGCGCGGCATGAAGAAGGCCGAGCTTGCCGGCACCATCACGCTGGCACCGCCAAGCGCGACATCCGATGTCTGGACGCGCCGCTTTCCCGATCCAGTCACCGCATTCGCCTCGGGCTGGATGCGCGTGCGCGCCCGGGCCAGGCAAGGCGGCGTCGAGCTGCCGCTGGTGATCTCGGATCATGCCGATTGGGAGGGGCTGACGGCGACGATCGCCGCCACTGGTGCCGGCGAGATCTGGGTCACCCACGGCCAGGAAGATGCGCTGGTGCATTGGTGCAAGACCAGGGGCCTTGCCGCGCGGCCGCTCGATCTGGTCGGCTATGGCGACGAGGATGAAGGCGAGACGGCCGCACTGACCGGCGAGGCCCAGCCCGCCGGCGAGGCGGAAACATGAACCGTTTTGCCGAGCTGCTCGACCGCCTCGCCTACGAGCCCGGCCGCAACAACAAGATCAAGCTGCTGGTCGCCTATTTCCGCGAGACCGAGGACCCCGACCGCGGCTACGCGCTGGCGGCGCTGACCGGCGCGCTGTCGTTCAAGCACGCCAAGCCGGGCCTGATCCGCGACCTGATCACCGAACGCGCCGATCCGGTGCTGTTCGGCTACTCCTATGATTACGTCGGCGACCTCTCGGAGACGGTCGCGCTAATGTGGCCGAAGGCGGAGCTGCCGGGCCACAACAACCCGCCTCCCCCGACGCTGACTGATGTCGTCATCACGCTGCGCACGCTCGGCAAGGCCGAGCTGCCGGCGCAGCTGGCGCGCTGGCTGGACGAGCTCGACGAGACCGGGCGCTGGGCGCTCTTGAAGCTCGTCACCGGCGCGATGCGGATCGGGATCTCGGCGCGGCTGGCGAAGACCGCGGCGGCGGCGCTCGGCGACAAAGACCCGCACGAGATCGAGCTGCTGTGGCCGGGCCTGTCGCCGCCCTATCTCGACCTATTCGCCTGGCTCGAGGGCCGCGGAGACAAACCGGTCAACCGCGACCCTGCGCCGTTCCGCCCGGTGATGCTGGCGCACGCGATCGAGAATAGCGATTTCGCCAATCTCGACGCCGCCGATTTCAGCGCGGAATGGAAATGGGACGGCATCCGAGTGCAGGCGGTGTCCGGCCGCGATGCGCGCGGGCACGTCCAGGCGCGGCTCTATTCGCGAACCGGCGAGGATATCACCGGCAGCTTTCCGGATCTGGTGCCGTCGCTGCATCTGCCCGGCGCGATCGACGGCGAATTGCTGGTGCTGCGCGACGGCCGCGTGCAGACCTTCAACGTGTTGCAGCAGCGACTGAACCGCAAAGTCGTTTCGCCGAAGCTGATCAAGGAATTTCCGATCCATCTGCGCGCCTACGACCTGCTCGGCGACGACGAGAGCGATTTGCGCGAGCTGCCCTTCACCGAACGTCGCGCGCATCTCGAAGGCTTCGTCGCCAAGCTGAATGATCCGCGCATCGATCTGTCGCCAACCGTCCCGTTCGCGAGCTGGGAAGAGCTGGCCGCGGCGCGCGCCGATCCCAAGAGCGCCGGCGCCGGCGACGATGCCGACGCGGTCGAAGGCGTGATGCTGAAGCGGCGCGACGCGCCCTATCTGCCCGGACGGCCGAAGGGCCCGTGGTGGAAGTGGAAGCGCGATCCGCACATCATCGACGCCGTGCTGATGTATGCCCAGCGCGGCCACGGCAAGCGCTCGTCCTATTACTCCGACTATACGTTCGGGGTCTGGACCCGTGGTGATGCCGGCGACGAGCTGGTGCCGGTCGGCAAGGCCTATTTCGGCTTCACCGACGAGGAGCTGTTGCAGATCGACCGTTTCGTCCGCCGCAACACCACCGAGAAGTTCGGCCCGGTGCGGCATGTCGTGCACGAGCCGGATCAGGGGCTGGTGCTGGAGGTCGCCTTCGAGGGCTTGCAGCGCTCGCCGCGTCACAAGTCCGGCGTCGCAATGCGCTTCCCCCGGATCAGCCGCCTCCGCTGGGACAAGCCGCCGCGCGAAGCCGACCGGCTGGAGACGCTTGAACGGATGTTAATCTCCATGACAGGAAGTTAAATCCCAAGCGCGCATGACAGCCCTTGATCGCGGTGCGCGGGTTTCCCATGTGCACCGCCGTGACCTATAATGCGGGCGATTCCGTTAGACCTCGGTTCTGATGGGATCAGAATCGAGGTCTAGGTTTTGTTTTGACGCGTTTTCTTCACGCGAACCGGTGCCCACTTCGCGCGAAAACGCTATTGGAGACAGCAATGCCAAACGACATCCGGGACTTGCCGGCCGGCCGGAGTGACGGCCTGTACCGCTTTCTCGGCGGATCGCCGCTCTCTGTGGCGTTCCGGTTGATTTTGCTGTCGATTCTGGTCGGTGTCGTGCTCGCCGCGATCGGCCTCGATCCATGGAACATCCTCAACAGCATCCGCAGGCTGTTCCAGAGCATCTGGGATTTCGGCTTCGATGCGATCAACTGGGCCTGGCGCTACTTCCTGCTCGGCGCCGTCATCGTGATTCCGATCTGGCTGTTGTCGCGGCTGTTCGGCGCGCCGCGCGGCCGCTGATCTCAGGGAGTTCGCAGCCGATGCAATTGCGATTTGTCGGCTGCGGCGATGCATTCGGCTCCGGCGGCCGCTTCAACACCTGTTTCCACGTCAGCGGTGCGCGCAGCAATTTCCTGATCGATTGCGGTGCCTCATCGCTGCCGGCGATGAAGCGGCTCGAGATCAACCGCGACGCGATCGACCTGATCCTGATCACGCATTTCCATGGCGACCATTTTGCCGGCCTGCCGTTCTTCCTGCTCGACGCGCAGTTCTCCCGCCGCACCCGGCCGCTGGTGATCGCAGGGCCCGAAGGCATCGAAACGAAACTGCCTGCGGTGATGGAGGTGATGTTCGAGCATTCCTCCAAAACCAAACAACGCTTCGATCTATCCGTCGTTACGCTGGCGCCGCGCGAAACGCGCAGCTTCGGCGAGGTGACCGTGACGCCCTACCCTGTCGTGCATGGCGAGTCCGGCGGGCCGTTCCTCGCGTACCGCGTCGAGGCGGAAGGCCGCATCATCAGCTACAGCGCCGACACCGAATGGACCGACGCGCTGATCCCGGCGGCGCAGGACGCCGACCTCTTCATCGCCGAAGCCTATACTTACGACAAGATGGTCAAGAACCATCTCAGCCTGAAGACGCTGGAAGCGCATTTGCCCGCCATCAACGCCAGGCGCGTGGTGCTGACCCATATGAGCGACGACATGCTCGGCCGCATCGACGATTTGCCCTACACGGCGGCGAGCGACGGCATGGTCGTGGCGCTCTGACCAAGCAATGCCTTGCCCCGCCGATCTTCCGCCATCGCATTGCTCTGAGAACAATTCCGGCATGGTCGCGCGACGGATGTCGCGATAGAAACGGATATTCCTTGCAATTGTAGCCATGCACGCACCCATCCACCCGAAGATCACGACGCGTCAGGTGTTCGCCATCGCCGGCCCCGCGATGGTCGCCAACCTGACCACGCCGCTGATCGGCATCGTCTCGACCACCGCGATCGGCCGCCTCGACGACGCCGCGCTGCTCGGCGGCGTGGCGATGGCCTCGGTGATCTTCGACTGCCTGTTCTGGCTGTTCGCCTTCCTGCGCATGAGCACGCTGGCCTTCACCGCACAGGCGCAGGGCGCCGGCGAGATCAAGGAATATGCCGCCATCCTGGTGCGCGGCTTCATCGTCGCCGGCCTGATCGGCGCGGCGCTGATCGCGCTGCAGGTGCCGCTCGCCGCGGTCACGTTCCAGCTGATGGGCGGCAGCGAAGGCGTCACGCGCGCGGCCAAAGCCTATTTCATGATCCGGATCTGGTCGGCGCCGCTGGCGCTCGCCAATTACGTCATCCTCGGCTGGCTGGTCGGCCAGGCCCGCGCCAATCTGGCGCTGGCGCTGCAGATCGTGATCAATTTGATCAACATGGCCGCGACCGTGCTGCTGGTGCAGGTCTACGGCGCCGGCATTGCCGGTGCCGCGATCGCCGCCGTGCTCGCCGAGACCGCCGGTTTCGCCGCCGGCATCGTGGTGGCGTGGCGGATCTCGCAAGGCGGCTTCGCCGTTCCCGCGGCGACGCTGTTCGACCGCGCCAAGCTGATGCGCATGCTGGCAGTCAATCGCGACATCATGGTCCGCACCGCGGCGCTGATCGTCGTGTTCCTGTTTTTCACCGCCAAGGGCGCGCGCGAAGGCGACGTGACGCTGGCGGCGAATTCGGTGCTGAACAATTTCCTGCTGGTCAGCGCCTTCTTCCTCGACGGTCTCGCCAATGCCGCCCAACAGCTGTGCGGCCGCGCCTTCGGCGCGCGCGATCCACGCGGCTTTTCCGATTCGACCCGGCTGGTGTTGCTGTGGGGCATCGGCTTTGCGCTGGCGGTGTCGGTGCTGTTCGCGCTGTTCGGACCGGCGCTGATCAATCTGATGACGACCAGCGACGACGTGCGCCGCTATGCGCGCGAGTTCCTGCCGTTCGTGATCCTGGCACCCCTGCCCGGCGTGTTCGCGTTCGGCTTCGACGGCATCTATGTCGGCGCCACCTGGGCGCGCGAGATGCGCAATCTGATGCTGGCCTCGCTTGCGATCTTCCTCGCCACCTGGTGGGCGCTCAGCTCGTTCGGCAACACCGGCCTGTGGATCGCGCTGCTCGGCTTCTACGTCGCGCGCGGCGGCCTGCAGGGCCTGCGCTATCCGGCGCTGCTCAGGAAGACGTTCAAGACGGCGTAAGTCCGTAACCCGGATGCAGCGAAGCGAAATCCGGGGTCTGCATCCGCGGGAAGTCCGTCCCGGATTGCGCTTCGCTTCATCCGGGCTACGAAGTTCTCTTCCCCTTCCCCCTGAAAGGGGGAAGGTCGGGATGGGGGTCAGCCGCAGGCGACGCAGCTCATGGAGAGAGCTGATCCCCACCCGCTTTGCTCTGGCGAGCAAAGCGACTTCCCCTTTTCAAGGGGAGGTTAGGGCGCAGCCGGATTTCGCTTCATCCGGGCTACCCGCACCTACCTCACCGGCCACTCCTCGGCTGTAATCGTCGCCGCATCGGCGCCGACGATTTCCGACAGCGAGTCGCGGCCGGTGCGCAGCAGGGTCGAGGACAGATCGCGCTTGATGTCGTCGACGAGGCCAAGGCCCTTGTAGACCAGCGAGGAATAGAGCTGGATCAGGCTGGCCCCGGCACGAATCTTGGTCAGTGCGGCGCCGCCGCTATCGATGCCGCCGACGCCGATCAGCGGAAACGCGCCTTCGACACGGACATAGGTCTCGGCCACCATCCGCGTCGACAGCCGGAACAGCGGACGGCCCGACAGGCCGCCCTGCTCCTTGGCGCGATTCTCCTCGCGCAAGGTCGAGGGCCGCGCCAGCGTGGTGTTGGCGACGATCATGCCGTCGACGCGGCGCGAGCGGGCGATGTGCACGACGTCGTCGAGCTCGGCGAGGCTGAGGTCGGGCGCGATCTTGAGCAGGACCGGCGAATCGCCGGCGTTCTTGCGCACGCGCTCGCGGGTATCGATGACCCGCGCCAGCAGATCGTCGAGCGCCGCCGATTGCTGCAGATTGCGCAGGCCGGGCGTGTTCGGCGAGGAGACGTTGACGGTGAAATAGCTCGCGACCGGCGCAAACGTCTCGATCAGCTTCACATAATCGGCTGCGCGGTCGGGCGAATCCTTGTTGGCCCCGACATTGACCCCGACGATGCCGCCGGCGCTGGCGCGCGCGGCGAGCCGCCGCAGCACGGCCTCCGCACCGTCATTGTTGAAGCCCATGCGGTTGATGACGGCCTCGTCGCGCTCCAGGCGAAACAGCCGCGGCCGCGGGTTGCCGCCTTGCGGCTTCGGCGTCACCGAGCCGATCTCGACAAAGCCGAAGCCGAGCCGCAGCAGCGCGTCGGGCACCTCCGCGCTCTTGTCGAAGCCCGCCGCCATGCCGATCGGATTTGGAAAGTTGAGTCCGAAGGCGCGCACCGCGAGCTTGGGATCATCCGGCCGCTGCCGGATCGGCGGCAGCAGCTTCAGGCCCTGGATCGCCATGCGATGGGCATCCTCGGGATCGAACCAACGCAGCAGCGGCAGCGAAAAGGCGTCGAAGGCACGGATCACGGCTTGAGCTCCGGAACGTCGTGGCCACCGTCGGAGCGCGCGCGCAGGTCGAGGATCTCGGTGACGGCGCCGAGGTCGAGCTCGCCATAGAGATGCGGGAACAGCTCGTCATTGCGCGACCGCTCCCAGCGCAGGGCATCGCCCAGCGCATCGGCATCGACCGCGACCAGGAACAGGCCGGTTTGCCCGTGGTAGTGCTTGCGCGCGGTCTCGGCCACCTGTGAGGCGGTGGAAAAATGGATGAAGCCGTCGCGTTTGTCGTCGGCACTGCCCCGGTATACGCCCTGCCGCTCGGCCTCGCGCCAGGCCGAAGCGAGGGTGATTTTGTAGATCATCGGCACGGGCCGGCCTTCCCTTTTGTCCTTGAGTCCCTTGGGTTTTATCCGGATTTGAGGGGAAATGCCCCAGACGCCATCTGGCGAGCGAGGGACCGTATCGGCGGCGGCGGCGCAACTCAAGCGGTGCCGGGGCACATCGGCCGACAGATTTGCGAAAACGCCAAGTTTCAGGCAATAATTCCTACCATCCGGGATACCCTCGATGGCCAAACAGCCCAAAGCCACCCGACCGCTGACCCACGCGCAGGTCTGGGCCGCGCTCGACCGGCTCGCCGAACGCGCCGGGCTGTCGCCGTCGGGCCTTGCCAAGCAGTCCGGCCTCGACCCCACCACCTTCAACAAATCCAAGCGCGTGACCGGCGACGGGCGCGAGCGCTGGCCCTCGACCGAATCGCTCTCCAAGGCGCTGGCCGCGAGCAATGCCAGCATGGAGACCTTCGTGCAGTTGCTCGGCGATGGCGCGCGCGGCGGACAGTCGGTGCCGCTGATCGGCTTCGCGCAGGCCGGAGCCGGCGGCTATTTCGACGACAGCGGCTTTCCCGCCGGCAAGGGCTGGGATGAAGTGGCGCTACCGGCGACGTCAGACGAACACGCCTATGCGCTGGAGATCGAGGGCGACTCGATGAAGCCGGCCTATCGCGAAGGTGACATCATCGTGGTGTCACCCGCGACCGCGATCCGCCGCGGCGACCGCGTGGTGGTGCGCACGACCGGCGGCGAGGTGATGGTGAAAGAATTGAGACGCCGCACCGCCAAGATGCTCGAACTCGCATCACTCAATCCGGAGCACCCCGACCGCATGCTCGATGCCGAGGAAGTCGCGTGGATCGCACGCGTGGTGTGGGCGAGCCAGTGATTGGGCAGGTAAACGCCGACGTCGTCCCGGGCAAGCGAAGCGCGACCCGGGACCCATAACCACCACTCATTGTGCTTGAGCGAGCTGGGGCCACAGCTGGCTTCGACAACATGACCCTGTGGTTATGGGTCCCGGCTTTCGCCGGGACGACGGCGGAGGTTGCGGCGCGCTCCCTGCCAGCCTTACGTCGCGTAGTCCGGTTCCTTGCGATCCAGCATCCGCTTCAGCGCATCGAAATGCCGCTGCGCCGGGGACGGGCCGTTGTAGAGATGGTCGTCGCGGAAATCGCGCTTGGTCTTCTCCACCACATGCTGCGGCAATTGCTTGAGCGGCTGCTGGGTCCACATCGCGTAGATCTGCACCTGTGCCGCGCGCTCGATGTAATAGAGCCGGTCATAGGCATCGGCGACCGTCTCGCCGACGGTCGAGATGCCGTGATTGGCCATGAACAGGATGGTCTTGTTGCCGATCACCCTGGCGAGCCGCGCGCCTTCCTCTGGATCAAGCGCGGGGCCGGTGTAGAGATCGTCATAGGCAATCGCCTCCGACAGCCCGACCTCGGTCTGGCCGATCTCCTTGATCCGCGGATCCTCGAGCCGCGTCAGCGCGCTCGCATAGGGCATGTGGGTGTGGAACACCGCCTTGGCCTGCGGCAGCGCCTTGTGGACCGGCGCATGGATGCAATAGCAGGAGCGCTCGACCTCACCCTCGCCGCGCTTCACCTCGGCATCGTCGATGCCGACCTCCATGAAGGAGGATGCTGTCACCTCCGACCAGTGCATGCCGAACGGGATCTGGTAGTAGCGGTCGGTGCGGCCGGGCACCACCAAGGTGAGGTGGTTGAAGATACCTTCCGAAAAGCCGTGGATGTAGGCGAGCCGATGCGCCGCCGCGAGATCGACCCGCGCCTGCCATTCCTCGGCGCTCGAACTGTCCTGCAGCGATGTCGGCGAAACCCTGAACTGCATGCGCATGCTCCCATCTGTGCCGGCCTCTCGGCGGAGGCCGTGCTGATTTTATGGATACAAGTGTAGCGCAATCCGGCGCCAGGCTCCGGTGAAATTGCCGATGGCCTGCTATCCGAATTTTGCGGGCTCGGCGTCATTATGTGATGATGCGCTGCGAAGACCGCGGATCGGCGGCTTCGTTGGCTGCGGCGGAAAGCCACATGAGCGGCCTGCACTTTCCAACCCAACGTAACACACTCCGCAAAGCCCAGAGTTACGCAATGACAGGACCATCCGACCGCAAGACCATCGCCATCGTCGGCCTCGGCAGCATCGGCGGCATCATCGCCGGCCTGCTGCGCGCGGTCGACAAGCATGACGTGATCGCCTGTGTCCGGCGGCCGCTCGATCGGCTCACGGTCGAGCGGGCGGAGGGCACGGTGGAAGTGCCGCTGCGCGCCCTCACCGATCCGGCAGCGGCTACGCCGGTCGACTGGGTGTTGTTGTCGACCAAGGCGCAGGACACGGAATCGAGCGCGCCCTGGCTGCAAAGGCTGTGCGGGCCGCGGACGCGCGTCGCGGTGCTGCAGAACGGCATCGGCCACGCGGAGCGGCTGGCGCCATTGGTCGGCGCCGCCACGGTCGTGCCGACCATCGTCTATTACAACGGCGAGCGGCTGGCGCCGGATCGCGTCCGTTTCCGCCGCGCCGGCGAGCATGAATTCGCGGTTGCCGATGACACAGACGGACGCGCGTTCGAAGTGCTGCTGGATGGCACGGCGATGCGCGTGCGGCGCTCCGCCGATTTCACCACGCTGGCGTGGCGCAAGCTTCTGCTCAATGCGGTCGCCAATCCGATCACCGCGCTCACCTTGCAGCGGCAGGCGGTGTTCCGCCGCGCGGACGTCAAGGCGTTGTGCCGCGCCATCCTCGAGGAGGCCGCGAATGTCGGCCGCGCCGACGGCGCCCAGCTCGCGCCCGACGAGGCCGAGCTGATGCTGGCGACGTTGTTGACCTATCCGCCAGACGCCGGCACCTCGATGTATTTCGATCGTGTCGCGGGACGCCCGTTCGAAGCCGACGCTCTCACCGGCGCGATCGTCGCGGCCGGCGAACGGCACGGCGTGCCGACGCCGCTCAACGGCCTGCTGCTGACGCTGTTGCGCGCCACCAGCGACGGCCTGCGCGACGCGGCGCAGGCCGAGCGGCGATGAGCGGCGCGATCCCTACGACGACCGCGCCAGCGCGCCGTCGATCATGTTGACCGCGTTCTGCACGCCGTAGACCGCGACGAAGGAGCCGAAGCGCGGGCCCTTCTCCTGGCCGAGCAGCACCTGGTAGAGCATGTTGAACCAGTCGAGCGAGACGCCCGGACGGCCGTCCTTGCCCTTCTTGACCATGTCGAGGAACGGCTCGCGGCGGCCGATCTCATAGACCACGTTCTGGATGTCTTCCGCGCTCGCGTTCGCCGGCATGTTGGCGAGCGCATCGCGCAGATCCTGCAGCGCGGCGCGCTCTCCCTCGGTCGGCTCGCGGAACTGCTTGGTCGGCGCCACGAAGTCGCGATAGTAGTTGATGGCGTAGCCGACCATCGCATCGAGCTTCGGATGGGTCTGCGGCGTCACGCCCGGCCGGTAGCGGCCGATGAAGCCCCACAGTGTCTCGGCATTCTCCGCGTTCGACGACGACACCAGCGTCAGCAGCAGCTGGAAGGTGACGGGCATGTCGGCCTGCGGCGGCTTGCCGGAATGGATGTGCCAGACCGGATTCTGCAGCTGCTGCCGCGCTTCCTGCCGCGTGAAGCCGTCGAGGAATTGCTGGTAGTCGTCGACATTGCGCGGAATGACGTCGAAATAGAGCCGCTTCGCCGCCTTGGGTTCGCGATACATGAACAGCGACAGCGATTCCGGCGAGGCATAGCGCAGCCACTCGTCGATCGTCAGGCCGTTGCCCTTCGACTTCGAGATCTTCTGGCCCTTCTCGTCGAGGAACAGTTCGTAGTTGAAACCTTCCGGCGGCGTGCCGCCGAGCGCCGAGCAGATCTTGCCCGACAGCTTCACCGAGTCGATCAGGTCCTTGCCGGCCATTTCATAGTCGACACCGAGCGCGTACCAGCGCATCGCCCAGTCCGGCTTCCATTGCAGCTTGCAGCGGCCGCCGGTGACAGGAACCGTGACGGTCTCCTTGCTATCGGGGTCTTCATACGAGATCGTGCCGGCCTTGGCGTCATGCGCCGTCACCGGCACGTAGAGCACAAGGCCGGTGCGCGGACAGATCGGCAGGAACGGCGAGTAGCTCGCCGCGCGCTCCTCACGCAGCGACGGCAGCATGATCGCCATCACCTTCTCGATCCGCTCCAGCATGCGCAGCAGCGCGGCATCGAAGCGGCCGGAGGTGTAGTACTCGGTCGAACTCGCGAACTCGTAGTCGAAGCCGAACTGGTCGAGAAAGGCGCGCAGCCGCGCATTGTTGTGCTGGCCAAAGCTCGGATGGGTGCCGAACGGATCGGGCACCTTGGTCAGCGGCTTGCCGAGATGCCGCTCCAGCAGCTCCTTGTTCGGCACGTTGTCCGGCACCTTGCGCAGGCCGTCCATGTCGTCGGAGAAGGCGAGCAGGCGCGTCTTGATCTTGTCCTCGGTGAGCACGCGGAAGGCGTGGCGCACCATCGTGGTGCGCGCGACTTCGCCGAACGTGCCGATATGCGGCAGGCCCGACGGGCCGTAGCCGGTCTCGAACAGCACCTCGTCCTTGGGATTTTTCTTCAGCCGCGCCACAATCGCTTTCGCCTGCTCGAACGGCCAGGCGTTGGATTGTTCGGCGAGCGCCCGCAGGTCGCTCGGGCTGGCAGAAGGATCAATCACGGACATTCCTCAGGTTCTCTCCAAAAAGGCCGCGAAAACTAACGCTTTCGCGGCAAAATGCAAAACGACGGGACGTTTGTCGTCATTCCGGGGCGATGCGCAGCATCGGACCCGGAATCTCGAGATTCCCCGGGGTGCAATTGCACCCCTGAGGTCTGGTCCTACGGACCATCCCGGAATGACGAACTCAGAACGGGCTGACCGAGAAATAGCGCAGCCACAGATCGGTGAAGCGGCCTTTTTCCCAGATCCGGAACAGCGCCCAGTTCAGCGACTGCCGGAGCAGGTCGTTGCCCTTGCGGACGGCGATGCCGACGCCCTCGCCGAAATAGCGGCTCTCGACAAAGGGGCCGCCGGCAAAGGCGCAGCATTCGGCGGAATCGGTGCCGTTGATCCAGAACGCGAGCGAGATCGCATCGCCGAAGATGAAGTCAACCTCGCCGCGGCGCAGCGCCGCGCGCAGCGCGTCGTTATCCGGATAGGAATGGATCTCGGCGTCGGTGAACATCGCCTTGAGGTAGGCCTCGTGCGAGGTCCCGGCGATGACGCCGACCTTCTTGCCCTCGAGATATTCCGGGCGGATTTCCGGCATCGCGTTGTCACGGCGCGACACGAAGCGGGCCGGCGCGCGGTAATAGGGATCGGTGAAATCGACCTTGGCGCGCAGCTGCGGCGTCACGGCCATCGACGCGATGATGGCGTCGCCCCGGTTGGTCGCCAGGGCATCGATCAGGGTCTCGAAGCGGCGCATCTGGATGGTGCAGGTGACCTTGATCTCGTCGCAGAGCGCGCGCGCCAGGTCGACGTTGAAACCGGCCGGATTGCCGTCGGGACCGGTGAAATTGAACGGCGGATAGTCGGTCTCGGTCAGAAAGCGGATCACGGTGAGGCGCGACAGGTCCGGGCGGTCCGGCCGGCGCCGCGGGTCCCAGAAACCCGGCACCGCCTGCGGCGCGGCCTCGGTAGCTTTGGAGGGCATGGTCGGGGCCGGCGGGGCGGCAGCGGCCGGTGGTGTTGCGGGCGCCGTTTGCGCAGGGGCCGCCTTGGTGGGCGGAGCCGGAGCAGGAGCCGTCTTGGCTGCCGGCGCCTGTGCGGGGGGTGTCTGTGCAATTGCAGGGTACGCCAAGGCCAGCAAGGCAGCCGCGATCATGCCCGCGGCCAGGCGAAGCTGGCGCGAACGGACGGCAAAGGGCTGGACAGGCGGATTTGGCATAACCGGCAATTTCAGGAAATTGAACGGCTTATAGCCGAATCGGCGCCTGAAGCGAGCGCCGATTGGGTTAATTCTGAACCGGAAATGGCGATCAGAGGTACCGTTTGAGATCGGCCGCCGCTTCTTCCGGCGTCCGTTTCAGATTGAACGGCGCGACGAAATGACCGTCGCGGTCCATCAGATAGATCAGCGCGGTGTGGTCCATCGTGTAGTCGCCATCCTTCAGCGGCACTTTCTTGGCGTAGACACGATAGCTCGACAGGACCTTGGTGATCGCGGCGGGATCGCCGGTCAGGCCCTTGAGGTGCGGATCGAAGCTCGACAGGTAATCCTTCATCGCGGTGGCGGTGTCGCGTTCCGGATCGACCGAGACGAAATAGGCATTCACGCGATCGGCGTCCTTGCCCATCGCCTTCAGGACCTCCGAGATCTCGAACAGCGAGGTCGGGCAGATGTCCGGGCAATGGGTGAATCCGAAGAAAATCAGGGTCGGCTTGCCCTGGAGGTTCTTGTCGGTAACGGTCTGGCCGGACTGGTCGGTGAGCTGGAACGCCCCGCCGATCGCGGCCGGCGCGGCAACGGTGCGCAAGCCGCCGATCGCCCACAGCATGAGGAACAGGCCGACCGCCAGACTGCCCGCGAAGGCAGCGAAGATCACCAATGGGCGCGTGGTCCGGGGCATGATGCGAGGGCGTCCTTGTCAGAAGCAGGCGGAGATGCCGGCCGTGATCATTTCGAAAAACACCGCGGTCCCGTAGTGGAACCAGAGCGCGGCAGCGGCAAGCAGGGCCAATCCGCCGATGCCGGCCGCACCCCACAGGATCGCAGACGCCACCCGGGTCTGTGGAGCCGTTACGAGCTCGGATCGGGTGGAGATCGGCTGAACCATGAGGCTGAGATAAGCCGGGTTCCGGCAGGCAGCAAGCGCAATGGCGGTCGCAGGCCGTCAAATGATGGCGAGCTAATCCGGTGCCGGCGCGTTCATGCCCCGGCGTCTGCCGAGGCCAATGGCCGACGAGGGTCAAGCAGAGAAGCAGCCGGAGCTTAGTGCGCGGGCTTCGGCGCCGAGGCCTGGGCGTTGAGGTAGCACGGCTTGTACAGCGCCTGCAGTTGCTTGCCGCGCAGGAAGATCATGCGCCGGGTCAGGCCACCACGCCCCGAAATCCATCTGCGTACCGCCGGCGGATACATCAGGTACAGCATATGGGTGGCTTCGGGATTAGGGACCGGACGGCCGTTATCGCCGTAATCCCAGGCTGCGTGGAAGCCGAGGCTGGCGTGCGAGGTCACACAAATCCGGTCGTGAGGAACCTTGCCGAGCACGATGGTGCAGGCCGAGGCACACAGCCCGTCGATGATGACCGTCTCGCCCGAAGTCCGCAGGTCCTGATACCTGTCGACATAGACGCCGATCTTGCCGCCGCGATCGTCGGCGATCCTGACTACAGCTTGAGACACCCCCATTCCCGCCAGCAGGAGAACCGCAGCGAGCAACCCCGTCATCAACTTCATTTTGGCCAGCCCCAGTCGAAACCGAATCTGTTTGGTCTGTGATGCAAGACAATCGTGAGCGTGTTGCGCGCGCGGATTTTTGTCCAGACGAGTGAAGCCGGTCAAAACAAATTCAAATTGGGTGTTGCGCGCACGCTGCAGTGAAAGTGGGGAAAGGTCCCAAACTGGAACAGCGCGGCGCACGTGCTTGGTGCTCCGCCGCCACAGGCAAGGTCCATTTGGCGTTGACCGCACGCAATGAGGCGGTCTTGAATCTCGGCGGGACGGGGGACCTGAACATGGCTGACGATGCAGATGTGATCGTGATTGGCGCGGGGCTTGCCGGTCTCGTGGCCGCAACCGAGATCGCCGACGCAGGCAAGCGCGTGATCGTGCTCGACCAGGAAGGGGAACAAAGCATCGGCGGCCAGGCCTTCTGGTCGTTTGGCGGCCTGTTCCTGGTCGATTCGCCGGAGCAGCGCCGGCTCGGCATCAAGGATTCGGTCGAGCTCGCATTACAGGACTGGATGGGCACCGCCGGTTTCGATCGCGAAGAGGATTACTGGCC
Organism: Bradyrhizobium sp. KZN70725; assembly: GCF_055264925.1. NCBI lineage: Bacteria > Pseudomonadati > Pseudomonadota > Alphaproteobacteria > Hyphomicrobiales > Nitrobacteraceae > Bradyrhizobium > Bradyrhizobium sp. KZN70725. The sequence continues at coordinate 18,312 of NZ_JBUYWT010000016.1, forward strand.
GCGCAAATGGGCCGAGGCCTATGTCGCATTCGCTGCGGGCGAGAAGCGCGACTGGCTGCGTGCCATGGGCCATCGCATCTTCCCGGTGGTCGGCTGGGCCGAGCGCGGCGGTTACGACGCGATGGGCCATGGCAATTCGGTGCCGCGCTTCCACGTCACCTGGGGCACCGGACCCGGCATCGTCGAGCCGTTCGAACGCCGCGCGCGCGAAGCCGCGAAAAGCGGACGGCTGGTATTCAAGTTCCGCCACCGCGTCGATGCGCTCAGTGTCACCAACGGTGTGGTCGACGGCGTCAGCGGCGCGATCCTGGAACCGAGCTCGGTCGAGCGCGGCAAGAGTTCCTCGCGCAACGCCGTCGGCGATTTTTCCTTCCGTGCGCCTGCGGTAATCGTCGCGTCCGGCGGCATCGGCGGCAATCATGATCTGGTGCGGCAGAACTGGCCGAAGCGGCTTGGCGAGCCGCCCAAATTCATGATCTCCGGCGTGCCCGAACATGTCGACGGCCGCATGATCGGCATCACCGAGGCGGCGGGCGGCCGGCTGATCAACCGCGACCGCATGTGGCACTATGTCGAGGGCATCCGGAACTGGAACCCGATCTGGCCGCGTCACGGCATCCGGATCCTGCCGGGTCCGTCGTCGCTGTGGTTCGACGCGACGGGCACGCGGCTGCCGGCACCGCTGTTCCCGGGCTCCGACACGCTCGGGCAACTGCACTACATCATGGGCACCGGCTACGATTATTCGTGGTTCATCCTGACCCAGAGCATCATCAAGAAGGAGTTCGCGCTGTCGGGCTCGGAGCAGAACCCGGACCTTACCGGCAAGAGCTGGCGCATGACGATCAAGCGCGCCACCAACAAGGGCGCGCCGGGGCCGGTGGAGGCGTTCAAGCAGCACGGCGCCGACTTCATCGTGCGCGACAATCTCGCCGATCTGGTCGGCGCCATGAACAAGCTCGCCGGCAACGACCTGTTGCAGCTCGACGCCATCAAAAACCAGATCGAGGCGCGCGATCGCGAGATCACCAACCCCTACGTCAAGGATGCGCAGGTGATGAACCTGCACAATGCGCGGCGCTATATCGGCGACAAATTGATCCGCACCGCGAAGCCGCACCGGATCCTCGATCCCGAGCACGGCCCGCTGATCGCGGTGAAGCTCAACATCCTCACCCGCAAGACGCTCGGCGGGTTCGAGACTGATCTCGAGTCGCGCGTGTTCAGCAACGATCACCAGATCATCCGCGGCCTCTACGCGGCTGGCGAAGCCGCCGGCTTCGGCGGCGGCGGCGTGCACGGCTATCGCTCGCTGGAAGGCACGTTCCTCGGCGGTTGCCTGTTCTCGGGCCGCAACGCGGGACGTGCGGCGGCGAAGGCGGTGAACTGAGGCGTGCTACTCCGAGATTCAGTCGTTGGCCCGCCGGCGTGAACCGGCGGGCTTTTCAGCGGAAGTTCCCCGAGCCGTGTTGCGATCAGGCCGTCTTGGTGAAAAGCGTCAGGATGCCGTTGGTGAGATTGACCGCGACAACTTGTGCCGAGCTGAGGCCCTTCGCCTTCAGCGCGGATACCGCTTCTTCAGACGCGTCGATGGAACCGCGAAGGTTCCGCAGGTCGTCTTCGCTTGCCTTTGCGACGACAGCCTCGACCTTCGACCGGGCGTCGGGCTTGAGTTCCTTGATGTCCACGACCTGGATGCTCCGGATGGCGGTGGGCTGATCAGATTGAGCCTGCGGCATCGCCTTCGGTTGCGTTCCCTGCACCTGCGCCCAGGCAGGTGTTCCAAGCGAGAGCGCCGCAACGATGACGGATGCCGTAGAGATACGGATGTGCATGAGCATTCCTTGTGTTGATTGCCCCCAACATCCGGCGAGAACGCACTCTTCTCGCTTAAGGTTCCGGCCGGAAATCCGTTCGTCGCAGGGGCGCTGCCAAAATATCGAAAACAACCCCATGCAAAGTAGCCGGCGGTAGCCAGCGTTCGACCAGACAACTTGACACGTCCGGCAACTCAGGGGTATTATTCTAATATTCCGAAATTACGCATTCTTGCTCTAGTCCGCCTCCGCGCTGAGGAAGCGGACGCCGAACGTATCGGCGTTGGCTTCGCCCCAATCGTAGAGTGCCTGCAGCATCGGCTTCAGCATCTCGCCGCGCTTGGTCAGGCAATAGCGCGAGGAGCCGCCGCCGCGCTCCTGCCTGACGAAGCCTGAATTGCAGAGATCGCGCAGGCGCTCGGTCAACACCTTGTCGCTGAGCTGCGGGATGTCGTGGCGCAATTCGCCGTAGCGCATCGGCCGGACCTTCAGCCGGCTCAGGATCACGGTCTTCCATTTGCCGCTGAGCTGATCGATCGAGAACTCGACCAGGCAACCATATTTGCGCTTGGTCTTGCGGATCATTGCAACTCTCCCGCGGCACTTTCCATCTGGTTCGTTGAGAGCCGCCATTGATCCATCTAAGCACGCATTGCACGGGTTGGGCGAGTTCAGGGATCATTGCAAGGCATGACGGACGACAATTCCGCCCAAGGTCCAAGCGACAAGCAACAGCCGCGCAAACGCATCGTCGTCAGACGCAACGGGCCCTACGAACCGGAGCCCGGCATTCCGATCGTCGATCATCTCGGCGTGCCGATCGCAGCCGAGGCGCCAATGCGGCTGTGCCGCTGCGGACAATCGCAGACCAGGCCGTTCTGCGACGACAGCCACGTCGCGCGCGGCTTCACCGACGCGAGGGATCCGCGGCGCGCGCCGGACAGGCTCGAGGTCTATGCCGGGCAGCAGGCGTTCGTGTTCGACAATCGCGGCACCTGCGCGCATTCCGGCTTCTGCACCGACCGTCTCACCTCCGTGTTTCGTCTCGGCGAGCAGCCTTTCATCGCACCCAGCGGGGCGCGGTTTGACGACCTCCTCAACGCGGTGCGCAGATGCCCCTCGGGCGCGCTTGGCATCGGTATCGGCCCCAAGCGTGACGCCAGCCTGTCCGACGTCAGCAGGCCGCCGCAGATCGAAGTGTCGAAAGACGGGCCCTATCGCGTCACCGGCGATGTCGAACTGGTCGATGAGGATGGCGCGCCGATCACACAGAACGCGGGCGCGTCGCAAGAGCATGTCAGCCTGTGCCGCTGCGGCGCGTCGCTGAACAAGCCGTTTTGCAGCGGCATGCATTGGAACGTCGCGTTTCGCGATCCCGATCCCGATCCGATGCGCGAGCCGACGCTGTTCGAATGGGCCGGCGGCTATCCGGCGCTGCTCGACATGACGCGCATCTTCTACAGTCGTTACGTGCCGGAAGATCCGCTGCTCGGTCCGCTGTTCGCCGAGATGTCGCCGGACCATCCGGAGCGGGTGGCGGCGTGGCTCAGCGAGGTGTTCGGCGGCCCGCGCTTCTACACCGAGCGCTATGGCGGCTATCGGCGGATGGTGTCGCAGCACATCGGCAAGGAGATCCGGCCGGAGCAGCGCACATTGTGGGCGACCTACATGGTGCAGAGCGCCGACGATGCGGGCTTACCGAGCGATCCGGAATTCCGCGCCGCCTTCGTCGCCTATATCGAATGGGGCTCGCGGATCGCGGTGGAGAATTCCGGCGCCGGCGCGGCACCGCCGCCGAACATGCCGGTGCCGCGCTGGTGGTGGGTCTGCAACGCGACGCCGGCCGCACGGCCGTCCACAACCGCGAGCGATACGCAGGCCGCAAACGACATCAGCGTGGCACTCCCCGGCCCCGGCGAGGCCGTGCAATTCGAACAACACATCCGACCGCTGTTCCGGCCGATGGACCGCAGTTCGATGCTGTTCGGCTTCGATCTCTGGAACGAGGCGGATGTCGCCAGGCATTGCCGGCAGATACTGGCCCGCCTTGAGGCCGGCACCATGCCGTGCGACGGCGCATGGCCGGCCGAGCGAGTGGCACTGTTCGCGCGCTGGGCGAATGGGCAGAATCCGCCGACCTGATTGCGCCGAGCCGATCTCGGAGCAATTTCGAGCGATTTCGGTGAACGGCGCTGCAAATTGTGCAGTGGCGGCGCTCGCTCTGGCAGGTTAGACAGTGCCCGCCATTCAGTGGAGACCCAAATGAGCATTCAGCGTTTCGAAACCGGCCCGCGCATGAGCCAGGCCGTCGTGCACGGCAACACCGTCTATCTCGCCGGCGTCGTCGCCGGCAAAGCCGCGGGCGGCAGCGTCACCGACCAGACCAAGGACATCCTGTCGATCATCGACGGCCACCTCGCCAAGGCCGGCACCGACAAGTCGAAGCTGCTCAGCGCGACGATCTACATCACCGACATGAAGACGTTCCCGGAAATGAACGCGGTGTGGGACGGCTGGGTCTCGCAGGGCAACACCCCGGCCCGCGCCACCGTCGAGGCCAAGCTGGCGGCGCCGCAGTACAATGTCGAGATCATGGTTGTCGCGGCGAAATAGACGCGACGCACGTCATCCAAAGGATACCGGATGCCCCGGATTGCAAAGCGCAATTCGGGGCATTTTCATCTAGCACTCACGCGCTGATCCGCGCTCGCTCGCCCGCAGCCTCACCGAGATCGGACTGAAGCCAGCGGGCAATCCGGCGCCATGAACCGGCGAGAGCCTTGCAGCCCATGAACAGTCCGAGGTGACCACACGGCTCGGTATGGCATTGCAGCCACGCGGGCGGCGTGGCCAAGAGCCGCGCTGTCGCAAATGCCTGGTCGGGCGGAACAACGATGTCGTTCTCTGCGGCGAGCAGGAAGACGGGCTGCTTCACGGCAGCGAGATCGACCTTGCAGCCAAGCGCAACGAAGTCTCCAGCCGCGATCCGGTTCTGGCGAAAGATCCAGTCGGTCACTTCGAGGTAGTAGGTGCCCGGCAGATCGAGCGTCTCGTCATTCCAGCGCGTGAAGCGATCGAGCAACGCCCGCGCATCCTCCGAATTGCGGTCGAGCCGCCTCTGCAGCGCCGCTTCCGCGTCACGCATGGTGAACGGGATGCTCCAGGCCTGCAGCATGTGCTTGCCGCTGATGATCCCATCCCCCTGACGGACCAGCGCCTCGAAGCCTTGCGGTGGAAGCGAGGCGACCATCCGGGAAAGCTCCGACGGTACCGAGACGTCGACCGGGCTGCCGGCAAGCACAAGCCGCCGTACCTTGCCGGGAAAGCGCGCCGCATAGAGCAACGACAGCCAGCCGCCCTGACAGAGACCTGCAAGGTCGACCGGCGGCCCGATCGTGTCGACGGCCACGTTGAGATCGGACAGAAAGGTGTCGATCGAGAAATATCGCATCTCCGGTGCCGCCGAGCGCCAATCCGTGAGATAGAGACGCGCAACGCCAGCCTTCTGGAACGCCTCCATCAGGCTGTGGCCGGGGGCAAGATCCGCAATCTGCGCGCGATGCAGCGCATAGGGCGCGCAGACCAGCAGCGGCCGGCCTTCGGCCGCTCTCGAGAAATCCAGCAGGCACATCGACGGCAGTTGAAGCGCGACCGAATGGGCTGTCGTCCAGGGCAGCGCCGCCGCTTCGCCCGGCGAATCCGTGGGCTCGGGCGGACGGTTAGGGTACCACTGCGAGTATATGTCCAGCGCCAATCGCGCGGCTTCAAACGGCCATAGCCAGGCGTCCTGCGCCCAGCCGGTGCTCGCACTTCGATCCGATCGATCCGTCTTTTCGGGCAAGCTCATTCACCGATTGATCGCTACCGGGATGGTCTGGCCAACGCGGGTCACCTTCACGCCGACAAATTCAGGTCGGATCAGTTTACGCCAAACCGGCTGGAGCGGCAGCCACGCCGGGATGTCACGATCTCGCGACCCCGGCGCCGCTTGCTGCCAAGCAGCAAACGTCCGTCGTTTCAGCGGACCAAAGCGCGATGAGATTGGGTTGAATCATCATCGCGCTTTAGCTCCTTGTTTGAGCATGATCTTTTCGGAAAACCGCTCCACACTTTTCCGGATCATGCTCTAGGCGGCGCGCGCCGTGCCCTTCTCCGCCTCGAGCTTGCGCGCGAACAGCCAGCGGAAATAGGTCAGCGGCGCATCGGCGCCGATCGCGAGCAGCTGATAGTCCGGATCGGCGTCGAACACGCGCTGCTGCGCCTCGATGATATCCTTGTCCTCGTTGAACCCTTCCTCGAGGCTGTGCCGCAGCGACAGCGCGATGTTCGGATTGTCGATGTCGAAATCGTGCAGATAATTCCAGAAGAAGTGTGTGGTCGAGCGCGTCTCCGGCGTCATGAACTGCGCGTTGCGATACGACCGCGTGCCCGGAACCTGGACGCCCTTCTCGACGCCCTGCCCCGCCGGCGCAAACGTGGTGTCGAGCGTGAAGATGCCGGGCACGATCATGCGGCCGATATTGCGGCGGTCGATCTTATCGGTTTTGTTCGAGATCACCTTCTTGTGGTAGGGCGGCGGCTCGGCGCCCATGTGCCAGCGCTCGACACGGAAACCGTCGTCCAGCTTCTCGATCGCGACCGGCTTGGTCTGGTAGGCGTATTCCTCGGAGCCGCCGAGCGTGTTGGTGTGCACGAAGGCGAGATGCGCGAAGTCGCTGAGGTTGTCGACAATCAGGAGCCAATTGGCCTTGTAGTGCATGTAACCCGGCAGGCCGCGCCATCTGGGATCCTCGAGCGGCGGATAGTCGAGGATCAGTTTCGGATCGGCCTTCTCCGGATCGCCGGTCCAGATGAAGATCAAATTGTAGCGCTCGACCACGGGATAGCTGCGCACGCCGAGCTTCGCGGGGATCGTGTCCTGGCCGGGAATCTGGATGCATTTGCCGTCGGCAGCGAACTTCATGCCGTGGTACATGCACCTGATGTCGTCGCCCTCGATGCGTCCCATCGAAAGCGGCGCGGCGCGATGACAGCAGCGGTCGTCCAGCGCGACGACTTTGCCGCTCGACCCGCGATAGAGCACGATCGGCCGTTCCAGGATGGTGCGCGCGACCATCTTGCCGTCGATCAGTTCGTGATTCCACGCCGCCACGTACCAGGTGTTGCGCAGGAAAATTCCGTCGTCAGCCATCTCACCCTCCCGATGCAAGATTTGGTTGCGACGAGGTTAGGTGATTGCGGTCACCGGGATAATCCGATTTGGCTGGACACACTGTACCGGTGGATGGACAATCGGCCATGGAGTGGCGCGACTGGGAGCTGTTTTGCGAGGTTGTCGAGCATGGCGGCTTCACAGCGGCTGCGCGCGTGCTCGGCCATCCCAAATCGAGTCTCAGTGCTGCGGTGCAGCGTCTCGAAGCCAATCTCGGGCTGCGGCTGATCGAGCGCACCACCCGGCACCTGCGGCTGACCGATTCCGGCGAGACCATCTATCGCAAGGTGCGCCCGCTGTTCGCGGCGCTGCACGACACCCACAGCGAGGCGCTGGCGATGTCCAGCGCGGTTGCGGGCACGCTGCGCATCAAGGCGCCTTATGAATTCGGCGCGCATCATGCGGGGCCGGTCGCCTGCGCGGTGATGGGCCGCTATCCGGAACTCGCGATCAGGATCGATGTCGAGCATGACATCGTTAGTCCGATCGCCGAGAACTACGACATCGTATTTGCGATGCTGGAGGCACCGCTGCCGTCGGCCGGCATCGTGATCCGCCGCGTCTTCACGCTCGAGCGCGGCCTGTTCGCGGCACCCGCGCTGCTGGAGAAATTCGGCGAGCCGCGCACGCTGGATGATCTGAGAAAGCTGCCGCTGCTCACCGGCCCCAGCGATCCGCCATGGGCGATCACCGTTCCCGGCGGCGCGGTCGAGCATCTCGCGGTCGATCGCGCGCGCCTGACCAGCTCGAATGCCCATGTCCGGCTGCAGGCCGCGCTCGCCGGCCATGGCGTGCTGCGGGTCACCGCCAGCTATACCCGCGCCGTCGTCGCGGCCGGCGAGTTGCGGCGGCTGCTGCCCGACCATGCCTGCGAGCCGCTCAACGTGCATGCGCTGTTGCCGGCGCGGCAATTTGTCCCGGCGAAGGTGCGCTGCTTCCTCGATGCGATGGAGGCGCATGCGCGCGGGGATCCGGAGGCCTATATCAGGCCGTAGCGGTCTTTTTGGCCGATGACCATTTTCCCGGGAACCTGCACGGCCGGTCGGCATCCAATGATATTATTCCGCCAACAGTGAGGGCGACCCGCCATGCGCCAGGCCCATGTAACGTCCCTGCCGCCGACCAGCTCGGGCGATGCCGAGCTGGTGCAACGCGCGCTCGCCCGCGACGAGGCCGCGATCCGCGCCATCATGCAGGCGAATAATCGCCGGCTGTTCCGGCTGGCGCGCGGCATCCTGCGCAACGACCACGAGGCCGAGGACGTGGTTCAGGACGCCTATGTGCGCGCCTTTACCCATCTCGACCAGTTCCGCGGCGACTCCAGCCTGTCGACCTGGCTGTCGCGGATCGCGATGAACGAGGCGCTCGGCCGCCTGCGCCGCAGGCACAGCAGCGTCGAATGGTCCGATCTGCCGAAAGGCGCTCCTGAAGCCCAGATCATCCAGTTCCCCCTGTCGTCAACGGACGATCCGGAAAAATCCATGGCCCAGCGTGAGATCCAGCGCGTCGTCGAGCACGCGATCGACGAGCTGCCCGAGGCGTTCCGCCTCGTCTTCATCACCCGCGTGATCGAGGGCATGAATGTCGAGGAGACCGCTGAGATCCTCGGCCTCAAGCCGGAAACCGTGAAGACCCGCCTGCACCGCGCCCGCACCATGCTGCGCGACAATGTCGAGCGGAAGATCGGCCCCGTCGTCATGGAGGCCTTTCCCTTCGCGGGCAAGCGCTGCGAGCGATTGACCGAGGCGGTTCTGAAACGGCTGCGCGCCACGGCCTGAATTTTTCGGGAACCTCTGCTCGCCCGCACCATCCAACTCCTGTGCAAGCAACGACGCGCCGCGCGCTACGCCCGGCTCAACAGGAGTTTCAAACCATGTTCGTTCGATTGGGTATCGCGGTCGCCGCGCTCAGCCTCCTCAACTGCGCTGCGCTGGCGCAGGGCGCAAAGCCGACCGATCCGCAGATCGCGCACATCGCCTATACGGCCTGTGTGATCGACATCAATGCCGCCAAGCAGGCGGAAGAGAAGGCCTCCAACAAGGAGGTCAAGGCGTTCGCCAAGGACATGGCGCGCGACCACGAGGCGGTGAACAAGCAGGCGCTCGACCTCGTCAAGAAATTGAAGGTGACGCCGGAGGACAACGACACCAGCAAGGCGCTGTCGAAACAGGCGGCCGACAAGCTCGCCGAACTCGGCAAGCTGAAGGGCGCCGCCTATGACAAGGCCTATATCGACAACGAGGTCGCCTACCACAAGGCCGTCAACACCGCGCTGGAGACGCAGCTGATCCCCTCGGCCAGCAATCCCGAGCTGAAGGGCCTGCTGCAAACCGGCCTGAAGATCTTCCAGGGCCACCAGCAGCATGCCGAACATGTTGCGGCCGGCCTGAAGTAAGGAGGCGCGCGATGTTGCCAGGACGCTGTCTCGCAACGCTGGCTTTGCTCGCGCTCGGCGCGATGGCTGTCCCGGCGCATGCGGCGACCATCCAGATCGTGATGGAGAATCTGGTGATCTCCCCGGCCGAGGTGTCGGCCAAGGTCGGCGACACCATCGAATGGGTCAACAAGGACGTGCTGGCGCACACCGCCACCGCGAAGAACGGCGACTTCGACGTGACGATCGCGCCCAAGAAGACGGTCAAGTCGGTCCTGACCAAGGCCGGCACGGTCGACTATTACTGCCGCTACCATCCCAACATGAAGGCGGTGCTGACGATCGCACCATAGCCCGCGCGATGACCTCAGAGGTAATCGATCGGCGCACGCGAACCTTCGATAGTCCGGACCGCCGTACAGTCCGGCACTATCGAAGGAGAGCACCATGACCGACCATGCCACCATCGCCCGCCGCTATATCGATCTCTGGAACGAGCGGACGCCGAGCCGGCGCCGCGAGATGCTGAGCGAGAACTGGACCGCCGATGCGCGCTATATCGATCCGCTGATGAGCGGCGACGGCCATGAGGGCGTCGACGCACTGATCGCGGGCGTGCAGCAGAAGTTTCCGGACTTCCGCTTCAAGCTGATCGGGGAGCCGAACGGCTTCGGCGACCATGTCCGGTTCTCCTGGGGCCTTGGCCCTGACGGCGTCGACAGCCCGATCAAGGGCACCGACTTCGCCATGCTGAAGGACGGCCGGATCAGGAGCATCACCGGCTTCCTCGACCAGGTGCCGGGCGCCTGAGGCGCCGCTTCCACGCCGGCGATGTCGCTGCCAGAGCGTTTTCGAGCGAAGTGGATCCCGGTTCGCGCCAGGAAAACGCGTCAAAACAAAGAATCCAGAGCCCCGTTCCGATTCCTTCGGAACGGAAAAGGCTCTAGTCTTCCCGAAACACAGGGAGGACGCCATGAAGGCAGATTACGCCTTCGAGACTTCTGTCGTCAGCGACATCACGCCGGCGCTGCTGGCGATCGGCCGCGACAGCTTTCCGCAAGCCCTGATCGGCGCGCTGCGCCGCGTCGCCGGTGTCGGTCATTGCATGGTATTCTCGTTCACCGGCCCGCGGACCGCCGCGTGCCTGCTCGATGTCGGCAACATCCCGACCGGGCGCGACCTCGGGATCGCCTATTCCGAACATTTCCATCAGGCCGACCCGAATCGCGATGCGGTGTTCGAGGGACGGGCGCAGCCCGCACCGATCGTGCTGCCGACCTTCGCCCGCCGCATGTACAGCGACGGCTACCGCAAGATCTTCTTCGACGACTCCGACATCGTCGACAAGTTCGCGTCCGCGATCTGGACCGGCGACACCTGCTTCTATGTCAACTTCTACCAGATCACCGCGCAAGGCCGCTTCAGCCGCGAGCAGATCGCGCGCCTGGCCGCGGTCGCTCCGGCGTTGACGGCGGCCGTGGCGCGGCATTTCCAGCGCGACCCGGCACCGGATGTTGATCCGATCGAGCGGTTGAAGATCCTGTTTGCGACCGCCGAGCCGCTGGCAAGGCTGACCGGGCGTGAGCAGGAGGTCTGCCTGCGCATCCTCTCCGGCCTCAGCTCGGAAGCGATCGCCGCCGAGCTCGGCATCGGGCTGCACTCCGCCCTCACCTATCGCAAGCGCGCTTATGACAAGCTCGGCATCTCCTCGCAGAACGAGCTGTTCGCGATCGCGCTGCGCCTGATGGCGTCGGCGCGTCAGTTGAACTGAGCGCGCTCCAGGCGATGGTCTCCCGCTGTCCCCAGCGGTGGGGACAGACGGGCCGCGCCGCCCGGCCTATGCTCGGTCCGAAAACCCGAGGCCAAACCGAGATCACGTCGTGAGCACCGCGCCCCATTTCAATATCGACGTCCCCGCCTTCTGGCAGGATCCCTACCCGGCGCTGGCGCGTATGCGCAAGGAGGCGCCGATCGCCTTCGTGCCGCAACTCGGCAGCACGCTGCTGTGCAGCCGCGACGACATCTTCATCTCCGAGAAGCAGATCGACGTGTTCTCGTCGCACCAGCCCGAGGGGCTGATGAACAAGCTGATGGGCCACAACATGATGCGCAAGGACGGCGATGCGCACATGAACGAGCGCAAGGCGATCTTTCCGGCGATCTCGCCCAAAACCGTCAGATCGCACTGGACGGCGCAGTTCGAAGCCCACGCGACGCGCATCCTCGACGAACTGAAGCCGGACGGCTTGGTCGATTTCGTGCAGGCGTTCGCGCTGCCGTTCTCGGCCGAATGCCTGAAGTCGATCACCGGCCTCACCAACATGCGCTTCCAGGACATGAACGCGTGGTCGCAGGGTATGATCGACGGCATCGCCAATTATGTCGGCGATCCCGCGATCGAGGCGCGGTGCCATGCGGCGACCTCCGGGATCGATGCCGCGATCGACGACATGGCCCCCAGGCTGCGCAAGACGCCCGACCTCAGCCTGCTCGGCGTGATGCTGCAGACCGACATGCCGATGGAGAGCGTGCGCGCCAATATCAAGCTTGCGATCTCGGGCGGCCAGAACGAGCCGCGCGATGCGATCGCCGGCACGGTATGGGCGCTGCTGACTCATCCCGACCAGCTTGCGCTGGCGACGAGCGGCACGATCCCGTGGCTGCAGGTGTTCGAGGAATATGCGCGCTGGATCTCGCCGATCGGGATGTCGCCGCGGCGGATCGCAAAGCCCTGGACGATCAGGGACGTCGCATTCGAGACCAATGAGCGCGTGTTCCTGATGTTCGGCTCGGCGAACCGCGACGAGAAGCACTTCGACAAGCCCGACGCGTTCGATGTGCGCCGCGACGCCAGCAAGAGCATCGCGTTCGGTGCCGGTCCACATTTCTGCGCCGGCGCCTGGGCCTCGCGCGCCATGGTCGCCGACGTCGCGCTGCCCGCGATCTTCAAGCGGCTGAAGAATCTGTGCCTGATCGAGCACCAGCCGGCGCGGATCGGCGGCTGGGCGTTCCGCGGCCTGCTGGATTTGCCGGTGACGTGGGACGCATAGCCCCCGTTACCGTCCCCAGCGCAGCACGACCGGATCGAGTGTCCGCGCGATCTCGATCAGCCCCGCGCGCGTCGCCGGATGCAGCGGTTGCAGCGGGTGGCGCACTGCATCGGACTTGATGACGCCGCCCTCGCGCATCAGCACCTTGCAGGCCTGCAGCCCGCATTGCCGGTTCTCGTAATTGATCAGCGGCAGCCAGCGCGCATAGGCCCCGACCGCCTCGTCGCGCCGGCCGGCGAAGAACGGATCCATGATCTGGCGGATGCCGTCGGGATAGCCGCCGCCGGTCATCGCGCCGGTGGCGCCGGCATCGAGATCGGCCATCAGCGTGATCGCCTCCTCGCCGTCCCACGGCCCCTCGATCTCGGCGCCGCCCTTCTCGATCAGGCCGCGCAGCTTGTTCGCCGCCATCGGCACCTCGATCTTGAAGTACCTGATATTGGCGAGCTCCTTCGCCATCCGCGCCAGGAAATCGACCGAGAGCGGCGTGCCCGCGACCGGCGCGTCCTGGATCATGATCGGGATGTTGATGGCATCCGACACGATCCGATAAAACTCATAGATGGCTGGCTCGCCGACGCGGAAGGTCGCGCCGTGATAGGGCGGCATGATCATCACCATCGCAGCCCCGGCGGCTTCCGCCTCGCAGCTGCGCGCGGCGCAGACCGCCGAGGAGAAATGCGTGGTGGTGACGATGACGGGAATGCGGCCGGCGACATGCTCGAGCACCGTATGCATCACGGTCTCGCGCTCGGCGTCGGTCAGCACGAACTGCTCGGAGAAATTGGCGAGGATGCAGATGCCGTGGGAGCCGGCGTCGATCATGAAGTCGACGCAGCGCCGCTGGCCATCGAGGTCGAGATTGCCGTTGGCGTCGAAGATGGTCGGCGCCACGGGGAAGACGCCGCGATAGGGGCGCTTTGCGACTGATGTCATGATAACGACCTCCCAGGTTGTTGTCGGATTTTCTTGTCAGCTCTGGCGGAACGGCAGCGGCGGGCCATCGAGCCGGCGCAGGCCCGGCTCGCGGCGCTCAAGCCACCAACCATACTGCTTCGGCCAGGACGCGAACACCTCGCCGCCTGCACCGCCGAGCGCGAGCTCGGCGTGCAGCGGCCAGTTCGGATCGAACAGCGCCTCGCGGCCGATCGCGACCAGGTCGGCCTGGCCGTTGGCCAGGACATCTTCTGCCTGCTGCGGATGCAGGATGAGGCCGACCGCGATGGTCGCAATGTCGGCGGCGCGGCGGATCTCATCGGCATAGGGCACCTGAAAGCCGTAGCCGCGCGGAATCCGCGCCGCGGTCGCCGAGCCGAGCAGGCCGCCCGACGAGCAATCGATCAAATCGACACCGCGCGCCCTGGCTTCGCGGGCGAACGCGACCTGGTCCTCGAGCGTCAGGCCGCCGTCGATACCGTCGACCGAGGAAATCCGCACCGACAGCGGCCGCTCCGCCGGCCAGGCCGCGCGCACGGTCTCGATGATCTCGAGCGGATAGCGCATCCGCCCGGCGATCGCCGCCATAGGCATCGGTGCGGCGGTTCGACAATGGCGAGAGGAATTCATGCAGCAGATAGCCATGCGCGCAATGCACCTCGACGAATTCGAAGCCGGCCTCCACCGCGCGCAAGGTGGCGCGCCGCCATTGCTCACGCAGCGCGGCGAGTTCGGCCGCGTCGAGCGCGTGCGGCATCAGCCAGCCGTCTTCCATCGGGATCGCGCTCGGCGCCACCGTCCGCCACGGCAGATCGCCGCGGCCGCGGTCGGCCTCATCGAGGGCGGCATTGCCGTACCAGGGACGCTGCATGCTGGCCTTGCGGCCGGCATGCGCGAGCTGGATCGAGGGCACTGCGCCATTGTCCTTGAGGAAGGCGGCGATCCGTTCGAGCGGCGCGATCTGCTCGTCGTTCCAGATGCCGACGTCGCCATGGGTGATGCGGCCCTCCGCGGTCACCGCCGCAGCCTCGACCATCACGAGCCCGGCGCCGCCCTGGGCAAATTTACCAAGATGGACAAGGTGCCAGTCATTGGCCAAGCCGTCGGTTGCCGAATACTGGCACATCGGCGAGATCAGGATGCGGTTTCGGGAGGTCACGCCGCGAAGCGTGATCGGCTGAAACAGAAGCGGCTGCGACATCGGGACCTGCGGGACGGTGTTGGCGGGAGAAATCGTGGCGGAAAGCTAGGCGGCGCGCCCCGGGATCGCAAGTCATGCCGCGGCGCAGGCGGCAAGACCTGCACGCATGCAGCACTTGCGGAGCGGCGCGATCTGCAAAACCGGCAACATCTGCCGCAGAAAATTTCCCGGCTGGTAGACACTTTCGGTCATCCCCGGGTCACGTCACGGATCGCAATTCGTCGCGGACATCCCTACATTGTCGGCATGAAGAAAATCGGATTCCTTTCGTTCGGGCACTGGACGCCCTCGCCGCAGTCGCAGGCCCGCTCGGCCGCGGATGTGCTGCTGCAATCCATCGACCTTGCGGTCGCGGCCGAAGAGCTCGGCGCGGACGGCGCGTATTTTCGCGTCCATCACTTCGCGCGCCAACTGGCCTCGCCGTTCCCGCTGCTGGCGGCCGTTGGCGCCAGGACCAGCCGGATCGAAATCGGCACCGCCGTGATCGACATGCGCTACGAAAATCCGCTCTACATGATCGAGGACGCCGGCGCGGCCGACCTGATCGCGAGGGGACGCCTGCAACTCGGCATCAGCCGCGGCTCACCCGAGCAGGTGATCGATGGCTGGCGCTATTTCGGCTATCAGCCGGGCGAGGGCGAAACCGATGCCGACATGGGCCGGCGTCATGCCGAGATCTTCCTCGACATGCTGCGCGGCCAGGGATTTGCGCAGCCCAATCCACGGCCGATGTTTCCCAATCCTCCTGGCCTGCTGCGGCTCGAACCACTCTCGGAAGGCCTGCGCGAGCGCATCTGGTGGGGCGCCGGCTCGAACGCCACCGCGGTGTGGGCGGCGAAGCTCGGGATGAACCTGCAAAGCTCGACGCTGAAGAACGACGAGACCGGAGAGGCTTTCCACGTCCAGCAGGCCGCCCAGATCCGGGCCTATCGTGCCGCCTGGAAGGAAGCCGGGCACACGCGCGAGCCGCGGGTCTCGGTGAGCCGCAGCATCTTCGCGCTGGTCGACGATCGCGACCGCGCCTATTTCGGCAACGGCCAGGAGGAAGACCAGATCGGCTTCATCGACGAGAGGACGCGCGCAATCTTCGGCCGCGGCTACGCCGCCGAGCCGGACAGGCTGATCGAGCAGCTCAAGACGGATGAGGCGATCGCAGAGGCCGATACCTTGCTTCTGACCGTCCCCAATCAGCTCGGCGTCGATTACAACGCGCATGTGATCGAGACGATCTTGACCCAGATCGCGCCCGCTTTGGGCTGGCGCTGAATCTATCGCACAACGTCAGCGATACTCGCCCGGCGCGCAGCCTCGTCACATCGAGCAGGACCGGGATAAGGACCCGCGCCGGCCGTCTTCTAGGGGGCTGTTGAGAGGGAACGGCCAGGCGCGGGCTTGAACCGACCGTTCTCGCCGGAGGTCGGTCGGCTCTATTCGACCAATGCCGGAACCCGCGACATCGTTCCGGCGGAACTTCGTTCTCAAACGCGGAGAACTACGGAAACATAACTGCGCGTTGTGAGAAGAACAGGTCGAGTACGGTGCGTTAGGCGCGCACGTTGCGTGAACAGATCGCCGTAATATCCCGGGATAATAGCGAAGGCCGTCTGCGGATTCCTTGGGTCAGGAATCCCTGTCGCGATTGCGCCGGGTGAGATCGAGCCGATCGACGCGCTCGTCGATCCGCCGGTTCAGCTCCTCGTCTTCTCGCGTATTGCTGCCGCGACGGGCGCGAACCACCAATGCACAACATCCGAGCAGAACGATCGCGAAGAACGCGTAGTACCACCATGCCATGCACTGATCTCAAATGAACGCTCGCGATACCGCCGGAAAAGTCATCGTTCAGGCCGATGAGGACGCGCCGACCTTGGCGCATAATAAGGGTTCACCAGACAGGTCGCCGGCATGCCCACAGCGCTGGCCTGGCACTGATCTATCGACGTGAAGATGCAGTCCATGCGCTCGCCGACCAACTCGCCGTAAACATGCATGCAGACGGGATAGCGCGGATCATACATTTGCGCGGATGCCGGCCTCGTCATCCAAAGCGCGCCCAGCGCAAGCAGCAGCGCTCCAAGCAACCTCACGTCACGTCTCCTGCTGTCGCCAAATACATTGCCGTGCCGACAAACTGTCCCGCGACATTTGCCTGAAGGCTGGAGCGGGCGAAGGGAATCGAACCCTCGTATGCAGCTTGGGAAGCTGCCGTTCTACCATTGAACTACGCCCGCGATCTCAATGCTTGAGGTCGCACCTCACGGGTGCGACCCGGCCGGACCATAGCCCGGGCGGAGGCAGCGGATCAAGCGCGCATTGGAGCCGATCGCCGCACCGCCCCCGCTAATGGCCCATCCTCACGAGCACGTCATTGATGACAAAAGCCGCGGCGGCGGATGCGTCGCAGGTGCCGCTTCGTGCATAGATGCAGGCATCGGCGATGCCGACGCGGGCACAGCTTTGCCTTGAATAATTCGCCGGCAGATCACCGGCGGCCGCGGGCCGCGCGAGGATGCGATTGAAGGCCGGCCTGGTCGCCTGCAACAGCGGCGGCAGGATCAGCTCGGCGAGCGGATCGGCGGGCTCCAGCGCATAAAGCGGTACTGGGCCGACCAATCGTTCCCGCCCTGGCAACAGCTGGAAACGGACATTGTAAAGTGCGAGGCCGCACAGCTGCGGATCGCTGCGCAGTTCGGCGGCGAGCCGCGCCGCGCCGACACCGCGCGTCCAGTAGTCGCGCATCCCTTCGCTGGCGCCGGCGAGCGTCACCGAGAGCAAGGCCCAGCCGCCGGTGACGATCGGCAATGCCCAGCGGCGCCACCCGGGTTTTGCGCGCAGCCATTGCACCCAATCGGCCGATCCCAGCGCCGCGACGATGATGAACAGCGCCACCGACAGGAAGACGAAGCGGTATTCCTTGTGCGCGATCAGGCTGTGGAAGACGAGGTTGACCAGCGCCACGGCCAGCAACAGCGGCGCATGCCGCGCGCCGCGCCAGATCGCGGCGAGCGGCAACACGATCGCCGCCGACCACACGATCAGGAAGTTGACCAGATAGGCCGAAGGGGGCGTCACGCCGAACTCGGTCGCGCGATCGTGCAGCAGGTTTTCATTGATGTTGCCGATCAGCCAGGCGAACGGCACGGCGCCATGCGCAAGGTCGATCGCGGCGGAGAGCACCAGCGCGGCGAGACCGCCCGCGATCAGGGGAATCAGGTTTCGCCAACGCATCCAGCAGGCGCCGAGCGCAAGCACGGCGATGGCCGGCGCGTACTGAAAGCGGCAGATAAAGGCAAAAGCGAGCAACGCGCCGCCGATCGCCAGATGCCGCTGCGACGGACGGCCGGTCACCAGCAGCGCCGCCGGCACGACCAGCGCCGTCGCCAACGGCTCGCCCAATGTGTGCGGCGAGAGCAGGATCAACTCGAACCAGACTGCCGCAGCGAACGCCGCGACGATGGCATGGGTTCGCGAAATCCGTGCACCAAAGAACCAGGCGCTGACCACGATCGACAGTGACGCAGATGCGGCGACCAGGCGCGGCACCAGGAAAGCGCCCTCGCCGCCCGGCGCAATCAAGCCGCCCACCGCGACCGGCCCGGCCAGCAATGTCGGCAGGAACCAGCCGCGAATGCCTTCGCGCCACTCCCACGTCAAAATGCCGTCATGGCCGAGCATCCGCCACGCCGGCTCGAGATACTGAAAGATCTCGTCCGGATACATCACGTTGGGCCAGAGCGCGGCCGCAAGGCGCAGGACCAATGCCAGCAACAACAATGCGAACAGCGGATGAAGATGCCCGGCCGATGTCCCGGCCACAGCTTTGCCGCCGCGCGCGATATCCGCGCCGGTGCTGGTCATCGTTCCGCCGATCGTACCGTGGAGCAGCATGCTGACGACCAGATAGCGGGCAAAGCCTTTAAGATGCGTGACTGGTAATTGGCGGGGTCACACAGAACGGGCCGCGACATGGTTAGCTAAACGTCAAGATTCCGGATGCGCGCGCCGGCGACAATGTTAGGATCGCGCGCATGGGGGCTGGTGGCGTCATGACGGGGCGTGGGTATACCATTTTCGACACGGCGATCGGCCGATGCGGCATCGCGTGGGGCGAGCTCGGCGTGGCTGGCGTGCAGCTTCCCGAGCTGCGCGAGATCGAGACCCGCAAGCGGCTATTCAAGCTTTATCCTGACGCGCGCGAGATGCGGCCTCCCGAGGAGGTCGCTGTCGCGATCGAGGGCATCGCCGCGACCTTGCGCGGCGGCATTGGGGACCTTGCCGGCGTTGCGCTCGACATGAGCGGCATCCCGGCCTTCAACGCGCGCGTCTACCAGTTTGTCCGCACCATTCCCCGCGGCGAAACCCGGACCTATGACGAGGTGGCGAGCGCCTTGCGCGCGTCCGGCGCGGTCTATTCGGTGGCACAGGCGCTCGGCCGCAATCCCTTCATGGTCATGGTGCCCTGCCACCGCGTGCTCGAGGCGGGCAATTATGCCGACCGGATCTCGCCGAACGGCGGCAGCATCTCGAAACGGCGGCTGCTCTCGATCGAGGGCGCCCAGCCGACCACCAGCAAGACCCTTTTTGATGTGCTGCTGCCCGTTGCACGACTCCGGCCGCAAGCTTAAATCCGGGGTATGGTCCGAACCACGCTGCTGCAGCGCGATCGCATCACGGTGAACGAGTTCCGCTGCACGGCGGAACCCGGCGACAAGCCGTTCGCCGAGCAGTTCGCCTCCCACTCGGTGTCCTATGTGCGCAGCGGCAGCTTCGGCTGCCATTGCCGCGGCCGCTTCCATGAGCTGGTGGCAGGCTCGATCCTGGTCGGCCATCCCGGCGACGAATACACCTGCACGCACGACCACGTGGTCGGCGACGAATGCCTGTCGTTCTTCCTCGACCCGGTGCTGGTCGAGACCATCGGCGACCGCGCGGCGGTCTGGCAGGTCGGGTCGGTGCCGCCGCTGCCGGAACTGATGGTGATCGGCGAGCTCGCGCAAACGGCGGCAGCTGGCAACAGCGACGTCGGTCTCGACGAGATCGGCCACCTCCTCACCAGCCGCCTTGTCGAGCTGGTGTCCGACCGCAAGGCAAAGCCTCTCACCGCAGGCTTGCGCGATCGCCGCCGCGCCGTCGAGGCCGCGCTGTGGATCGACGCCAATTCACACCATCAGATCGACCTCGACGATACCGCGGAGCAGGTCGGCTTGAGCACCTTCCATTTCCTGCGGCTGTTTTCCGCCGTGCTCGGCGTGACCCCGCATCAATATCTCGTGCGCTCGCGGCTGCGCCATGCGGCGCGGCGGCTCGCGGATGACGACAGCCCGGTCACCGACATTGCCTATGACGTCGGCTTCGGCGACCTCTCCAATTTCGTGCGCAGCTTCCACCGCGCTGCGGGTGCCTCGCCGCTGAAGTTCCGCCGGGCCTCGCGCGGCGACCGCAAGATTTTCCAAGAACGTCTCGCGCTGCAATAGCTAGGCTACTCCAGTCCGCGCGTCTTTCGATGCGCTTAGCGACTGGAGATTTCCTCATGTACGACCATATCGGATTGCGCGTTGCCGACCTCGACGCCAGCGTGCGCTTCTACACCGCGGTGCTGGCGCCACTCGGCTTCGTGCTCTGCTCGCGCGACGACAGCGGCGCCGGCTTCGGCCCGAAGGGCGAGCCCGCGCTCTGGCTGCATCTGCACAAGGGCAAGGCCCAAGGCGGCGCGCACGTTGCGTTCCGTGCCCCGAACCACGACGCGATCAAGACATTCCATACCGAAGGCCTGAAAGCCGGCGGCAGGGACAACGGCGCGGCGGGCCATCGCAAGGATTACAGCCCGACCTATTACGCGGCGTTCCTGCTCGACCCCGACGGCAACAATGTCGAGGCGGTGTCGACCTAGCACACCACAGCTCCGCCGTCATTGCGAGCGGAGCGAAGCAATCCATCTTTCCGCCTGCTGCGGTGTGGATTGCTTCGTCGCTTCGCTCCTCGCAATGACGACACATCTGAAACCAACGAGGATTGAACGATGGCTTCCATTCACAAGGACATCCCGATCGACGCGCCGGCAGATCATGTCTGGGACGCGTTGCGCGATTTCGGCGCACTGCATACCCGGCTGGTGCCGGGCTTCGTGACCGACACCAAGCTTGATGGCGACGTTCGCACCGTCAGCTTCGCCAACGGCACCGTGGCGCGCGAGACGCTGGTCGATTGCGACGACCAGCGAAAGCGGCTGGTCTATGCGATCAGCAGCGAGCGGTTGAAGCAGCATTCCGCCTCGCTGCAGGTGTTCGCCGAGGGCGACGCGCGCTGCCGCGTGGTGTGGATCGCCGACGTGCTGCCGCACGAGGTCGCGCCATACATGGACGCGCAGATGGATCTCGGCGCGGCGGCGATGCAGGCGGCGATGGCCAAGTCGGCGAGGGAGAAGAGCGCGGCGTGATCCGCTAGGTCATGCGACTGGCCGCGCATTTCGAACCACGACCGTCACCCTGAGGAGGCCGCGAAGCGGCCGTCTCGAAGGGCGACAGCCCTGCTGTTTCCAGGAGCGAATGCCGAAGCACCGGGGCCGTCAATCCTTCGAGACGCCGCTTCGCGGCTCCTCAGGATGACGGGTTTAGTATCTACGACAGCGCCGGCTGCACTTCTGCGACCGGTGCCGACTTGCCCCAGCGCGTCAGGATCACGCTGAGGCAGGACAGCACGCCGAGCACGCCCATCGAGGCGGCGGCGAGTGCGAAGAAGTTCTGCGCGCTCGCCTCATGCGTCGACAGCCACCAGCCGCCGGCGCCGATGAAGATCAGCCGCGCGGTCTGCGCCAGCACCGGACCCAGCACTTTCGCGGCACCCTGCGAGGAGAAATACATCGACATCGCAAGGCCGATGAAGGCGTACATCGGCGCGGCGGTCGAGAGATATTGATGGCTGGTCGCCCGCACATGTGGATCGTTGGTGAACAGATTGACCCAGAGGTCGGGGAAGACGGCGATGAAGCTGCCGACCACGCCGACCGCAAGGAACGACACCGTGCCCGCGGTCCAGGCGATGCGCCGGGCCCGCGCGACGCGCTCGGCGCCGACCGCCATGCCGATCATCGGCACCGAGGCGATGCCGACCGCGAAGGCGACCGAGGTCAGCATGAATTCGAGCCGCGCGCCGATGCCGTAGCCGGCGAGCACCGCGGTTCCGAACTGCGCCAGCATGTGGGTGAAAATCGAGATCGTCAGAACCGATTGCAGCGGCGAGAAGCAGGACACCGCGCCGACCTTGAGGATGTCGATGAACATCGCCCATTGCACGCGCAGCCCCTTGAGTTTCGGCTTCACGCGGGCGCGGCCCGAGAACAGATACCAGCCCATCACGCTGATGCTGATCGAATAGGCGATCAGCGAACCCGCCGCGACGCCACGCATGCCGAATTGCGGCACCGGACCGAGACCGAGCCCGAGGGTGCCGCCGAGAATGATCTGCCACACCGCCGAGGACAGGATCATGGTCGACGGCAGCTTCATGTTGCCGGTGCCGCGCAGGATGCCGGCCATGGTGTTCATCAGCCAGGGCAGGATCGCGCCGCCGAAGAACACCTGCGAATAGGCAATCGCCTGCGCCAGCACATTGCCGCGGCCGCCGAGCAATTCGAGCAGGCGCGGGCCGAAGATCAGCATGCCCAGCATGAACGTCAAACCAAAGGTCAGGCCGATCAGCAGCGCATGCATCGCCAGCGTCGAGGCGCGCTCGATCTCGCCGGCACCGAGCGCACGCGCGATCGCGGATGCGACGCCGCCGCCCATCGCGCCGCCGGACATCGTCATGGTCAGGATCACGCAGGGAAACACCAGCGCCATCGCCGCGAGCGACTCGACGCCGAGCCGGCCGATATACGAAGTCTCCGCGATGACGACGCAGGTGCCGGCGGAGAGCGCGATCACGTTCGGCCACGCCAGCCATAGCAGCGTGCGCAGGATCGGCCCGTCGAGCAGCGCATTGCGCGCCGGCTTGGTCACCGGCGGCGGCAGCGGCCGCTCTTGTTCGTCGACAGGAATTTCGGCGAGGCCGAGATCGGACATTTCTACTCCCACGCGCGATCTGGGGAGCCGCGCCATGGTGTTTCCCTACCATGGCGGCGGCGGAATCCACGTGCGCGGGGCGCAAGGGGGGCCTGCGCGATTGCAGGTGAACCCGGATGAACCTTGGGGCTAGCCGATCGACCAGACGAACGGCGCGCCGGCGGCGCTGTTCGGCTTCAGATGCACCGGAATATGCCGCCCGCAGCCGGCGGCCAGCCCTTCGAACAGGCCGGTCAATACGCTGGCGCAGGCCGGATGATAGTCGGCCACGTCGGCCATCAGCTTCCAGCCCTGCTGGCGGATTTCGAACTGGCCCTCGGATTCGGTGATGTCAGCAATATCGTCCTGCGACTCGAAGAGAGTGCGCAGGAATGCGGCAAATTCCGTGGCACGGCCACGGCGGCCGCCGAGCGCCTGCGCGACCTCGTCGTAATACTGCATGCCGATCAGTCTGCCGGTGAGATGCAGCAGATAGCTCGCATCCTCCGGGCCGAACACCTGCACGATGACCGGCGCGGCCGTCTTCACATATTCCATCGCGTAGTTGCGATAGGCCTTTTCCAGCCGCGGCTTCGGCCAGCTGTCGACCGGCAGCGCCGGCGCGGTGTTCGGATCGAATGGCGGCGCCTCGAGATGGCGCGCGAACACCAGGCGCTGGTCGAGCTCGAGCGGATGATCGTACTCGCAGTAATAGCCTTCGAGGCCGTCCTGGCCGTCGACACTCTGCTTGGTGCAGACGAAGCCGAGCCGCAAGTCCCCGAGCGCGACACCGTTGTTGGCGTGCCAGCCGCGCAGCATCGCGCGCGAGACCTCACCGGGCACGCCGCAGATCGCTGTGCCCTTCCAGATCCAGCGCGGCGGCGGATAGCGGATCCAGGCCTTGCGGTCGGTCTCGTACATGTATTCGACATGCACGCCGCCGATCCAGTTGGAAAGATAATGATACTGCGCGGCCGCGACCGCCGGCGGCAGGCTGTCGAGGCCGAGCTTCTTCAAGCCGGGCAGGAAGCGCTCCTGCTGCTGGCGACGAAACACGCGGAAGACGAACTCGGCGGCATCAGCCGTGCCGCGCCGCGTGACGACGGTGAGGATCAGCCCGGTGAAGAAGGCGTGATAGAGATCGGCGACGCTGCGCCACTTCCGCCATTGCGTTTCGCGCGCGTCCTGCTCTCCGGTCATGTCTGCTCCCGCTGTTCTTGTTGGCGAGATAAAGCCTCGCGCGCGCAATCGTAGCCCGGATGCAGCGAAGCGCAATCCGGGGCGGCTCAATGCGCGTATGCAGCGCCCCGGATTTCGCTAGCGCTTCATCCGGGCTACGGAATTACACGCGCGCGAAACGGAATTACACGCGAAAATGCTTGGAGAGCTTCAGGCCCTGCGCCTGATAGTTCGAGCCGATGCGCTGGCCGTACAGCGCGTCGGGGCGCTCGAGCATCCGCTCATAGACGAGGCGGCCGACGATCTGGCCATGCTCGAGGATGAACGGCACCTCGCGCGAGCGCACCTCCAGCACGGCGCGCGCCCCCTTTCCGCCGGCGCCGGCATAGCCGAAGCCGGGATCGAAGAAGCCGGCATAATGGACGCGGAATTCGCCGACCAGCGGATCGAACGGCACCATCTCCGCGGCGTAGTCCGGCGGCACCTGCACCGCCTCTTTCGACGCCAGGATGTAGAACTCGCCGGGATCGAGGATGAGACTGCCGTCGGGCCGGGCCTTGATCGGCTCCCAGAAGTCGTCGACGGCATAGCCGCCGCGGCGATCGACATCGACCACGCCGGTATGGCGCTTGGCGCGATAGCCGACGAAGCCGCCCGAGCTCTCGCCGGAGAGATCGACCGAGAGCGCGACGCCATGGGTGAGATCGGCATTGGCGGCGTCGACCAGCCGCTCGGCGGCATGCAGCGCATCGAGCTCGTCGGCGGTCAGCGTCGCCTCGCCGATCCGGAAGCGGACCTGGCTGAGCCGCGAACCCTCGCGCAGCAGCACGGGAAACGTCTTCGGGCTGATCTCGGCGTAGAGCGGGCCATGATAGCCGGCGCCGATCATGTCGAAGCGGCGGGTGCCGTCGGCGATCACGCGGGTGAAGACGTCGAGCCGTCCGGTCGAGCTCTTCGGGTTGGCCGCGGCCACGATCTCCGGCGGCAGCGCCAGGCTCTCCAGCAGCGGCACGATGTAGACGCAGTTGGTCTCCAGCACCGCGCCGTCGGACAGATCGATCTCGTGCAACTTCAGCTCGTCGATCCGCTCGGCGACGGTGGCGTCGGGCCCCGGCAGGAAGCTGGCGCGGACGCGGTAGGCAATGTCGCCGAGGCGGAGATCGAGGCTGGCCGGCTGGATCTGGCTCTCGACGAAGTCATAGGCGGGCAGAATGAGGCCGGCCTCCGCCATCTCCGCGATCATGCGGTCGGGCAGGATTCCGTTGGATTCATCTTCCAGCGTGAACGACACGATGCGGTCCCTCGGCGATCCCTTGAGATGACTCAAAAATCATACTCCAGGCGGCCATCAAGCCCCAAAATATGGGCTTTTACGGGTTATCCGATGACCGTCTTGACGGAAAGGGCGCGAGGGAATATCAGCTGCACTTATCCCGTGGTGATTTGAGCCGGCCGGCTTGCAGCCACGTTAAATAAGTCGCTAAACAGGCCGGGGACAGTGTGATCCCGGCTTGTGGAGGTTGCTCCAGGCCGGTTTTTTTGTGGCCAGTTTCCAGGGGAAATGGCCACCTCGGAGGTCACATGTCTGAATCTGAAACCACGGCCCGCTTTCGTCCCGAAACCCGTCTCGTCCATGGCGGTACGCTGCGCTCGCAATTCGGGGAGACGTCGGAAGGGCTGTTTCTCACCCAGGGCTACGTCTACGACACCGCCGAGCAATGCGAGGCGCGCTTCAAGGGCCAGGACCCCGGCTTCATCTATTCGCGCTATTCCAACCCGACCATTGCGATGTTCGAGCGCCGCATGATCGAGCTCGAGGGCGCGGAAGCCGCGCGCTCGACCGCGACCGGCATGGCCGCGGTGACCACCGCGATCCTCGCCCCGCTGAAGGCCGGCGATCATGTGGTGGCCTCGAAGGCCCTGTTCGGCTCCTGCCTCTACGTGGTGCAGGACCTGTTGCCGCGCTACGGCATCGAGACGACGCTGGTCGACGGCCTCGATCTCGACCAGTGGCAGCGCGCATTGCGGCCGAACACCAAGACCTTCTTCCTGGAGAGCCCGACCAATCCGACGCTCGACGTGCTCGACATCGGCGCGATCGCAGAGATCGCGCATAGCGGCGGCGCCCGGCTGATCGTCGACAACGTGTTCGCGACGCCGATCTGGCAGAGCCCGCTGTCGCTCGGCGCCGACGTCGTGGTCTATTCCGCGACCAAGCATATCGACGGCCAGGGCCGCTGCCTCGGCGGCGTCATCCTGTCGTCGGAGGCCTTCATCGCCGAGCACATCCACAATTTCATGCGCCAGACCGGGCCGTCGCTGTCGCCGTTCAACGCCTGGGTGCTGCTGAAGGGGCTGGAGACGCTCGGCGTCCGCGTCCGCGCCCAGACCGAGAACGCGGCGAAGATCGCCGAGGCGCTGGCCAAGCATCCGAAGATCACGCGGCTGGTTTATCCGGGCCGCCCCGATCATCCGCAGGCCGAGACGGTGAAGAAGCAGATGGGCGCCGGCTCGACGCTGGTCGGCTTCGAGGTGAAGGACGGCAAGGCCGGCGCCTTCCGCTGCCTCAACGCGCTGAAGATCTCGCGCATCTCCAACAATCTCGGCGATGCCAAGAGCCTAGTCACGCATCCCGCGACCACGACGCATCAGCGCCTGGCACCCGAGGCCCGCGCCGAGCTCGGCATCAGCGAAGGTTTCATTCGCTTCTCGGCCGGGCTCGAGCATCCCGACGACCTGATCGAGGATTTCGAGCGGGCGCTGGAGCGGGTCTGAAGCAACGCGTCGTGGCCGGGCTTGCCCGGCCACGACGGCTTCTCTTGAAGATTAAGTCGCAGCCGTCGTGACGCCGCCGTCGACCACGATGGTCTGGCCGGTCATGAAGGTCGACGCGTCGGAAGCGAGATAGGCCACAGCGCCTGCGATCTCGTCGGGCTCGCCGATGCGGCGGAGCGGCGTCGATGCGGTGCGGCGCTTCAGATTGTCCGGGTCCTCCCACAGCGCGCGGGCGAAATCGGTCTTCACCAGGCCCGGCGCCACGCAATTGACGCGCACGCCCTTCGGGCCCCACTCGCCGGCGAGGCTGCGGCACAGTGCGAAGTCGGCCGCCTTGGAGATGCCGTAGGCGCCGATCACCGTAGAACCCCGAAGTCCGCCGATCGAGGAGATGATCACGACCGAGCCCTTGCCGCGCTCGGCCATCTGCGGGATCGCCAGTGCGGACAGCCAGATGTTGCTCTTGACGTTGGAGCCCATGATCTTGTCGAAGGCCTCGTCGGTGATGTCGAGCAGCGGGCCGTAATAGGGATTGACCGCGGCGTTGCAGACCAGGATGTCGATCTTGCCGTAATGCTTGATCGTCCCCGAGACCAGCGCCTCGACCTCGTTGCGGCGCGCGATGTTGCAGGGGATGACGAGCGCATCGCCGCCCGCCTTCTTGATGCCGTCGGCGACTTCCTGGCAAGCATCCGCCTTGCGCGAGGAGATCACGACCTTGGCGCCGAGTCTTGCCAGAAGCTCCGCCGAGGAGCGGCCGATGCCGCGGCTCGAGCCGGTGATGACCGCGACCTGGCCGGTGAGATCGAACGGGGTGTTTTTCATTGTTGTTTCCCTGTTATTTGCACGTCATTCCGGGGCGCGACGCAGTCGCGAACCCGGAATCCAGAGGTTACGGCGCCAGATTCCGGGTTCTCGCTTCGCGAGCCCCGGAATGACGGAGATGGCTCAGGCCAACAACCCGCCGCCCTCGCTGACGCGACGGAGGTGATAGTCGGTGTCGCCGAGCGTGTTCTCGATCATGGTCAGCCGCTTGAAATAGTGACCGATCTTGGCTTCCATGGTCATGCCGATGCCGCCATGAAGCTGGATCGACTGCTGGCCGACGAACTTCAGGGACTTGCCGACCTGCACCTTGGCGGCGGCGACCGCCGACGCACGCTCCTTGGCATCGTCGAAGTCCGACGCCATGGTGGCGAACATCGACATGCTGCGGGCCTGCTCCAGCGCCACGAACATGTCGGCGGCACGGTGCTGCAGGCTCTGGAACGAGCCGATCGCAACGCCGAACTGCTTGCGGGTCTTGATGTACTCGACCGTCTCCTTCAGCGACTCGTCCATCGCGCCGACGGCTTCCGCGCACAGCGCAATGCGGGCTTCGTCGGCGACGCGCTCGATCAGCGGCAGGCCGTTCTCGGGATCGCCGATCGCGGCGTCAGCGCCGACCTCGACATTGGTGAAGGTGATGTCGGCCGCGTGCAGGCCGTCCTGGGTCGGATAGCCCTTCCTGGTGACGCCCTTGGCATCCGCTGGGACCAGGAACACGCCGATGCCGGTCTTGTCGCGCTGGCCGCCCTTGGTGCGCGCGGTCACGATCAGCGTGTCGGCGTTCTCGCCGTTGAGCACCACGAACTTCTCGCCGTCGATCACGTAAGCAGCGCCCTTCTTCTTGGCCGTGGTCACGACGTCGAACAGATCGTAGCGCGAGTTCTTCTCGAGCTGGGCGAAGCCAAAGGTCCTGCTGCCGTCGATGATGCCGGGAATGTACTTGGCCTTCTGCTCGGCCGAGCCACCATGGCGCAGGAAACCGCCGGCGACCACAACGGTGGCCAGATAAGGCTCGACCACCAGCGCCTTGCCGAGCGCTTCCATCACGATCATGGTCTCGACCGCGCCGGCGCCAAAGCCGCCGTCGGTCTCCGCGAAGGGAAGACCAAGCAGGCCCTGCTCGGCGAGCTTGCCCCAGAGCGCTTTGCTCCAGCCGCCCTTCTCCTTCATGTATTTCTTGCGCGCATCGAAGTCGTAGGCATCCGCCAGCAACCCGTCGACGCTTTCCTTGAGAAGCCGCTGCTCCTCGGACAGATCAAAATCCATGTTCGTTCCCTTAACTAACTGATCGTTGTTCAAGCCGGGGCCTCTTCACCTCGCCCCGCTTGCGGGGAGAGGTCGGATCGCGAAGCGATCCGGGTGAGGGGGTACAGGTCTCTCGGCAGTCGTTGCTCGGAGAGATGCCCCTCACCCCAACCCTCTCCCCGCGAAGAGCGGGGAGAGGGAGAGGATCAAAGCCCCAGCACCGCCTTGCTGATGATGTTGCGCTGGATCTCGTTGGAGCCGCCGTAGATCGAAACCTTGCGGTTGTTGAAGTAGCTCGGCGCGATCTGCGCGGTCCAATCCATGCTCTCGTTGGAACCGGCATCGCCGTGCTCGTCATAGGGTGCGGCGAACGGACCGATGATCTCCATCAACAGCTCGGTCGTGGTCTGCTGGATCTCCGAGCCCTTGATCTTGAGCACCGAGGACGCCGGATTGGGCTTGCCCTTGCCGTGCTTGCCCTCGTCGGCGACGACGCGGAGCTGGGTGAGCTCGAGCGCCTTCAGCTCGATCTCGCAGGCAGTGAGCTTCTCGCGGAACGCCGGATCCTCGATCACCGGACGGCCGCCGGCCTCGACCTTGGAGGCCAGCGCGCGGATGCGGCGCAGCCGCTCCTTCGACACGCCGACCCGGGCGATGCCGGTGCGCTCATTGCCGAGCAGGAATTTGGCGTAATCCCAGCCCTTGTTTTCCTCGCCGATCAGGTTCTCGTAGGGCACCTCGACGTCGTCGAAGAACACCTCGTTGACCTCGTGGCCGCCGTCGATGGTCTGGATCGGGCGCACGGTGACGCCCTTCGACTTCATCGAGAACACGATGAAGGAGATGCCCATCTGCTTCTTCGCGGCCGGATCGGTGCGGCAGAGGCAGAAGATCATGTCGGCGTGCTGGGCGAGCGTGGTCCAGGTCTTCTGGCCGTTGATGATCCACTTGTCGCCACGGCGCTCGGCCTTGGTCTTCAGCGACGCGAGGTCCGAACCCGAGCCCGGCTCCGAGAAGCCCTGGCACCACCAGTCGTCGACATTGGCGATGCGCGGCAGATATTCCTTCTTCTGCTTCTCGTTGCCGAAGGTGTAGATCACCGGGCCGACCATGCTGACGCCGAAGGCGAGCGGCTGCGGCGCCGGATAGGACTGCAGCTCCTCGTTGAAGATGTAGTGCTGCACGGTGCTCCAGCCGGTGCCGCCATATTCCTTCGGCCAGTGGGTGACGCCCCAGCCCTTCTTGTTGAGGATGCGCCACCAGGTGACCATCTCGTCCTTCGACAGATGGCGGCCTTCCTGCAGCTTGCGCCGGGTCTCCGGCGGCACGTTGTTCTTGAAGAACTCCCGCACCTCCTCGCGAAACGCTATCTCTTCCTTGGTGAAAGCGAGATCCATCGGATCCTCCTTTTGAAATTCAACTGCTTCTTTCCTGGTCGTCCCGGCGAAGGCCGGGACCCATAACCACCGGCTTTCGTGTTTGACAACGCCGGCTGCCGCATGTGCCCAAAGAGAAGCCGCGGCGTATGGGTCCCGGCCTTCGCCGGGACGACAATCCTACTGCAACACCTCGAACAGGCCGGCCGCGCCCATGCCGCCACCGACGCACATGGTGACGACTGCGTATTTGGCCTTGCGGCGGCGGCCCTCGATCAGCGCGTGGCCGGTGAGCCGCGCACCCGACATGCCGTAGGGGTGGCCGACCGAAATCGCGCCGCCATTGACGTTGATCTTCTCCGGATCGATGCCGAGCTTGTCGCGGCAATAGAGCACCTGCACCGCGAAGGCCTCGTTGAGCTCCCAGAGATCGATGTCGTCGACCTTGAGGCCATGGCGCTTCAGCAGCCGCGGCACCGCGAACACCGGACCGATGCCCATCTCGTCCGGCTCGCAGCCGGCGGAGACGAAGCCGCGGAAGATGCCGAGCGGCTTCAGCCCGCGCTTGGCGGCTTCCTTGTCGCTCATGATCACGGAGGCGCTGGCGCCGTCCGAGAGCTGGCTGGCATTGCCGGCGGTGATGGTGAAACCGTCGCCGCGCACCGGCTTGAGGCTGGCAAGCCCTTCGGCCGTGGTCTCCGGCCGCGGACCTTCGTCCTGCGACAGCGTCACCTCTTTCATCGTGACGGCACCGGTCGCCTCGTCGGTGACCGCCATCATGGTGGTGATCGGCGCGAGCTCTTCCTTGAACTTGCCGCCCTGCTGCGCGGCCGCGGTGCGGCGCTGGCTTTCCAGCCCATACTCGTCCTGCCTCTCGCGCGAGATGTTGTAGCGCTTGGCGACGATCTCGGCAGTGTCGATCATGGGCATGTAGACCTCGCCCTTGATCTTGAGCAGCGCCGGATCCTGGGCGTGGAACGAGTTCATCTTGTCGTTCTGCACCAGCGAGATCGATTCACCGCCGCCGCCGACCGCGATCTCGACGCCGTCGAAGATCACCGAGCGCGCGGCAAGCGCAATCGCCTGCAGGCCGGAGGCGCACTGGCGGTCGATCGTGGTGCCGGCAACCGTCACCGGCAAGCCGGCGCGGAGCAGCGCCTTGCGCGCGATGTTGCCGCCGGTCGCGCCCTGCTGCATCGCCGCGCCCATCACCACGTCCTCGATCTCCTTCGGATCGACCTTGGCGCGCGCCACCGCTTCGCCGATCGCGTGCCCGAGCAAGGTCGCGCCCTCGGTGACGTTGAGCGCGCCGCGATAGGCCTTGCCGATCGGCGTGCGGGCGGTGGAGACGATAACGGCGTCGGTCATGAGCGAGATCCTGATGCAGTCTGTTGTTGCGTGGATTGAGATGTCTCGGTTTGAGCAGTCTTGGGCTGCTGCTGGCGCAATTCGTGACGCGACAGCTTGCCGACCGGGGTGCGCGGCAATTCGTCGACGAACTCGACGGCCGCCGGCAGTTCGTGCTTACCGACCTTGCCGGTGAGGAATGCACGCAGCTCGTCGATCGAGAAGGTCTTCTCGCCGTCGCGCAGCTTGATGAAGGCCTTTGCCGCCTCACCGCGGTAATCGTCGGGAATGCCGATCACGATCACCTCCTGCACGGCAGGATGGGTGTAGATCGCCTGCTCGATCATCTGCGGATAGACGTTGAAGCCGCCGGAGATGATCATGTCCTTCTTGCGGTCGACCAGATAGAAATAGCCGTCGGCGTCCATGTAGCCGATGTCGCCGGTGAGGAAGCGGTCGCCGACGAAAGCCTCCGCGGTCTCCGCCGGCCTGTTCCAGTAGCCCTTGGTGACGTTCGGGCCGCGGATGCGGATCTCGCCGACCTCGCCGACCGGCATCACCCTGGTGGAATCCTCCAGCGACACGACGTCCATCTCGATGCCGGGCAGCATCAGCCCGATCGAGCCTGGTTTCTCCGGTCCCTCCTTGGGATGGCCGGTGCCGGGCGAGCAGGTCTCGGTCATGCCCCAGCCGCTCTTCAGCTTCATGCCGACGCGGCGCTCGAAGATCTTCGCGACCTCCACCGGCAGCGGCGCGCCGCCGGAGCCGGCGACCACCAGCGAAGAGAGATCGCGCTTGTCGAGATCGGGCAGCGAGGCGATCGCGATCCACATCGTCGGCACGCCGGGAAATACCGTTGCGCGCTTGACCTCGATGTCGCGCATCACCGCCTCGACATCGAAGCGCTGGTGCAGCGAGATCAGATGGCCGCGCCGGATCGCCGACAGCAGCACGACGGTCAGTGCGTAGATGTGAAACAGCGGCAGCACGCAGATCACGCGCTCGATCGCATTGCGCTCGAGCCGCCCGGGCTTGCCCCAGACGTCGTAGATCGACACCGCCGCGGTGAGATTGCCGTGGCTGAGCATTGCGCCCTTGGGCAGGCCCGTGGTGCCGCCGGTGTATTGCAGCAGCGCGACGTCCTCGACGTCGACCGCCGGCCATTGCGACGGCCTGGTCGCGCCGTCGATGAACTGGCGGTGGGTGATGATCGCGGGATTGTCGGGCAGCGCCGTTTGCGGCGTGCCGACCTTGCCCCAATTGTCGTCCTCGCAGACGATCAGACGATCGAGCAGACCCTTGGCGAGGAATTTCAGCGCGGTCGGCAACAGCGCCGACAAATTGCTGGTGACCAGCACCCGCGCGCCTGAATCGGACAGCTTGTGCGACAGCGCGATCTCGCCGTCGAGCGGCGACAGATGCACGACGCGGGCGCCGGCCTTCAGCGCACCGAAGAAATTGATCGGATGGTCAGGCGAATTGCCGAGGAACAGCGCGACCGACGTTCCCTTGCCGTAGCCGGCCCGCATGAAGGAAGCGGCGGCGGTCTCGACCAGGGCCTCCAGCTCGGCGTAGCTGATCGGCCGGTCGCGGAATTCGAGCACCGGGCGCGCGCCGAACTCGGCGGCGGCGCTCGACAGCAGGTCCGGCAGCGTGCCGCGCGTGATCTCGTCGCTCCACTGCACGCCCTTGGGATAATATTGTTCGCCGGGATAGGTCATGAAAACCAGACTCTGGAAACTGTCATTCCGTGGCACGCGCAGCGTGAACCTAAGATGCGCAATTTGCGCATCGGGGAATCTCGAGATTCCGGGTCTGCGCCTTACGGCGCATCCCGGAATGACACGTGGTTACAGTCGGCCAATCACGCCGCCTTCGACGGCGCGGCGAGCGAGGCGAAGGTCTTGCCCTCGTCGGCGAGCTTCTTGAGCAGCGGCGCCGGCTCGAGCGAGGGATCGTTGGTCTCCTTGGCGTAGAAGGCCAGGCGATCGGCGATGTGCTTGAGGCCGACGGTGTCGGCCCAGAACATCGGACCGCCGCGATAGATCGGCCAGCCATAGCCATAGAGCCAGACCACGTCGATATCCGACGGACGCGCCGCGATGCCCTCGGCGAGGATCTTCGCGCCTTCGTTGATCATCGGGTACATCATGCGCTCGAGGATCTCGTCGTCACTGACGACGCGCTTCTTGCGGCCGAGGCGCGCCAGCGTCTCGTCGATCAGCTTCTCGACCTCCGGATCGGGCAGCGCCGCGCGCGAGCCCGGCTCGTACTTGTAGTAGCCCTTGCCTGTCTTCTGGCCGAAGCGGCCGGCTTCGCACAGCGCGTCGGCGATCTCCGACTTGATGCCGCGGTCCTTGCGCGAGCGCCAGCCGATGTCGAGACCGGCGAGATCGCCCATCGCGAACGGGCCCATCGGCATGCCGAACTTGGTCACCACGGCGTCGACCTGTTGCGGCAGGGCGCCTTCGAACAGCAGCTTCTCGGACTGCTTGCCGCGCTGCGCCAGCATGCGGTTGCCGACGAAGCCGTCGCAGACGCCGACCACTGCCGGCACCTTGGCGATCTTGCGGGCGATCGAGACGGCCGTGACCAGCGCGTCGGGCGCGGTCTTGTCGGCGCGCACGATCTCGCACAGCTTCATGACGTTGGCCGGCGAGAAGAAGTGCATGCCGAGCACGTCCTGCGGACGCTTGGTCGACTTCGCGATCTCGTCGATGTTGAGATAGGAGGTGTTGGAGGCCAGCACCGCGCCCGGCTTGGCATACTGGTCGAGCTTGCCGAACACTTCCTTCTTGACCGCCATGGTCTCGAACACCGCCTCGATCACGAGATCGG
Source organism: Bradyrhizobium sp. KZN70725 (assembly GCF_055264925.1). NCBI lineage: Bacteria > Pseudomonadati > Pseudomonadota > Alphaproteobacteria > Hyphomicrobiales > Nitrobacteraceae > Bradyrhizobium > Bradyrhizobium sp. KZN70725. The sequence goes on from NZ_JBUYWT010000016.1 coordinate 52,529, forward strand.
CGTCGCCGACGTTCTCGATGCCGACGACACCGTTGATCAGCGCCATCCGCTTGGCGGGCGCGTCCGCCGGGATGCCGCCGCGCGCGGCGGTCGCCTCGTAGTTCTTCTGCATGATGCCCATGCCGCGCTTGAGCTGCTCCTCGCCGGTCTCGATCAGGGTGACCGGGATGCCGGCATTGGCGAACGACATCGCGATGCCGCCGCCCATGGTGCCGGCGCCGAGGATGGCGACGCGCGCCACGTTGCGGCCCTTGGTGCCGTCGGGGACACCGGAGATCTTGGCGGCTTCGCGCTCGGCGAAGAAGGCGTAGCGCTGTGCCTTGGACTGGTCGCCGTTCATCAGCTTGAGGAAGCCCTCGCGCTCCTTCTTCAGGCCCTCGTCGAACGGCAGGTCGATCGCGGCGCCGACGGCGTCGGCAGCGGCGAACGGCGCCTCGAGGCCGCGCGACTTCTTGGTCAGCGCAGCGACCGCATTGGTGAAGATCGAACGATCGGCCTTGGCCGCGGCGAGCTTGCTGTCGTCGTCGCGCAGCTTGCGCAGCGGACGCTTCTCGGCGACCACCTTGCGCGCGAATGCCTCACCGCCCGAAGCCGGTCCCTCGACGATCTCCTCGATCAGGCCGGCCTTCAGCGCCGCGTCCGCGCCGATCGGATCGCCGCCGACGATCATCTTGACCGCGAGCTCGGGACCGACCGCGCGCGGCAGGCGCTGGGTGCCGCCGGCGCCGGGCAGCAGGCCGAGCTTCACCTCGGGCAGACCGAGCTTGGCGTCCTTGGTGGCGACACGGTAGTGGCAGGCCAGCGCGACCTCGAGGCCGCCGCCGAGCGCGGTGCCGTGGATCGCGGCAACGATCGGCTTCGGCGAGCTCTCCATCAGGCTCAGCACTTCGGCGAGCCCGGGCGGCTTCGGCGGCTTGCCGAATTCGGTGATGTCGGCGCCGGCGATGAAGGTACGGCCGGCGCAGGTCAGCACGATGCCCTGGACCTGCGCATCATCGATCGCGCTCTTGATGCACTCGAAGATGCCGCCGCGCACCGCGGCGCTCAGCGCATTCACAGGCGGACTGTTAACCGTGACGACGGCAATATTGTCATGACGTTCGAGCTTGACGACTTCACTCACCGGGACTCTCCCTGGATGCTTGTTCTTGGACTTGTGTTGAGTAGCTGCACGACTTGCGTTGAGCCGCTACGATTAGACCAATTTCGCACTGCGAAATTTAATTCCACATCTTGACATGGAGGGTTATTTTGAAGCACGTGCCTTGTCAACGAGCATGACAAGGGCAGGGCAAGGATAGGGATGAAGCGCGCTAGCAAGAAAGCCGCGACCGATCGCAATTTCGTCGTCGCCCTTTCCCGCGGACTGGACGTCCTGCGCGCATTCCAACCCAATGACGGGCTGCTCGGCAATCAGGAGATTGCGGCCCGCACCAAGTTACCGAAGCCAACCATTTCCCGGCTGACCTACACGCTGACCAAGCTGGGATACCTTACACCTGTACCGAAGTTCGAGAAGTACCAACTCGCGCCGTCGGCGATGGCACTCGGCTACGCCGCGCTCGCCAATCTCGGCGTTCGGCATTTGTCCGAGCCCTATCGAGAAGAAGTGATGCGCGCGACCGGCGGAGCGGTCGCCGTCGGCGGCCGCGACCGCCACAGCATGATTTATTTCGGCCAGAGCCGGAACGGCCTGGCGCTCGGCGTACAACTCGACGTCGGCTCGCGGGTGCCGATCGCAACCACCGCGATGGGGCGTGCTTATATTTGGGCATTGCCGCCCGACGAGCGCGCGGCTTTACTGCGTGAGCTGCGGGATCACTACGGCAGCCGCTGGGCCAAGATGCGCGACGGCATCGAGCGCTCCGGCGAGACGGTCGCGAAGCACGGCTTCACGATGTCCGCAGGCGACTGGCAGAACGACGTCGCCGCAGTCGGCGTTGCATTGAGATTGAACGACGGAACCGGTCCTTACGCCTTCAATTGCGGCGCGCCGGCATTCCGCTTCACGGAAGACAGATTGCTCAACGACATTGGACCTCGTCTTGTCGCGATGGTAAGGAACATCGAGCAGGCGCTCGGTGGAATGGCGCCGCAATCCAAAAAAGAAGAACGCAAAAAGACCAGAGTAGGAGGGAAAGTTGCACGTTTGGCCGAGGGGATCAGATAGCCTCCATCACGTCCAGCGAAACGCATCGCAGGGCCGCTCGCACCGCTCGAAGACGGCGGGCGAGACGAGATGACGCAGGCACAGCTCGCGCAGGGGAATGATCCCCTGCTCGCGGTTCGCGACGTCAGCGTCGTGTTCGGCGGCATCATCGCACTGAACGGCGTGTCGTTCGACATGCGCCATGGACAGATCCTCGGGCTGATCGGGCCGAACGGCGCCGGCAAGACGACGCTGTTCAATTGCCTGTCGCGGCTCTATCAGCCGTCGTCGGGCGACATCCTGATGGAAGGCAAGAGCATCCTGTCGCGCCCGCCGCACCGGATCGCCGAGATCGGCATCGGCCGCACCTTCCAGAACGTCGCGCTGTTCCCCAACCTGTCCGTGATCGACAATGTGCGCGTCGGCGCGCATGCGCGCACCTCGAGCGACATCGTCAGCGACTCGCTGCGCCTCGCCTGGGTCCGCCGCGGCGAGACCGACATGAACAAGAAGGTGCACGACATCCTCGGCTATCTCGATCTCGAGGACGTCGCCCACACCGTGGTCTCGGGACTTCCGTTCGGCACCCAGAAGCGCGTCGAACTGGCGCGCGCCCTGGCCGCGGATCCGAAGATCCTGCTGCTCGACGAGCCGGCCGGCGGCCTCAATCACGAAGAAGTCTATGTGCTCGGCGACCTGATCCGCAAAATCCGCGACGACCGCAAGATCACCGTGCTGCTGGTCGAGCATCACATGGGTCTCGTGATGTCGATCGCCGACCACGTCGTCGCGCTCAATTTCGGCCGCAAGCTTGCCGAAGGCACGCCGGCCCAGGTCCAGGCCGACCCTGATGTCATCAAGGCCTATCTGGGGAGCAAGGACCAATGACCACGATGCTCAACGTCAAGGACCTGCGCGCCTATTACGGCCAGGTCCAGGCCCTGCACGGCCTCTCCTTTTCGCTCAACGAGGGTTCGCTGACCACGCTGCTCGGCGCCAACGGCGCCGGCAAGACCACCACACTGCGGGCGATCTGCAACATGGTGCGCTCCACCGGCGCGATCGAGTTCGAGGGCAAGCCGATCGGCACGCGCTCGACCGAAAACGTGGTCCGCCTCGGCATCGCCCACGTGCCGCAGGGCCGCGGCACCTTCACCAACATGACGGTGGAGGAAAACCTGCAGCTCGGCGCCATCAGCCGCCCGGACAAGAAGGCGATCGGCGCCGACATCGAACGGATGTACGAGCATTTCCCGGTGCTGAAGCAGCGCTACACCCAGCAGGCCGGCACGCTGTCCGGCGGCGAGCAGCAGATGCTCGCGGTGGCGCGCGCGCTGATGCTGCGGCCGCGCCTGATGCTGCTCGACGAGCCGTCGTTCGGCCTCGCGCCGCTGATCGTGCGCGACCTGTTCCGCATCCTCGGAAAGATCAATCGCGAGGAAAAGGTGACCATCCTGGTGGTCGAGCAGAATGCGCAGCTCGCGCTCGAGCTCGCCGACCAGGCCTACGTGATCGAAACCGGACGGATCGTGATGTCGGGCAATGCCAAGGACATCGCGAACAACGAAGACGTCCGCAAATCCTATCTCGGCTACTGAGGGAGCTGGCACAATGGAGCTTTTTGCCAACCAGGTCCTGGCCGGCATCGCCACCGGCGCGATCTATGCCTGCATGGCGCTCGCGGTGGTCATGATCTACCAGGCCATCGACCATTTGAATTTCGCCCAGGGCGAAATGGCGATGTTCTCGACCTTCGTGTCCTGGCAGCTGATGCAATGGGGCGTGCCATATTGGGGCGCCTTCGTGCTCACCGTCGCCTTTTCGTTCGCCGCCGGCATCGTCATCGAGCGGTTGCTGTTCAAGCCGCTGGCGAAGGCGCCGATCCTGACCAACGTCGCCGGCTTCATCGCGCTCTACGCGATCATCAACTCGGTCGCCGGCCTGATCTGGGACTTCACCATCAAGCAGTATCCGACGCCGTTCGGTTCCTCACCGTTCCTCGGCAGCCAGCTGATCTCGACCCACCAGGCCGGCATGATCGGCATCACGCTGTTGATGCTGCTCCTGCTGTTCTTCTTCTTCCGCTTCACCCGGGTCGGTCTTGCGATGCGCGCCGCCGCATCGCTGCCGGAATCGGCCCGGCTGGTCGGCATCAACACCTCGTGGATGATCGCGCTGGGCTGGGGCATGGCCGCCTCGATCGGGTCGATCGCCGGCATGATGATCGCACCTGTGGTGTTCCTCGAGCCTAACATGATGCTCGGCGTGCTGATCTATGGATTTGCCGCAGCCGTGCTCGGCGGCCTGTCGAGCCCGTTCGGCGCCGTCATGGGTGGCTTCCTGGTCGGCGTCTTCGAGAACCTCGTCGGCACCTACATCCCCGGCGTCGGCAATGAACTGAAACTTCCGATCGCGCTTGCGCTGATCATCGTCGTCCTGGTCGTGAAACCGGCAGGCCTGTTCGGCCGCGCCATCGTGAAGCGAGTTTGATCATGAGCGCCGCTGAAGAAATCGTCACAGAAGGCTCCGCCGTCGAGGCCGTTCCCAAGCGCGCCATGACGCTCGGCTATGGCACCTCGCTCGTGGTGCTCGCCGCGCTCGTCCTGATCCCGCTGTTCGTGAAGAACTTCATCATCTTCCAGATGACGATGCTTCTGATCTACGGCCTTGCGGTGCTGGCGCTCAACATCCTGACCGGCGGAAGCGGCCAGTTCTCGCTCGGCCAGAGCGCGTTCTATGCCGTCGGCGCCTATACCTCGGCGATCCTGATGGAGCATGTGGGCATGAACTATGCCCTCACGCTGCCGATCGCCGGCATCGTCTGCTTCGCCTTCGGCTTCCTGTTCGGCCAGCCGGCGCTGCGGCTATCCGGCGTCTATCTGGCGCTCGCGACCTTTGCGCTAGCCACCGCGATGCCTCAGCTTCTGAAGCTGGGCTATTTCGAGCACTGGACCGGCGGCGTGCAGGGTCTCGTGGTCACCAAGCCGGATGCGCCGTTCGGCCTGCCGATGGGGCAGGACATGTGGCTGTATTACTTCACGCTGGTGGTCACGATCGCGATCTATATCGCTTCGGTGAACCTGCTGCGCTCGCGCTCCGGCCGCGCCTTCATGGCGATCCGCGACAACGAGATCGCGGCTTCCGCGATGGGCGTCGACGTCGCGCTGTACAAGACGCTGGCGTTCGGCGTCTCGGCCGGCATCACCGGCGTTGCCGGCGGTCTCGGCGCCATCGCAGTGCAGTTCGTGGCGCCCGACGGCTACACCATCCAGCTCGCGATCTCGCTGTTCCTCGGCATGGTGGTCGGCGGCGTCGGCTGGCTGCCCGGCTCGATCGTAGGCTCCGCCTTCATCATCTTCGTGCCCAACATCGCCGAGGGTATTTCGAAGGGCCTTTCGGGCGCGGTGTTCGGCGTGCTGCTGTTCCTCGTCATCTTCCTCGTGCCGCACGGCGCCAGGCAGGTTGCGATCGTTGCCCAGCAACTGGCCGCAAAGTTCAAGAAAAACTGACAGCCTATAGAAGCAAACCAGGAGATATTATGCTTTCTACCGTTCGGATCGCCGCGATTTCCGCGGCGATCGTCGCTGTTGCCGCGACGTCCACTGCCGCATTCGCCCAAAAGAAATACGACACCGGCGCAAGCGATACCGAGATCAAGGTCGGCAACATCATCCCCTATTCGGGACCAGCCTCCGCCTATGGCGTGATCGGCAAGACCGAAGAAGCCTACTTCAAGATGATCAACGATCGCGGCGGCATCAACGGCCGCAAGGTCAATTTCGTCAGCTATGACGACGCCTATTCGCCGCCGAAGGCGGTCGAGCAGGTGCGCAAGCTGGTCGAGAGCGACGAGGTATTGCTCGTCTTCAACCCGCTCGGCACCCCGTCCAACACCGCGATCCAGAAATACCTGAATTCCAAGAAGATCCCGCAGCTGTTCGTCGCGACCGGCGCCACCAAGTGGAACGACCCGAAGAACTTCCCGTGGACCATGGGCTGGCAGCCGAGCTACCAGAGCGAAGCGCAGATCTACGCCAAGTGGCTGATGAAGGAGAAGCCCGACGCCAAGATCGCGATCCTCTATCAGAACGACGATTTCGGCAAAGACTACCTCAAGGGCACCAAGGACGGCTTTGGCGCCAAGGCGGCCTCCAGCATCATCATGGAGGAGAGCTATGAGATTTCGGAGCCGTCGATCGACGGCCACATCGTCAAGATCAAGGCCGCCAATCCCGACGTGCTGCTGATCTACACCACGCCGAAGTTCGGCGCGCAGACCATCAAGAAGACCGCCGAGCTCGGCTGGAAGCCGCTGCAGATCATCACCAACGTGTCGGCCTCGGTCGGCAGCGTGATGCAGCCGGCGGGCTTCGACAACGCGCAGGGCGTGCTGTCGGCGGCCTACGCCAAGGACGGCGCCGACACACAGTGGAACAACGACCCCGGCATGAAGAAGTGGGCCGAGTTTCTCGACAAGTACATGCCGGGCGCCGACAAGACCGACGGCGGCTATGTGTACGGCTATGGCGCCGCACAGACGCTCGCCAAGGTGCTCGAAATGTGCGGCGACGATCTCACCCGCGCCAACGTCATGAAGCAGGCGGCGAGCCTGAAGGACTTTACGCCCGACACCCTGCTGCCCGGCGTCAAGATCAACACCTCGGCCACCGACTTCGCCCCGATCGCCCAGCTGCAGATGCAGCGTTTCAAGGGGCAGAAGTGGGAGCTGTTCGGTGACATCATTTCCGGCGACGTCCCCTCCGAGTGACGTTGCACTGCGGGAATAAAACAACAGCCTCCGCGATATCCGTCGCGGGGGCTTTTTGTTGACGCCCCGCGCCGATGGTATTGAATACTCCAAACAAAGAACCCGAGGTGGGGAAACCATGACTGCCGCACGTCCGTCCCTGACGGCGCTGTTGTCCGCATTCGCTCTGATCCTGACGAGCTGCAATGTCGCGCTGGCGCAGAAGAAATACGACACCGGGGCCAGCGACACCGAGATCAAGATCGGCAACACCATGCCCTACAGCGGCCCCGCCTCGGCCTATGGCACGATCGGCAAGACCGAGGCCGCCTACTTCAGGATGATCAACGATGCCGGCGGCATCCACGGCCGCAAGATCAAGTTCATCTCCTACGATGACGGCTACTCGCCGCCCAAGACGGTGGAGCAGGCGCGCAAGCTGGTCGAGAACGACGAAGTGCTGCTGCTGTTCGGCTCGGTCGGGACCGCGACCAATGCGGCGATCCGGAAATACATGAACGAGAAGCAGGTGCCGCAGCTGTTCATCGCCTCCGGCGCCTCGAAGTGGAACGACCCGAAAGATTATCCGTGGACCATGGGCTGGCAGCCGTCCTACCAGGACGAGGCGCGGGTCTACGCAAAATACATCATGAAGCACAAGCCCGACGCCAAGGTCGCCGTGCTCTACCAGAACGACGATTTCGGCAAGGACTACCTCAAGGGCCTGAAGGACGCCTTCGGCGACAAGGCATCGATGATCGTCGCCGAGGAGGCCTACGAGACATCCGAGCCCACGATCGACAGCCACATCGTCAAGCTGAAGGCCACCGGTGCCGACACCTTCGTCAGCATCACGACGCCGAAATTCGCGGCACAGGCGATCAAGAAGGCCGCCGAGATCGCGTGGACGCCGTTGCAGATCGTCGCCAATGTCTCGGCGTCGGTCGGCGGCGTGATGCAGCCGGCGGGCTTCGAGAATTCGCAGGGTATCCTATCGGCATCCTATCTCAAGGACGGCGCCGATCCGCAGTGGGACAAGGATCCCGGCATGGAAAAATTCCTCGCCTTCCTCAAGAAGAATTATCCCGACGCCAACAAGCTCGACGGCGCCACTTCGTTCGGCTACGCCGCCGCACAGACCATGGTGAAGGTGCTGGAGATGTGCGGTGACGACCTCACCCGCGCCAATGTCATGAAGCAGGCCGCAAGCCTGAAGGATTTCGTCCCCGGCACGCTGCTGCCGGGCATCAGCATCAACACCTCGGCCACCGATTTCGCACCGATCAAGCAACTGCGCCTGATGCGGTTCAAGGGCGAAAGGTGGGAGCTGTTCGGGGACATCATTTCGAGCAATCTGAGCAACTGATCGTCACGTCGGTCTGTTCGATCCGCTCGCTCAACTCAACAGCGTCGCTTTACTCGACAGCAATCTCCGCGGTTGGCTCCACGCACACGCGAACGCGTTGGCGGATTTTTGAGCAGCGGCCCGCCTTGAGGGTGGTCGACTAAAGACGCAGCCCCTGCGGCAATGCCGCAGGGGCTTTTCATTGAGACACCCCAGGTAAGATGATAGTTTTTACGACCAATAATGAGCCCTCGAAACAGGGGGCCGCGACACATCATCGGCAATCAGGGAGAGAAACGGCATGTCTGCAATACGACAATTGACGGCATTTGCTGCTGCGCTTGCGCTCGTCGCCGCATCCGGCAGCGCGGCGCTTGCCCAGAAGAAATACGACACCGGCGCCTCCGACACCGAGATCAAGATCGGCAACATCATGCCCTATAGCGGAGCGGCCTCAGCCTATGGCGTGATCGGCAAGACCGAGGAGGCCTATTTCCGCAAGATCAACGCCGAGGGCGGCATCAACGGCCGCAAGATCACCTTCATCAGCTACGACGACGCTTACACTCCGCCGAAGACGGTCGAGCAGGCGCGCAAGCTGGTCGAGAGCGACGAGGTACTGCTGATCTTCAATTCGCTCGGCACGCCACCGAACTCGGCGATCCAAAAATACATGAACCAGAAGAAGGTGCCGCAACTGTTCGTCGCCACCGGCGCCACCAAGTGGAACGACCCGCAGAATTTCCCCTGGACGATGGGCTGGCAGCCCAACTACCAGAGCGAGTCCATCATCTATGCGAAGTACATCCTGAAGAACAAGCCGGATGCCAAAATCGCGGTGCTCTACCAGAACGACGACTACGGCAAGGACTATCTGAAGGGATTCAAGGACGGGCTCGGCGCCAAGGCCGCGTCGATGATCGTCGCCGAGGACAGCTATGAGGTGACGGAGCCGACCATCGACTCCCACATCGTCAGGCTCAAGGCCTCCGGCGCCGACGTATTCTTCAACATCACGACGCCGAAGTTCGCCGCACAGGCGATCAAGAAGAATGCCGAGCTCGGCTGGAAGCCGCTGCACTTCCTCAACAACGTCTCCGGATCGATCGGCAGCGTGATCAAGCCCGCGGGCTTCGAGAACGCCCAGGACATCGTCTCGTCGCAATATTTCAAGGATCCGACCGACGCGCAGTGGAAGACCGACAAGGCGATGATCGCCTGGAACGAATTCCTCGATAAGTACTATCCGGAAGCGAACCGGGCCGATGCCTCCGTGATGTACGCCTATATCGTCTCGCAGGGCCTGGTCCACGTGCTCAAGGCCTGCGGTGACAATCTGACCCGCGAGAACATCATGAAGCAGGCGGCCAGCATTCGCGATTACGAGCCCGGCGGCCTGCTGCCCGGCGTCAAGGTCAACACCTCGGCGACCGATTTCGCGCCGCTTTCGCAACTGCAATTGATCCGCTTCAAGGGCGAGACCTGGGAGCGCTTCGGCGAAGTCTTGAGCGCCGACGTCGGCGGTTAGGCCGGGAAGGTCGACCAAAGATACCGCCCCTGCGGCGTTTGCCGCAGGGGCTTCTCATTGAGGCGAACCGCCTAAAATGATAATCACTGCAGCCAAATAAAGAGCTCTCCAAGCAAGAGGCCGAGACACATGACAAACAGGGAGAGAGACATAGATGTCCGCTACCAAAAAACTTGCGGTCCTCGGGGCCGCGCTCGCGCTCGTCGCGACATCCGGCAGCGCTGCGCTTGCCCAGAAGAAATACGACACCGGCGCCAGCGATACCGAGATCAAGATCGGCAACATCATGCCCTACAGCGGCCCGGCGTCCGCCTATGGCGTCATCGGCCGCACCGAGGCCGCCTATTTCAAGAAGGTCAACGACGCCGGCGGCATCAATGGCCGCAAGATCAACTTCATCTCCTACGATGACGCCTACTCGCCGCCGAAGGCCGTGGAACAGGCCCGCAAGCTGGTCGAGAGCGACGAGGTGCTGCTGATCTTCAACTCGCTCGGCACGCCGTCGAACTCGGCGATCCAGAAATACATGAACTCCAAGAAGGTGCCGCAGCTGTTCGTCGCCACCGGCGCCACCAAGTGGAACGACCCGAAGGACTTTCCCTGGACCATGGGCTGGCAGCCCAACTACCAGAGCGAGACCCAGATCTACGCCAAGTACATCCTGAAGAACATGCCGAACGCCAAGATCGCGGTGCTCTACCAGAATGACGATTACGGCAAGGACTACCTGAAGGGCCTGAAGGACGGGCTCGGCCAGAAGGCCGCCAGCATGATCGTCGCCGAAGAAAGCTTCGAGACCTCCCAGCCGACCATCGACAGCAACATCGTCAAGCTGAAGGCGAGCAACGCCGACGTCTTCATCGACATCGCGACGCCGAAATTCGCGGCCCAGGCAATCAAGAAGGTCGCCGAAATCGGCTGGAAGCCGACCCACTTCCTCAACAACGTGTCGGCATCGGTCGGCAGCGTGATCAAGCCGGCCGGCTTCGAGAACGCGCAGGACATCATCTCCGCCGCCTACCTGAAGGACGCTTCCGACAGGCAATGGGACAATGACCCCGGCATGAAGGAGTTCTACGCCTTCATGGCCAAGGACTTCCCCGAAGGCGACAAGCTCGACGGCGGCACCGTGGTCGGCTTCGGCGTGGCGCAGACGCTGGTCCAGGTGCTGAAGCAGTGCGGCGACAACCTCACCCGCGAGAACATCATGAAGCAGGCCGCAAGCCTGAAGGACTTCCGCACCGAGGTGCTGCTGCCTGGCGTCAAGATCAACACCGCGGCGAACGATTTCGCGCCGATCAGCCAGCTGCAGCTGATGAAGTTCAAGGGCGAGAAATGGGAACTGTTCGGCGAGGTCATCAGCGCCGACGTCGGCGGCTGATCTCCCGCCGCCTCCCGACCGGGAATGGCCCCTGCGATACCCTCGCAGGGGGCTTTTTGTTGGCGCATTTCCGGGCGAAGCGGGTACCGGTTCGCGCGAAGAAGACGCGTCGGAAACCAGAATACAAAGCCATGGCCTGCTCGCAGGCCGGCCCGGGCAATGCCCGCTTACACTTTGCCCGGCAATACGCTAGGTAAACCGGCAAGAAACCCGACAAGAAACCGACGCCCTTGCGCGGCGGCAACAACAAGGAGATTTCGGGACATGCCGATGCCGATCCGACACCGTGTCGCAACCGCCCTGTTCGGCCTCGCCGTCGCCGCCGCGACCGGCAATGCCGCATGGGCGCAGAAGAAATACGACACCGGTGCGAGCGACACCGAGATCAAGATCGGCAACATCGTGCCCTATAGCGGCCCGGCGTCGGCCTATGGCGTGGTCGGCAAGGCGATGGCCGCGGTGTTCAAGAAGGTCAACGACGACGGCGGCATCAACGGGCGCAAGATCACTTTCGTCTCCTATGACGACGCCTACTCGCCGCCGAAGGCCGTCGAGCAGGCCCGCAAGCTGGTCGAGAGCGACGAGGTGCTGTTCCTGTTCGGCACGCTCGGCACCGCCTCCAACACCGCGATCCAGAAATATCTCAACGCCAAGAAGGTACCGCAGCTGTTCGTCGCCACCGGCGCGACCAAGTGGAACGATCCGAAGGCCTTCCCCTGGACCATGGGCTGGCTGCCCAGCTACCAGAGCGAGTCGCGGATCTACGCGAAATATCTGCTCAAGGAAAAGCCCGCCACCAAGGTCGCGGTGCTCTACCAGAACGACGACATGGGCAAGGACTACCTCAAGGGCCTGGAAGACGGCTTCGCCAGCGATCCCGCGCGCGTCGTCGCCAAGGAGAGCTATGAAGTCGCCGAGCCGACGATCGATTCCCATGTGGTGCGGCTGAAATCCTCCAATCCCGACGTCATCGTCTTCTTCACCACGCCGAAATTCGGCGCCCAGGCGATCAAGAAGCTCGGCGAGATGAACTGGAAGCCGGTGACCATCGTCTCCAACGTCTCGGCCTCCACCGCGACCGTGATGCGTCCGGCCGGCCTCGACAATGCGCAGGGCGTGATCTCGGCCGCCTACGCCAAGGACGCCAGCGATCCGCAGTGGAAGGATGACGCCGGCATGAAGGCGTTCGACGAACTGCTCGCCAAATACATGCCTGACACCAACCGCGTCGATGCCTCGGCGATGACCGGCTACAACATGGCGACCACGATGGTCGAGGTGCTGCGCCGCTGCGGTGACGACCTCACCCGCGCCAATGTGATGAAGCAGGCGGCGAGCCTGAAGCAATTCGCGCAGGGCGGCCTGCTGCCCGGCGTGACGCTGTCGACCGGGCCTGCCGACTTCCAGCCGATCGAACAGCTCCAGCTGATGCAGTTCAAGGGCGAGCGCTGGCAATTGTTCGGCGACGTCATCAGCGGCGAAGTCGGCGGACACTGACCGCGTTACATAAGGCACAACCATGACCGACCGTCGTCCTTTCCTGCGTTCGATCTTCGATGCCGCTGTGGCGGCTGCGCATCCCGACGTCGTGCTGGCGTCGCGGCTGCGGCCGGTGCCGAAGGGACGGGTGATCTGTCTCTGCGCAGGCAAGGGCGCCGCGGCGATGGCCGCGGCGGCCGAGCGGCATTATCTCGACGCGCTCGAGCTCGATCCGTCGCGGCTGGTCGGCATCGCCACCACCCGCCACGGCCATGGCGTGCCGACCCGCCGTATCAAGGTGGTCGAGGCCGGCCACCCGGTGCCCGACGAGGCCGGGCTCAAGGCGGCGGACGACACGCTGCGGCTCGCCGCGACCGCGACCCCGGACGATCTCCTGCTGGTGCTGCTGACCGGCGGCGGTTCGGCGAACTGGATCGCGCCGGTCGACGGCGTGAGCTTTACCCAGAAGCAGCAGGTCAACCGCGCACTGCTGCGCTCCGGCGCGCCGATCGGCGAGATGAACACCGTGCGCAAGCATCTCTCGCGCATCAAGGGCGGACGGCTGGCGCGCGCCGGCCAGCACGCGGCCGAGATCGTCACGCTGGCGATATCGGACGTGCCGCATGACGATCCCTCCGCGATCGCCTCCGGGCCGACGGTGCCGGATCCGACCACGCTGGCGGACGCCCGCGCACTGGTCGCCAAATACAATCTCTCGATCGACGACGCGGTCCGCCGCGCGCTCGACGATCCCGCGAACGAAAGCTGCAAGCCCGGCGATGCCGTCTTCGCGCGGGCGACATTCGAACTGCTGGCAAAGCCGAAGGCCTCGATCGACGCCGCGGTGAAGGTCGCGCGGGACGCCGGCTACGAGACCATCGCGCTCGGCGCCGATCTCGAAGGCGAGGCCCGCGAGATCGCGGCCGCGCATGCGCGGCTGGCGCTGAAGGCGCGCAGCGAAGGCAAGCGGGTCGCGATCATCGCCGGCGGCGAGCTGACGGTGACGGTGCGCGGCAACGGCCGCGGCGGCCCCAACCAGGAATACGCGCTGGCGCTGGCCGGCCTGCTGAAGGATACGCCCGACGTCTCAGCGCTGGCCGCCGATACCGACGGCGCCGACGGCGGCGCCGGCAGCGCGACCGACCCGGCCGGCGCCGTGATCGACCAGGCGACATTCGCGAAGATGAAATCGATCGGCCTCGATCCGAAGGCCTATCTCGAGAACAACGATGCGACGGGGTTCTTCGCCCAGACCGGGGATTTGTTGCTGACCGGACCGACGCTGACCAACGTCAATGACGTGCGGGTGATTTTGGTGGATTAGGCCGTATCCTTGACGGACCCAAGGCCAGTCTCGGGCTGCGCCCAAAGCTCCTGATAGTTACGAAACTTCGCAAGCGTCTCGTCATATCGCGTCGGCTCGAGCACCGGCAAAATGCGCTTCAACACTGAGTTGATCGGCGCGGAGGTGTGCCGAACGTATAAGTCGATCGGATCAAGCAAGTGCCTCAGGTGCAGCTTTGGATCATAGTTCAGCCCGCTGCTGCGAAACCATTTGTACCCGTTGGCGATTGCCCAGCTCACCATGTCGCGAAACACATAATGATAGAGGTGCAGGTCTAAGGCGACATCGTAGTCGAGACCTATGTACTCCGCATAGATCGCGTCACCATGTACCATGCATGCGGCAAACGCGACGATCCGCTCGTTCTGACGCCAGAGGAAGAAGCGGACCTTGTCCCCCATCCGCCGCCCCAAGTCGCAGAAGTATCGTTCCGTCAGCTTCTCGAAGTGCAGTTTCGAACGCTGATAGACTTGGAAATACAATGGATAGATCTGCGCGATCACCGGCGTCGCGTCGTTGACGACGTTCATCTCGACGGATGGAGAGGCCCGCGCTGTCGCCTCAAACTTCTTGCGAAGTTTCTTGCGGGTTGCGCTGTTGAGCGCATGATTCATATAGTCATCGAAATTGGCGTAATCGATGCAAAGCCTGATCATGGGCAGGCTGGGGATGCGGGTGAAGCCGTGAGCGATCAAGCAGTCGAGGATTGGTCGGTATCGCGCCGGAAACTCTTTGAGCACGATCAGCCGCGCCCCGAGCCTGCGAGCATGTATTGCAATCGTAGAGGCCAGCAGTTCCGCGCAGCCTCGATGGCAGGCCTCGTCCCCGTCAAGATGACCTTCCCCTGCGACGCACCCGACCATGAGCGCACGGGCGCGCATCAAACCTGGCCACATCCGGCGAATGGCGTCGATGAGTACGCCAAACCGCGGCCTCGCACCGGCCAGCAAATCCAGGTCCATTAGGAAGAATGGCTGTACAGCACAAACCTGATCAACCGCATCTTTGATGAGGAAATACCGGTAATCGAACTCGGGATGAAGGGTATCCTCGACCAACTCATAGTATCGATGATCCTTGCGCTCGCTCGCGAAGGCGAACTGCCAGCGCGGACAACGCTCCAAATCGTTCCGCACGATGACTTGGAGACGCGGCGGACATTGCATCGGCACGCGTCTCGTGAGGTCGCCGATTTGGCTCGTCAAGTGCGCTGTTGCAGCTTCCGGCACGATCTCACGCTCGCCACGGATCCCGGCCCTAGGCAGCATTTATCACGGCGCCAAAACAAAGCAGCTAACATATCCGTCAGAAACTAACTCGTTAGTCATTTGCGATTTGGCGTTGGAGCAGAACACTCCTGATACGACCCGCATGCGCGGACACTCGCCGTCCAGCGCGGCATCCGGGGAGCGGACTCATGGCAGCGGTGATTGGAGTCACGGGACTTGCATTTGAGGCGCGGATCGCTGCAGACCTGCATACGCAGGCGATCTGCAGTGGCGATGGCAGCACGCTCGCGGAGTCTCTCGCGTCGGCAATTGCTGAGGATTGCTACGGTCTTATCAGCTTTGGCGTCGCGGGCGGCCTTTCGCCCGACCTCCCGGCAGGCGCATGCGTCGTAGCATCGACGATCGTTTCGGAAACGATTCAGCTCTTCACTGATCGAGACTGGTCGCAAGCCTTGCTTCGACTCATCCCCGGTTCGATTTATGGCCCTATTGCTGGTGTGACCACGGTCGCCATGCATCCAGAAGCGAAGCGCTCGCTGCATATGAGTACAGGCGCGCTGGCGGTCGATAACGAATCCCATGTGGCGGCGAGTGTCGCTGCAGCGCGCGGCCTCCCTATGACTGCCGTCCGCGTGATCATGGATCCGGCCGGTCGGCAGCTTCCTGCCGCCGCCCTGTCCGCAGTGCGTGCAAACGGGACGATCGATCTCGCCGCGCTGGTCCGTGCGACAATGAAACAGCCGAGCGAGTTACCGATGCTGCTTCGGACCAGTCTCGACGCACTGTCCGGATTTGCGGCACTGCTTCGCTGCCGTCAATTGCTTGGCCCTGGATTAGGGTTGCCTTCCTTGCAAGCAGAAGAGTCGGAGCCAAGTTCAAGTATCGTAGCGGACGATCGTATGATCGCCCTCTAGTCGCTTTTTTAGCCGAACGGGCTGCTATACCTGCCGACTGCGTGCGTGACCTCAACGCGCATTGAAAGTGAGGCCGGCGCGCTCCTTTAGACGCTTGCGCAAGGCCGGCCCCATCAGCGCGCCCGGCGTCCAGATGCCGCCCTCACCCTGCACGTCACGCACGACGCAGAGAGCGCTTTCGGTGATCATCTTGCTTGTCGAGCCATAGCCTGGATCGCCGTCGCCGGTGACAACGGCTTCGACCCGTCCGCCATCCGGCACCTCGCCCAGAAAGAAGATGTCGTAGAAGCCCCTCTCGCGCGCTTCCCGGGTCGGGCCTGCGCCGCGTTTGAGACCGCCGGTCCCGAACAAGGACACCACCGTGGCGAACGTCTCCGTCGTCACGCTCGCGATGTCCCCAAGTCCCGGCGCCACCATCATCTCGTCATAAACGAAGTCCCTGCCGTAGGGATGGCCCAACAGGAAGTTCGTGCGGTGCACGTTCTTGGTGTTGATCGGCGCCATCGGGAACGGCACGAGCCACGCGTGCATGCTCGTGTCATATTCGGGGACGAGGCCCGACGGCTGAGACGGCCCAGTGAAGCCCGGCGTCAACGCGAAGGGATCGGTCAGCAGCCGGATCAGGGCCGGGTCGCGCGCCGCGGCGGCCAGCGTCGCCTGAGCGCTCGCCGCGGTGCCGCCAGACATGCCACCCCTCACCTTGCGCAGACGGGCCTTCACCCGCCGCGCCGCGCGTCCGAATTTCTCGCGCGCCTTCTCCTGCAACGTGAGCACACCGAGATCGAACGGGATGGAATCGAAGCCACAGGAGAAGACGATGCGCGCGCCGGTCCGTTTTGCCTCTTCGTGATGGGCGTCGATCATACCCCGCATCCAGCCCGGTTCGCCGCAAAGATCAACATAGGCCGTGCCGGTGGCCGCGCATGCCGCCACTAGCTCGGGACCGTGAAGCTGATAGGGCCCGACCGTGGTGACGACCACGGTCGCGCGCTCGCACATCGAACGCAGGCTGGCCGGCTCGGCGGCATCCGCCTTCACTAACGGCAAATCGTCCGGTGCGCCGATGTCGGCACGCACTTTCTGGAGTTTGTCGGTCGAGCGTCCCGCAATTGCCCAGGACGGAGCATCGTCGCCGCGATAGGATGTCGCCAGATATTCGGCGATGAGACCCCCGGTGTAACCCGTCGCGCCATAGACGATGAGGTCGAAGTCCCGCTTCACGGCGTTGATCCTCCTCGAGCCCCCGGAAGCGCTCCCTTCAGATCCGTTAGCAACGCTCGGTACGCTTCGCGGCCATTTGCGAGGGGCCGGGCAACATACGGGCCATCGCGCTTGACGGACGATACCACAATTGCCGCCCTTCGGCGCGCAACCTCCCGGCGATTTCCGGTCCCCCCTTGAGAGCCATCGTGAGTACGGACGCTGGTCGGCGTGAGCCGAAGCAACAGCCGGCACATTTGAGCGCCTGTGGCCGCTTGCAAACGCCCTCCGACGGCCTACCATGGATTGGGGAGTTCGCGTGCAGGAGCGAAGCCATGGAACTCACCGTGGTGCCCATCGTCAAGCCGGATGAGACCAACTTCATCTTCGGCCAGTCGCATTTCATCAAGACCGTGGAAGACCTTCACGAAGCGCTGGTGGGCACGGTTCCGCGCATCCGCTTCGGGTTGGCTTTCTGCGAGGCCTCCGGCAAGCGGTTGGTGCGCTGCTCCGGTAACGACGACGCCTCGCTCGCCCTGGCACGCGACAACGCATTGGCGATCGGCGCCGGTCACACCTTCCTGATTTTCCTCGGCGACGGGTTCTTTCCCGTCAATGTGCTCCCGGCGGTGCGCGCAGTGCCGGAGGTCTGCCGCATCTATTGCTCGACGGCCAATCCAACACAGGTGATCGTCGCGCAGACGGAGCTCGGGCGCGGCGTGCTCGGCGTGGTGGATGGCGCCTCGCCGCTGGGTGTCGAAACCGACGCCGACATTGCGTGGCGGAAGGATTTGCTGCGGAACATCGGCTACAAGCTTTAGACCGCGATGGTTCGCCGCCTGGCGGCGCCCGCATGCTGGATATGTATCAACCCAACGCGTCATTGCGAGCGGACGGGCCGTCGCGCTCTCTCAAAACTCCTGCGCGAGCTTCGCCAGCATCTCCAGCAGCGCGGCGTGGTTGGCCGGACCGAGCACCTCGATCAGCCGCGCCTCGTGCTTGTTGGCGACCAGCTTCTTGGCGCGCGCCAGCACGGCGCGGCCCTTGTCGGTCAGGACGAGGATGTGGGAACGGCGGTCGTTGGTGGAGCGCATCCGCGCGCAAAGGTCGCGGCTCTCCAGCGCGTCGAGCATCGCGACGAAATTCGGCCTGAGGATCCCGAGCGTGTTGGCGATCTCGGTCTGGTTGCGGCCCGGATTCTTGTCGAGCAGAAGCAGCACCGAGAACTGCGCCGGCGTCAGCTGCAGCGGCGCGACGCAGCGCAGGAAGTCCTCGAAGACCCTGAGCTGCGCGCGCTTCAACGAATAGCCGAGCAATCCGGACAGTTCGCCCAGTTGCAGCATGCTGTCGTCCCCGGCAGAATCGGCCGGTTCCCTGCGCAGGGCCCGCGACGAACGGAGGGCATCGGTGGCGGTCTTGGAAACAGTCATCGCTCCAGGCTCGCAATCCCGCTACAAGAATCCCGCACGACACTCGGGGACCTTGAGATTATATCTAATAATTGTTATGGACTATATCAAATGTCGGCAGCTTTCAACAGCCGATATCGGCCGACCTGACCGGCACGACCGGTTGAGGCGGTCCGACGCTTGAGGGGGAGCGCTCGGCCTTGAACACAACGATCATGCTGTTCCTGCTGCAGGACGGCATCACCAATGGCGCGATCTACGCACTGCTGGGGCTGGCCCTGGTGCTGGTGTTCGCGGTCACGCGGGTGATCCTGATCCCGCAGGGCGAATTCGTCACCTACGGCGCGCTGAGCTACGCCATGCTGGCGACCGGCCAGGTGCCCGGCACAGCGCGGCTTGCGGTCGCGATGGGCCTCGTCGCCTTCGCCCTCGACCTGTTCTTCGCCCGTAACGCGCTGCATGCGCGGCTGGTGATCCGCTCGGTCGCGCTCAACATCGCCTTTCCCGTCGCGCTGCTCGGTCTGATTTACGCGCTGGTCGGTCCCGGCACGCCGATCGCCGTCAACATCGCGCTCGCGCTCCTGATCGTGGCGGCGATCGGTTTGTTCCTCTACCGCATCGCGTTCCGGCCGATCGCGCACACTTCCGTGCTGGTGCTGCTGATCGCCTCGGTCGGCTGCCATCTGGCGCTGCAGGGCCTCGGCCTGGTGTTCTTCGGCGCCGAAGGCCTGCGCGCGCCTGCGCTGTCGAATGCCGCAGTAACCGCCGGCCCGCTGCGCTTCACCGGGCAGAGCCTTGCGGTCTACGGCCTGACGATCGGCTTCATCGTCGCCCTGTGGCTGTTCTTCGGCTACACCAAGACCGGCAAGGCGCTGCGCGCCACCGCGGTCAACCGCCTCGGCGCCCGCCTGGTCGGCATTCGCACCACGCTGTCCGGCCAGATCGCGTTCCTGCTCGCCTCCGTCATCGGCGCGATCTCCGGCATCCTGATCGTGCCGATCACCACGCTCTATTACGACACCGGTTTCCTGATCGGCCTGAAGGGCTTCATCGCCGCCATCATCGGCGGCCTGGTCAGCTATCCCCTGACCGCGGTCGCCGCCATCGTGGTCGGCATCGTCGAGGCCTTCTCATCGTTCTACGCCAGCAATTTCAAGGAAGTCATCGTGTTCACGCTGATCCTCCCCGTGCTCGTGTTGCGCTCCCTCGCGGCGCCCGAGGTCGAAGAAGAGAAGGATTGAGCGCGATGGCGCAGCGCCTTCCCCTCATCATCTTCGCGCTCGTGATGGCGGTGATTCCGCTTGTCCCGGGCATCCCGCCGTTCTGGATCGTGCTGCTCGACAATATCGGCCTCGCCGCGCTGGTCGCGATGGGCCTCGTGCTGCTCACCGGCGTCGGCGGCCTGACCTCGTTCGGCCAGGCCGCGTTCTGCGGCTTCGGCGCCTACACCACGGCGGTGCTGACCACCGCCTACGGCGTCTCGCCCTGGCTGACGCTGCCGGCTTCGCTGTTGGTCAGCGGCATCGCCGCCGTGCTGCTCGGCATCGTCACGGTACGGCTATCCGGCCATTATCTGCCGCTCGGCACCATCGCCTGGGGCATCGGGCTGTTCTATCTGTTCAGCAAGCTCGAATTCCTCGGCCGCAACGACGGCATCTCCGGCATTCCCCCGCTGTCGATCGGCTCGTTCAAGATGCTGAGCCCGGATGCGATCTACTACGCGATCTGGGTCGCGGTGCTGCTGTCCGCGCTGCTGACCATGAACCTCTTGGACTCCCGCACCGGGCGCGCGATCCGCGCCTTGCGGCGCGGCCATGTTGCGGCGGAAGCGTTCGGCGTGCAGACGCCCCGCGCGAAGCTGTTGGTGTTCATCTATGCCGCGGTGCTGGCCGGCCTGTCCGGCTGGCTGTATGCGCATTTCCAGCGCGCCGCCAACCCAACGCCGTTCGGCGCGCAGGCCGGCATCGAGTATCTGTTCATCGCCGTGGTCGGCGGCGCGGGCTACGTCTGGGGCGGCGTGCTCGGCGCCGGCATCGTCGTGATCCTCAAGGAGGTGCTGCAGAGCTACCTGCCCTACATCTTCGGCGGCCAGAGCCAGCTCGAGACCATCGTGTTCGGCATCATGCTGGTGCTGCTGCTGCAGCTCGCGCCCCAGGGCGTCTGGCCCTGGCTGATGTCGCGGCTGCCGTTCAAGCCCGCCCGCAAGACCCCGGACACGTCCGTGAAGCTGGAGCACCGCGAACGGGCGCCCGGAACGTCTCCGATCCTTCTGCACATCGACAAGGCGCGCAAGCAGTTCGGCGGCGTGCTCGCGGTCAACGACGTCTCGTTCGACGTCAACGCCCGCGAGATCGTCGCGCTGATCGGCCCGAACGGCGCTGGCAAGAGCACGACCTTCAATTTGATCACCGGCGTCCTGACCGCAACCAGCGGCAAGATCTCCGTGCTCGGCAACGCGGTCGCGAACGCTCCGCCGCAGGAGGTGGTCAAGCTCGGCGTTTCCAGAACTTTCCAGCACGTCAAGCTGGTGCCCGACATGACCGTGCTGGAGAACGTCGCGATCGGCGCGCATCTGCGCGGCAATTCCGGCGCGATCTCCAGCATGCTCCGGCTCGACCGCGCCGACGAGTCGAAGCTACTGGCGGAAGCCGCGCGGCAGATCGCGCGCGTCGGCCTGTCGGACCAGATCGACCAGCTCGCGGGCTCGCTGTCGCTCGGACAGCAGCGCATCGTCGAGATCGCCCGCGCGCTGTGCGTCGATCCGATGCTGCTGCTGCTCGATGAGCCGGCCGCCGGCCTGCGCCACATGGAGAAGCAGCGGCTGGCCGCGCTGCTCCGGCAATTGCGCGACGGCGGCATGTCGGTGCTGCTGGTCGAGCACGACATGGGGTTCGTGATGGATCTCGCCGACCGCATCGTGGTGCTGGATTTCGGCACCAAGATCGCCGAGGGCACGCCGGCCGCGATCAAGCGCAATCCCGACGTGATCAAGGCCTATCTCGGAGCCGCCGCATGAGTGCGCTGCTATCGGTGACCGACGTTCACATCTCCTACGGCAAGGTCGAGGCGGTGCGCGGCGTTTCGCTCGACGTCGCCCAGAACGAGATCGTCACCATCATCGGTGCCAACGGCGCCGGCAAGACCACCTTGCTCAACGCCATCATGGGCGTGCTGCCGCTGAAGGGGCGCACCAGCTTCGCCGGCGTCGACATGGCGCCGCTCGATATCGAGGACCGCGTCGCCACCGGCCTCAGCCTGGTGCCCGAGCATCGCGAATTGTTCGGCACAATGAATGTCGAGGACAATCTCGAGCTCGGCGCGTTCCGGATCGCGAAGGCCGTCGCGGCCGCCTCGCTGGAGCGGGTCTACACGCTGTTTCCGCGGCTCAAGGAGCGGCGCAAGCAGCTTGCCGGAACGCTGTCCGGCGGCGAGCAGCAGATGCTGGCGATGGGCCGCGCGCTGATGGGCGCGCCGAAGCTCTTGATGCTGGACGAGCCGAGCCTCGGCCTCGCTCCGATCATCGTCGCCGACATCTTCCGCATCGTCGGCGAGCTCCGCGCCGCCGGCGTCTCGGTGCTCCTCGTCGAGCAGAACGCCCAGGCCGCATTGCAGATCGCCGACCGCGCCTATGTCATGGAGCTCGGCGAGTTCGTGCTGTCAGGCCCCGCGACGGAGATCGCCGCCAACAAGGGCGTCGCCGCGAGCTATCTCGGCTTCCAGCACGAAGGCGAGAGCGCGATTTAGGACGCGCAACTCCACCGCGGAGAGACCGTCACCCCACCTCGCCGCGCATTACATGCGCGGCGATCCTCCCCCTCCAGGGAAGGATGAAGGCAGGTGCGCCTTCCGGGAAATGATTTCTGACCGCGCTTGCATTCGCGCAAGGATTGCGCTCCCACTTCACCCTCCCCTGGAGGGGGAGGGTCGATTGCGCGCGCGATGCACAGCATCGCGGGTGCGATCGGGGTGGGGTGAAGCCACACAAATGGTCTCAACATCAATCCGCAGAGCCGCCGCGAAGAAGCTGCGCGCCAACACGACGCCGCATGAACGAATCTTGTGGCGCGCGCTGAGAGAGCTGCCAACGGACGGAACGCATTTTCGAAGGCAGGCACCGATTGGCCCTTACGTCGTCGATTTCTTCTGCTCGGCCAAGCGACTCATCGTCGAGTTGGACGGTGGACACCACAACGACGATGAAGTGGCGAAGCGCGATCGTGCGCGACAAGAGTGGCTGGAGCGGGAAGGATATCGCGTCGTCAGGTTCTGGAATTCGGAGGTCAGTGAGGATTTGAATGCCGTGCTCGAACCGATCTATGTCGAGCTCTATGGCGCTCGCGAAGCGGAAGCTGTGCCGCTGAAGCACTACCGGCGGCGATAGACCACCACCCCACCCCGCTTCACATCGCTACTTGCGATGCGAAGCGACCCTCCCCCTCCAGGGGAGGGTGAGAAAAAGCCGGCCCCATCGGGACCGGCTTCTTCGTTTCAGAGATTGCGTCCAGCTCACATCGCCGGGACGAATTTGCCGTCCTTGACCGTCAGCAGGATGCGCGAACGGTCGTCGAGGCCGTAGCGATCCTTTTCGGTCCAGTTGTAGACGCCCTGGGTCGCGACGATCTCCTTCTCGGAGATGAAGGCCTTGCGGATCGCCTCGCGGAATTCCGGCGTGCCGGGCTTGGCGGTCTTCAGCGCCACCGGGATGATGCGCTTCATCACCTCGAAGGCATCGTACGAGTGGCCGGCGAACTGGCTGCGGCTGTTGGCGCCGTACTTGGCTTCATAGGCCGTATTCAGCGCGAGGCCGGGCTTCTTGGTCAGCGCGCTGTCGGGCTGGGTTTCCGGCGACATGATCGGGCCGGCCGACATGATGACGCCTTCAGCGGCCGCACCGGCGATGCGGATGAAGTCCATGCTGGCGGCGCCGTGGGTCTGGTAGATCAGACCCTTGTAGCCGCGCTCGCGCAGCGCGGTCTGCGGCAGCGCCGCGGCGGTGCCGGAAGCACCGACCAGGATGGCGTCGGGATTGGCGGCGACGAGCTTCAGCACCTGGCCGGCGACCGAGGTATCCGGACGCGCGAAGCGCTCCTCGTCGGTCATGGTCAAGCCCATCGGCACGGCCTGCGCCTTGAAGTCGTTGACCCAGAGGTCGCCGTAGGAATCCGAATAGCCGATATAGCCGACGGTCTTGATGTTGTGCGCCTTCATGTGCTCGTAGAGCACCTTGCCCATGATCGGAATCGACTGCGGCAGGTCGACCGACCACTTCATGCGCGCCTCGTTGATCGGGAACGGCGCGAGGCCGAAATGCGGGATGCCGGCCTCGTTGGCGACCGTCGACACCGCGATCGACGGCGGCGTGGTGCAGGAGCCCATGATGATGTCGGCCTTGGACTCGGTGACGAAGCGCCGCGCGTTGGTGGTCGCGGCCGTCGGATCGCCGCCGTCGTCGAGCACGATCAGCTTCAGCGGTACGCCGCCGATCTCCTTCGGCACGAAATCGAGCGCGTTGCGCTCGGGAATGCCGAGCGCCGCGGCGGGCCCCGTGGTCGAGATCGAGATGCCGATGGTGATTTCATTGGTCTGCGCCAGTGCGGGCGCGCCCGGCAGCGCGATGGCTGCCGCGAGCACCGCGGCGGCGAGAGTGGCCTTCCTCATTCATTCCTCCCTGCAGTTAAGTTTTTTGGGTTTAAACCGGTTTTGCGGGCCAATTCAGCCCCTTCTTTAGAGCATGATCCGGAAAAGTGGAAACCGGTTTTCCGAGAGGATCATGCTCCGAAAGTCGAGTCATGAGGGGGTGCGAGTCAGCCCTTCATGAAGCGGTCAATAATCTCCTGCGGAAACGGCGCCGATTTCAGCTTGGCGGGATCGTCCGGGTGGCGGCCGACCAGCACCCTGGTCTCGAACGCCTCGATCGCCAACGCCTCGTCCTTGAACACGCGGTGCACCACCTCGAAGCTCGAGCGCTTGATGCTCTCGATCCGGCTCTCGATGGTAATCCAGTCGCCATGGGTCGATGGGATGTGAAATTTCGCCCGCGTGTCGACCATGGGAATGCCGACCAGGCCGTATTTGTGGACGAGGTCCTGCTTCGAATAGCCGGCGGCCTCGAACATGATCGAGGTCGAGTCGTCGAACATCGCGAAGTAGCGCGGGTAATAGACGATGTTGGCGGGGTCGCAATCGCCCCACTGGATCTGCACGTCGCGCCGATTGACGAACATGGTTTATCCTCGATCGAGCATGAGCGATCCGGAAGGGCGTTCATGCTCTTCCGGATCATGCTTCAGCGCGGCGCCATCCGGAGCGCGGCATCGAGCCGCACCACTTCGCCGTTCAGATAGGGGTTGTCGATCATGTGCAGCGCCAGCGAGGCGAACTCGTCGGCCTGGCCGAGCCGGCGCGGGAACGGGATCGCGGCGGCGAGCGAATCCTGCGCTTCCTGCGGCAGGCCGGCCAGCAGGGGCGTCATGAACAGGCCGGGCGCGATGGTCAGAACGCGGATGCCGAATTGCGCGAGCTCGCGCGCGATCGGCAGCGTCATCGCGACGATGCCGCCCTTCGATGCCGAATAGGCCGCCTGCCCGATCTGGCCGTCATAGGCCGCGACCGAGGCCGTTGAGATCACGACGCCGCGCTCGCCGGTTGTGAGCGGCTCGAGCTTGGCCATGTCAGCGGTCGCAAGCCGCAGCATGTTGAACGAGCCGATCAGATTGACCTTGATCACCTTGTCGAAGTCGCCCAGCGCCATCGGCCCCTCGCGACCGATCACGCGTTTTGCCACCCCAATGCCGGCACAGTTCACCAGCACGCGCGCGGGGCCGTGCGCCTTGGCGGCGGCGGCCACCGCGGCCTCGGCCGCCGCAGCATCGGCGACGTCGCAGACGACGGGAATGCCGCCGATCTCCGCCGCGACGCTCTCGGCGAGCTTGGCGTTGAGGTCGCAGACCGCGACCTTGGCGCCCTGCGCGGCGAGACCGCGCGCGGTCGCAGCGCCCAATCCCGATGCACCGCCGGTGACGATGGCGGCCTGGTCCTTCAACTGCATGGCTTTCTCCTGTTCGAGAACTAGACTGACGTGATCACCGATGCCGGCGGCACCGGCGCATAGAGCGCTTCGATGATGTCCGTGCGATGCTCCAGCACCGCGCGCTGGTTGATCGAGCCCTTGTCGGTGACCTCGCCGCGATCGATCGACAGCGGCGTATCGAGCAGGATCGCGCGCGCGATCCGGTTCGACGAGCCGGTTGCGCCGGCCAGCACGCGCGCGAAGCGCTCGCTGAAGGCCGCCCGCACCAGCGGATCATTGGCCGCGGCCGCGATATCGCCAGAGGCGAGCTGCGGATTGATCAGGCGGCAGCCGTCGAGATCGAGGATCACGATCGCGGCGAGCTCGTCGCGGTTGAGCCCCGCGATCACGACGTCGCGCACCAGCGGCGCGCAGGTGCCGACGAAGCGCGCCCGCAACGGTCCGACGCTGACCCAGGTGCCGCTCGCCAGCTTGAAATCATCGGCGATGCGGCCGTCGAAATCGAAACCGGCATCGAGATCGCCAGCGTCGGCAGGCTTCAGCGCGTCGCCGAACTTGTAAAAGCCCTCCTCGTCGAACGCCTTGGCGGTCAGCTCGGGCTGCCGCCAGTAGCCCGGCGTCACGTTCGGGCCCTTGGCGCGGACCTCGAGCTTGCCGTTGTTCGGAACGAGCTTCGCGTCATTGCCCGACACCGGAAGCCCGACATGGCCGGAGCGGCTGGTATCCGGGCGCACCGACATGAAGAACGGCGAGGTCTCGGTGGCGCCGAGGCCGGTCAGCATGGGCACACGATAGCCCTTCTCCTGCACGGCGAGCGCATCGAGGCTGTTCCAGACGAACGGCGACAGCGCGGCGCCCGAGAAGAACATCGCATGCAGCCGGTCGAAGAATCTTGCCCGCAGACCGGCGTCGTCGCGCAGATAGGGCAGCAGCGATTCATAGCCCTTGGGCACGTTGAAATAGACCGTCGGCGAGATCTCGCGCAGGTTACGCACCGTCTCCTCGATGCCGCCGGGCATCGGCTTGCCCTCATCGAGATACATCGAGCCGCCGTTATAGAGCGTCAGCCCGACATTGTGATTGCCGCCGAAGGTGTGATTCCACGGCAGCCAGTCGACGATAACCGGCGGCTCGTCCTTGAGGAATGCGAGCGTCTCGCGCAGCATCACCTGGTTGGCGCAGATCATGCGCTGGGTGTTGATGACGGCCTTGGGATTGCCGGTCGACCCCGACGTCAGCAGAAATTTCGCGATCGTGTCCGGACCGATTGCCGCATGGGTCGCATCGAGGCGCGGGTCTTCCGGCGTCGCCAGGAGACCGGCAAGGCGCGTCACCTCACGGCCGGGCACGGTGCCGCGGCTCGCGGCGATCTCGACATCGGGTCCGATATTGGCACGCAGCGCGTCGGCGAACTTGTCGGCATCGTCGACAAAGATGAGGCCCGGCGTCAGGAGCTTGATGACGAAGCTGAGCTTGCCATAGTCGCGCGACACCAGCGAATAGGCCGGCGACACCGGGCAGAACGAAACGCCGGCATAGAGCGCGCCGAGCGCCATCAAGGCATGATCGATCGAATTGCCCGACAGGATCACGATCGGCCGCTCGGCCGACAATCCGCGCGCGATCAATGCGGAGGCGATGCGCCTGATAGACTCGAGCAATTGCGCGTAGGTGATTTGCCGCCAGCCGCCACCGGGGGCACGCTCGGCCATGAACACGCGGTTCGGCTCGGCCTTTACCCAGTGGTGCAGGCGATCGGTGAGGCGAACCGGAAAATCGGCGAGGCTGAGCTTCGGTCGGAGATAGATGGTGCCGTCGTCGCGGCGCTCGACGGTAACGTCGGGATTGCCGAACGAGATCGGGCGCAGCGGATGCGCGCTCGCAGTGTTCGCAGACGGCGCGGCGCTCATGTCGGCTTTACCTTGGCGGTCTTGCGATCAAGAAACGCGCGGATGCGCTTCTTGGCTTCCTTGTCGCTCTGCGCCACCGTCGCCATCAGCGATTCCATCAACAGGCCGGTCTGCGGATTGGCCTCGGCGATCATCGGCAGCGCCTGCAACACGGCGAAGTTGGTCAGCGGCGCATTGGCGGCGACGCGCTCGGCAAGCTCCAGCGCTTTCGGCAGCGCGCCGTCGGCCTCGGTGAGGTATTGCGAGAAGCCGTAGGCGGCGCCCTCGGTCGCCGAATAGACCCGCCCGGTCAGCATCATGTCCGCCATCCTGGGCACGCCGATCAGGCGCGGCAACCGCACCGATCCGCCGCCGCCGACGAAGATGCCGCGCTGGCCCTCGGGCAGCGCGAAATAGGCCGACGGCTCGGCGACGCGGATATGCGCGGCGCAAGCCAACTCCAGTCCGCCGCCGATCACCGCGCCCTTCAGTGCGGCGATGACAGGGACGCGGCAATACTGGATGCGGTCGAACACGCGGTGCCACATCTGGGAATGCACCAGGCCCTCGGTGGCGTCGCGCTCGGTCAGTTCGGAGAGGTCGAGGCCGGACGAGAAGTGATCGCCGATGCCATGGATGACGACGGCGCCGACCGCATCCGGTATCGCGGAGAAGCAATCCCGCAGCGCCAGGATGATGCCGTCGTTCAGCGCATTGCGCTTGGCGGGACGGTTCAGCCCGACCGTCAGCACCGCCCCTCGCGTCTCGATCCTGAGCAGCGAAGCGTCTCCCTCGTCGGCAGCGTTTCCCATGGCGTTATTGTTTCCCGTTCAGAATAGTTATGTTTTATAACGATTAGCGGGAGAGTCAATATGGGCGCGCACGGCTGGTGGCCATCGACCCTTCGAGACGGCCGCTGCGCGGCCTCCTCAGGGTGACGGTGATGGAGTTGATACGCGCGGCTCCCTCCACCCGTCGTCCCTGCGAAAAGCGGGGACCCATAACCACAAACGGTTATTGCTGCGCGACGGCGGAACGACCAGTCCCGTTCACGGCACAGACCGCGGAGTATGGGTCCTGCTTCGCAGGGACGACACCGAATGTGTGGCGGATCCCGGCGGGTGAGACGGCAAGTGTGCGAAGCTACAGCACCTGATGCACGTCGATCACGACGCGGTCGGCGTGGCGGGCGGCGGAGCCGACGAAGATGTGCTGCATCAGCCAGCGGTAGTTTTCGGCGCCAGTTTCGAATTTCGGCACGGTGCGGAAATAGATCAGCTTCGGGTCGACCGGCTCGCCGCGCTTCAGCTTCTGCAACAGCTCGACCGGCCCGAAGCGGATGCCCTTGTTCTCGACATAGACGACGGCGCCGTCGTCGGTCTCGAACGCATATTTCGCCTCCAGCTCGATCAGCTCATTGGGCCGGATGATCTGGAAGTCCGCACCGAACGCCAGCACCTTGCCGTTGACCTTCTCGCCCTTCACCTCGCCGCCGATGATCGGAATGATGCGGCGGACGCCGGTGCCGATGTCGCCGGCGGACGTCACCTCCGCGATCCGGGCGGTGATGGTGAAGACGTATCTGGTCTCAAGCTCGGGATTCATAGGCCTAACCAATCATGCGCTGCGGCAGCCAGGTCGCAAGCAGCGGGAACAGGATCAGGATCACCAGCCGGATCAGGTCGGTGATGACGAACGGCAGCACCCCGACAAAGATCGTCGACATGTTGACGTCCTTGATGACGCTCTTGATCACGAACACGTTCATACCGACCGGCGGATGGATCAGGCCGAGCTCGACCGTCATGACGATGATGATGCCGAACCAGATCGGATCGAAGCCGAGCGCGGTCACCACCGGAAACACGATCGGGACGGTGAGGATCACCATCGCCATCGCGTCCATCAGGCAGCCGAGCACCAGATACATCAGGAGGATTAGCGCCAGCACGCCATAGGGGCCGATGCCAAGCCCGGTGAGGAATTCGGTGACGTGCTGCGGCGTCTGGGTGATGGTGAGGAAATAGCCGAAGCAGAGCGCGCCGATCAGCACCGTGAACACGGCGGCCGCGGTGCGCGTCGCCTGCAGCAGCGATTGCAGGATGCCGTCCCTGGTCAGCTTGCCGCGGAGGATACCGATGATGAAGGCGCCGACCGCGCCGACCGCGCCGGCTTCGGTCGGGACAAAGAAGCCGCCATAGAGCCCGCCGATCACGAACAGGAACAGCAGCAGCGGCGACCAGACGTCGCGCAGCGCAACGAAGCGCTCGTGCCACGACGCCTTCTTTCCCGCCGGCAGGAAAGCGGGCCGCGTCACGCCGATGATGCCGATCGTGATCATATGCATCAGGATCGCGAGCAGGCCCGGCACCACGCCCGCGATGAACAGCTTGCCGATGTCCTGCTGGGTGATGATGCCGTAGACCGCGAGCACGGTGGACGGCGGCAGCATCGCTCCGAGCGTGCCGCCAACCGCGATCACGCCGGCGGCGAATGATTGCGGATAGCCGAAGCGGCGCATCTCGGGATAGGCGACGGCCGAGAAGGTCGCGGCGGTCGCGACCGACGAGCCGGAGATCGCGGCGAAGCCGCCGCAGGCGGCGATCGTCGCAATGCCGAGCCCACCCTTCCAATGGCCGACGAAGGTGTTGGCGGCGCGGAACAGCTCGCGGCTGATTCCCGAGACCGACACGAAGGCGCCCATCAGCAGGAACATCGGGATCACGCCGAAGGAATAATCCGTCACCGTGCGCATCGTGGTCTGGCCGACCAGCTTGAGCGCCGGCGCGAAGCCGGTGAGATAGCCAAAGCCGGTGATGCCGACAAGGCCCATCGCCATGCCGACGGGGACACGGAGCAGCATCAGCACGAACAGGCTGACAAAGCCGATGACGGCGACGGTCTCGGGACTGAGGTCGAGACTCATGGCCGTCTACTCCGCGGTCTTGATCTTGGCGTCATGGATATCTTCCGGATGGAAGATCAGGCGGTAGGTGCGGATCGCGATCAGCAGCACCGCGGAGACGTCGCCGATCCACGACACCAGGAAGAACGGCCAGACCGGCACGCCGAGATCCATGGTGACGATATGGCTGTTCCTGGTGTCGATCACCTTGTCGACCAGCGTGTAGGTCTGCACGCTCACCACGAACAGCAGCACCAGCGTCGCGAAGATGTCGATCCAGCGCTGGTAGCGCGGCGAGGCATTGGCCCAGACCAGATCCACCGTAATGTGGGTACCGCGATAGCTCGTCGCCGCAATTCCCCAGAAGATCAGGATGCCGAGCAGGAACTGGCCGAAATTGTAGTAGTCGGGGATCGTCACCGCAAAGAATTTGCGCATGAACACCGCGGTGAAGGTGTTGAGCGCGACGACGCCAACGAAGAAGGCCGCGACCCATTCGATCGAATCGATGAAGCGATCCATGAAATTCTTGCGCGCCGGCTCGGGTGGGCCGGTGATCGCGCCGTCTTGGGAAACTTCGGCAGATTGCGTCATGCGTTGCTTCGATGAGCTCCCTCTCCCCCGCTCTTGCGGGGAGAGGGTTGGGGTGAGGGGCTGCTTCCACGAGCCGTGAATGCGGTGAGACCTGTACCCCCTCACCCGGATCGCATCTGACGATGCGATCCGACCTCTCCCCGCAATCGGGGAGAGGTGAAGGGGAGCGGGATCAGATCCCCGCCTCGAACTTCTTCAGCGTGGCCTGCAGATCGGCATCGATCTTTGCCGCATCGCCGCCGGCCTTCTTCACCGCCTCGGCCCAGCTGTCGCGCAGCGGCTTGACCGCCTTCTTCCACTCGGCGAGCTGATCCGAAGTCAGCGGATAGACCTCGTGGCCTTCCAGCGCCTTCATCTTGGTGCGACCATTGGCTTCGAAATCGGTCCAGGGGTCGGTGACCTTGGAGGCCCATTCCGGCGTGCAGTGATCGTCGATCACCTTCTTCTGGGCAGCCGACATCGAATTATATTTGGCGAGGTTCATGTTGTAGGTGAACACCGTCGAATAGAGCGGCACGTCCATGTGGTACTTCACCACCTTGTCGATGCCGAACAGGAAGATCGAGCCCCAGGGGAAGGTGATCTCGTCGGCCACGCCGCGCTCGATCGCGTCGCGCGATTCCGGCGCGGAGGCCTGCACATTGGTGCCGCCGAACATCTTCACCATCTCGCCGATGGTGCTCTGCGCGGGACGCACCTTGACGCCGGAGAGGTCGCTCGGCAGCACGATCTTCTTCTTGCCGTGCAGCGCGCCCGGATCGTGGATGAAGGCGAAGCACAGCTTGGTGTCCTTCATCTCGGTCGGCGCATATTTGTGATACCACTCGTTCAGCGCCAGCGTGCCCTTCTTGCCGTCGGAGAAGGTGAACGGAAGCTGGCCGGCGGCCGCGATCGGGAAACGGCCGGGCTGATAGCCAGGATTGACATAGGTGACGTCGGCGATGCCGTCGCGCGCCATGTCGTAATGGTCGAACGCCTTGCCGAGTTGCTCGGACGGAAACACGGTGACCTTGATGGTGCCGCCCGATGCCTTCTCGATGTCGGCGGCCCAGGCCTGGGTCGCGGGCACCAGCGGATGCGCCGGCGGCACCCATAGCGACACCTTGAGATTGACGGTCTTGTCCTGCGCGACGGCAGGTCCCGCGGCCGGCACGATGGCGGCGGCCATCAACACCGCCAACATTGTCTTCCTCATCACGTCTCCTCCTCTCCAGGACGGGCTTCGTGCCCGGCTCATTACTTAACATGTTATCTAATTCGCGCGGATATTCAAGATGAAATCCGGCGGGCGGACGCCTCGTCGCACCCTCCGCCCGGTCCCGCGCCACCGCATCTTGCGCTGCGGCGAACGCGCGGCTCCCGCGCAAATCCGCCTTGCCAAAATCGTTATATGATATAGTTGCCTTGGCAAGTTGCCGGCGCGGGCACCGGCTAAAAGCCTATCCGATCGGGAGGACAAGGTATTGCGGACAAAAGTAGCAATCATTGGTGCAGGTCCGGCCGGACTGTTGCTTGGGCAACTACTTCATACTTTCGGCGTAGACAACATCATTCTTGAGCGGCAGACCCCGGACTATGTGCTGGGGCGGATTCGCGC
The DNA here is from genome assembly GCF_055264925.1 of Bradyrhizobium sp. KZN70725. Classification (NCBI taxonomy): domain Bacteria; kingdom Pseudomonadati; phylum Pseudomonadota; class Alphaproteobacteria; order Hyphomicrobiales; family Nitrobacteraceae; genus Bradyrhizobium; species Bradyrhizobium sp. KZN70725. Next base: position 85,270 of record NZ_JBUYWT010000016.1, read on the forward strand.
CGGGCTGCTCGAGGAAGGCACCGTGTCGCTGCTCGAGAGCGTCGGCGCCGCTGCCCGGCTGCACCAGGAGGGCCTCGTCCATCACGGTCTCGAACTGGCGTTCGGCGGCGCACGGCACCGCATCGACCTGCATGGTTCGACCGGCAAGACCGTGACCATCTACGGCCAGACCGAGGTCACGCTCGACCTGATGAATGCCCGCAAGGAGGCCGGCCTGACCTCGATCTACTCGGCGGCCGACGTCAAGCCGCTTGGTTTCGATACCGATCATCCGCGCGTCAGCTACGTCAAGGACGGCGTCACCCACGAGATCGCCTGCGACTTCATCGCCGGCTGCGACGGCTTCCACGGCATCAGCCGCGCCAGCATGCCGGCGTCGGCGATCACCAGCTACGAACGGGTGTATCCGTTCGGCTGGCTCGGCATCCTCTCGGAGACGCCGCCGGTCTCGCCGGAGCTGATCTACAACAACCACGAGCGCGGCTTTGCGCTGTGCACGATGCGCTCGTCCCACCGCAGCCGCTATTACGTGCAGTGCCCGCTCGACGATCATGTCGACCAATGGTCGGACGAGCGGTTCTGGGACGAATTGAAGTGGCGCCTCGACCAGAAGGCCGCCGACGAGATCGTCACCGGCCCCTCGATCGAAAAGAGCATCGCGCCGCTGCGCAGCTTCGTCGCCGAGCCGATGCGGTTCGGCCGCATGTTTCTGGCGGGCGACGCCTCGCACATCGTGCCGCCGACCGGTGCCAAGGGCCTCAACCTTGCCGCCAGCGACGTGCATTATCTGTCGCAGGCGCTGCGCGAATACTACGACGAGAAATCCTCCGCCGGCATCGATGCCTATTCGGGACGCGCGCTGGCGCGGGTCTGGAAGGCGGTGCGCTTCTCCTGGTGGATGACCTCGATGCTGCACAAATTCCCCGACGAGGGCGAATTCGCCGCGCGCATCCAGATCGCCGAGCTCGACTACCTCGTCAGCTCGAAGGCGGCCTCGACCTCGCTGGCGGAGAATTATGTGGGGCTGCCGTTCTAGATAAGTCGCGGATGCTTTTGTCGAGCAGCATCCTCTTCGCAATCTCCGTCGTCATACCCCGCGCATGCGGGGTATCCAGTACGCCGCGGCTTCTCGATTCATGCGGTGCGGTCTCTGGAATACTGGATCACCCGCTTTCGCGGGTGATGACGAGCCGGGCCGCTTCAAACAGCCGTGCAAATCCCGTTTAAAACTTTGTAGGCGGTGAAACCGTCATCGACATCGCGTTCAATGGCGTCAACCCAACGTCATATGCGAGCTTCAGATGACCACCGATACGCAAGTCGTGCCCGACAATCCCCAAGACGTCCCTCAAGGCTTCGAGCCGCTGTTCCGCAAGAGCCCGCTCACCGAGCCCTGGGAGCCGCTTTACCAGAAGAAGACCGAGCGTGCCGTCATCATCGGCCTGCGGCTGGCGAGGCCGCATACCAACGGCCGCGGCCTGATCCATGGCGGCCTGATCGCAGCCCTTGCCGACAACGCGATGGGCTATAGCTGCGGCCAGGCGACCGGCTGGACCACCTCGTTCGTGACGATCTCGCTCGCGGTCGATTTCGTAGGCTCCGCCAAGGTCGGGCAATGGCTCGCGATCGAGAGCGACGTGATCAAGACCGGCAGCACGATCTGCTTCGCGCAGAGCCTGATCAAGGCCGACGGGGTGACCATCGCGCGCGCCAACGGCACCTTCCGCGTGGTGCCGAAGAAGCCGCCGGTGAGCTAGTCGAAATACCAGTCGGTGACCTCGGTCACGAGATCGATAAAGGTCCGCACCTTGGCCGACAGCCGCGTCGTCGGATAGACGACGTGGATCGGCACAGCCGGCTGCTCGAACTCGGCGAGCACGATCTGGAGCCGCCGCGCCTTCAGCGATTCGGCCGCCTGGTAGGCCATCACCCGGGTCAGTCCGCCGTCCTGCTCGGCGTACTGGATGGCGGCGTCCGAGCTGTTGCTGGTGAAGCGCGGCGTAGGGGTGATGCGGACTTCGCGGCCATCCTCCATGAAGCGCCAATCCGGCGTCGCGGTCATGGCGCCGAACTGGATCGTGTCGTGGGCGGTGAGGTCCGCCGGCCGCTTCGGCCTGCCGCGAAGCTTGAGATAGCCGGCCGACGCCACCACGATGCGGCGCATCCGGCCGACATGCCGCGCCACCAGCGTCGAATCCGGCAGGTGCCCGAGCCTGACCGCGAGGTCGACGCCGTCCTCGACCAGATTGATCCTGCGGTCCGACAGCCGCAGGTCAACGCCGACGCCGGGATAGCGCTTCAGATAGGCGCTCACCACCGGGCTGACATGGAGCCGCCCGAAGCCGAACGGTGCCGAGATCACCAGCCGCCCCTCGGGGCGGGTGCGCTCGTTCTCCACCGCGTCCTCGGCCTCCTCGACATCGGCGAGGATCCGGCGCGCCCGCTCCAGATAGCGCGAGCCGGCGTCCGTCAGCGTCACCTGCCGCGTCGTCCGCTGCAGCAGCCGCGCGCCGAGCCGCTCCTCCAGCGCCGCGATCAGCCGCGTGATGGCGGACGGCGACAGGCCGAGCTTGCGGGCGGCGGGGGCGAACCCCTCGAGGTCCGCCACCGCGACGAAGGCCTGCATGGCGTCGATCCGGTCCATGGCACTATTGCATAATCGGCAACAGTGAAGTGTCAATGCACAAGATTGCTTACGATCTTGGAATGTCCATCTTAAGCGGCGAGGACAACCACTCAGGCGCCCGTCACGGGAGGCTCCGATGTCAGATGGTCACAGCTATGCGAGCGACGTCGCATTCAGTCCGGCGGTGAAGGCGATCCAGACCCGCAAGGGCTCACGCGCCACCTACGCCGAAGTCGAGGCACATGGCGGCTGGCGCAGCGAGATCGACGAGAACCTCGCCGGCTTCCTCGGCGAGGTGAACAGCTTCTATCTCGCGACCGCCTCGGCCGACGGCCAGCCCTACATCCAGCATCGCGGCGGACCGAAGGGTTTTATCAAGGTGCTCGACAAGCACACCATCGCGTTCGCCGACTACAGCGGCAATCGCCAGTTCATCACCCAGGGCAATCTCTCGGAGAATGCCAAGGCCTATATCTTCGTGATGGATTACGCGCACCGCCGCCGCGTCAAGCTGTGGGGCGAGGCGAAGGTGGTGGAGGACGATCCGGCGCTGACCCGCACGCTGATGCCGCAGGGCTACCGGGCGCGGCCCGAGCAGGTGATCCTGTTCAAGGTCACGGCGTGGGACACCAACTGCCCGCAGCACATTCCGCAAAAGTTCGACGCGGCCGATGTGGCGGCAGCGCTGGCCTCGCGCGACCAGCGCATCGCCGAGCTCGAGGCGGAGCTCGCCGCATTGAAGGGCGAGCGCGCTCCTGCCGCGCCGGCTTAGGCATGATCCGGAAAAGTGCGAAGCGGTTTTCCGAAAGGATCATGCCCCGAACTAAACCTAAAGCGCGATCGCGCTTTAGGCCGCCTGCCGCTGCAGCGGCGCCCAGGCGAATTCCGGATAGTATTGCCGCATCATCCGGCCGACATAGGCGGTGAGATTGTCGAACTTCTCGGTGCGCTCGCGCAGCGGCGAATCGAAGAACGGGGTGAGGATTCCCGCCAGCGCGCCGAACGCGGTGGCATCGGTGCCGCACGGCGCATCGCCCATCAGATACGGCTTGTCGCCGAGCTGCACAGACAGCGCGAACAGCGAGCGGATCGCGAGATCGACGTCTTCGTCCGGTCCGTGACGGCCAAGCCCGCTCAGCAGATAGTTCTCGGCAACGCGGAACTGGGCGTCCTCGCGCATCTTGTCGCGCATATGGTCGGGCGCGCCGTCGAAGAAATGCGCGGGCCCCTTGGCGAAATTGGTGTCGTCGACCCAGCGCGCGCCGACCAGCGCCCAGTAGACGTGATGCTCGATCATGCGCTCGAAGGCCCAGGCCTGGGCGCGCGCCTGCAGGCTGAGCGGCGCGTCGAAATCGAAGCCGTATTTGCCCTCGATATGGGCGCGGATGAAGGTCGAATCGGCGATCGTCTCGCCGTCGTCGACGATGAACGGCAGCTGGCCCTTGGGAGAGGCCGGCGGCATCGCCTTCTCCTTGCGATAGTCGAGCCCGGCCATCTTGAGCTGGACCTCGGTTTTGGTCACGAAGGGGCTAATTTCCGGCAAGCCGAAGCCCGTGCCAAAGCCAAAAAGCGTAATCATATGAAGCTCCCGATCGCCGGTGGTCGTGAATTGAAGCTAGCCGTCCCCTGCTGCCAGCATGGTGTCAGCAGTAGTGGCATTCACTGTCGAACGGGCCGACGGGTGCGAGGCGGCGAACCGCCCCGCGAACGCGCTTGACCAGCCGTGCCCGCCCGTAGGACCAGACCGTGCTGATCGACTGTGCGATCAGCGCGACCAGGGCCCAGCGCAGGTCGCCGGAAGTGGAGTAGACCGTGACCAGCTGTTCCAGCGCAAAGCCTTGCGCCTGCCGGAAACCGAGTTCGTCAAGATTCGTCATGGACAAATTCCCTTCACTTGAGGTGTTGTCCTGATTAGCCCCCACCTGCTGCCAACATGCTGTCAGCAGTAGCCGGACGGGACCCAGAAAAGCCTGCGCACCGAGAGACGACGAGACCCGTCAAGACACTCGTCAAGACGGCTGCCAAAACCGCTACCGAGACACTCGACAAGACACGTGCCAAGAGAGCGATCGAGAGAGTTGCCATGAGACGCGCCGACCGGCTGTTTCAGATCATCCAGGTGCTCCGCCGCACCCGTAAGCCTTTGACCGCCGATGCAATCGCAGCCGAGCTCGAGACGTCGAAGCGGACGGTCTATCGCGACATCGCCAGCCTGATCGAGCAGCGGGTGCCGATCCGCGGCGAGGCCGGCATGGGCTACATCCTGGAGAAGGGATTCGACCTGCCGCCCTTGATGCTGACACCCGACGAGATCGAGGCCTGCGTGCTCGGCGCGCAATGGGTGGTCGGCCACGCCGATCCCGCGCTGGCGCGCGCGGCCGAGGACCTGATGGCCAAGATCGCCGAGACCGTGCCCGACCGGCTGCGGCCGTTCGTGCTGGAGCCGGCGAGCCGGGCCCGCTCGGCCTGGAACCGGGAGCCCGACCGCATCGACATGGTCAGGACCCGCAGCCAGATCCATGAGGGCAAGAAGATCACGCTGAACTATCGCGACGAGCATGGCCGCGATAGCGAGCGCACGATCTGGCCGATCGCGGTCGGCTATCACGAGGCGGTGCGGCTGCTCGCCGCCTGGTGCGAGCTGCGCAAGGATTTCCGCAGCTTCCGCACCGACCGCGTGGTCACGGCGGTCTATCACGACGAGAAGTATCCGGAGCGGCGCGACCTGCTCAGGGCGCGCTGGCGGCGCAGCCTGGTCTGGGAAGCGCCGAGGGACACCTGATGGCCGACAACGCGACCGACACAAGCCCCTGCCAGTCCTGCGGCGCCTGCTGCAGCTATTCGGAGAACTGGCCGCGCTTCACCATCGAGGACGACGCGCAGCTCGATCTGATCCCACCGCAATTCGTCAACGCGCGACAATCAGGCATGCGCTGCGAGGGCGATCGCTGCTCGGCGCTAGCGGGCCGGGTCGGAGAAGCAACGCGCTGCGAGGTCTATGCGGTGCGGCCGGAAGTATGCCGGACCTGCCAGCCGGGCGACGCGGAATGCGCGATGGCGCGGCGCCGGCACGGGCTGCCGCTCATCGCGAGCGCGCAGCCGATCTAACCAGACGTTACGCCGTGACCCTGTCGCTGACGTCCTCGTCGTCGAGTTCGTCATCGACGATCGGCGCGAAGGTCGTCAGCGGCTTGGTCGACAGCGTGATCGGCTTGCGGCCACCATGCGAAACGGTCGCGGTGCGGGCCGGCTCGCGCGACAGCGCGTAGAGCGTCGAGCCGACACGGCCACCCGAATTCGCCAGCTCCCACTCGCTGCAGCTCGACGCGATCGCGACCGCGAGCGCGTGCAGATGGCTGCGGCGATAGCAGAACAGCGCGAGCCTCGCCCTGACATCGGGCGCGACATTGGCAACCAGCAACGAGAGCCCGTTCGGATTGGCGCGATACATCTGGCCGAGCAGATCGTCGGCCACCGGGCAGGCATCGTTCTCGAAGGCGTCGCGGCTTGAAAACATTTGCAAATCCCCCTCGATCGGGAAGATGCCGCGTAATCCTCTAACGAAAGGTTAACCACGGCCTCCGGTCGCTTCCGGAGGGTCTTGCCCGTTGCGCGCGAATCACATCCGCCCGCCGCAACCCGGCTGGATTCGTGGTTCAGGACGGGAGGAAAGGTGCGCGCGAGCCGCTCAGTTCGCGGCCATGTAGATCGACAGCGCGAAGCCGGTGAGGTGGTGCAGCGCCTGGTCGACGCCGATCAGGGTCCAGAACCAGGGGTGGCCGGATTCCAGCGTCACGCCGAAATGCGAGGCGCAGATGCCCTTGGCCCGATCGACGATGATGTGGATCACGAAGTCGATGAAGGCGACATACCAGAACCGCGGCGCCACCACCAGGATCAGCGCCAGCGCGACCGCGAGATGGACCAGGCAGTGCGCCAGCAGCGGCAGCGCCCAACCGGTCTTCTGGTCCTTGCCGATTGCCATCCAGGCGTTCTGCAGCATGAAGTCGGCGATGATGTGCTTTGCGGTGAGAAGCAACATCCATCCCACCAGGGCACCAACCGACACCGACGATGACATGGAGGGAAACAACAAGCTGACGCCCTTTTACTTCGATGAATGTGATTGCAAGAAATCCGGGTCAGGCCGTCAGCACAATTCCGCAAACCGAAGCGTGTCTCATTTATGACATCTCCGGCGCCGGAATGCACCTGCGCCTCCTCGAAAATCACATCTCGGTCCGACCGTCGATAGTGGCAATGGTCATGTGGCATCGCGGCGCAGGCCGGCCGAGATTAAGGTTACGGCCGGCGGCCGGTTTGCATTCCCCCCGGGGAGGTATATCGTCGGCAACATAGGAAATTTTCTTTCTTTTATAGCCATTTACGGATTCACCGGGCAGCGCCGCGCCGATCGGGTCGCGGCAACGGGCCGTCCCGGACGGGTGATGAGCCAGGTAATCAGCCATGAGTGCCGAAGCCCCCTCGCCTGCGCCGCTGCCGCCGCCGAGCCCTCCGGTCGCCAAACCGGTCGTCAAGACCAACCGCGCGCAGATCATCGTCTTCACCCTGCTGACGCTGCTCCTGAGCGCGGTCACCGTGATCGGCGGCCGGCTCTGGCTGCGCAATTCCGAATTGCTGGTGTTCGCGGTCGGCGATGCCAAGGGCCCGGAGGCGAAATTCGCCGCCAAGCTCGCCACCGTGCTGAAGAACAATTCGTCGCGGCTGCGGCTGAAGATCGCGCCGAACCCCGACAACGCCAGGGCGCTGGCGCAATTCGATCGCCGCGACGCCTCGCTTGCCATCCTGCGTACCGACGCAAGGGTGCCGCCGCGTGCCCGCGCCATCGCGATCCTCGAGCATGACGTGGTGCTGGTGCTCAGCCCCGGCGGCAAGAAGATCAAATCGCTGAGCGAGCTCAAGAAGAAGCGGATCGCGGTCGTCGGCGACGGCGAGAACAGCGTCAATTTCGTCCGCAGCGCGCTCGAGATTGCGGACAGCCCCGACGCGGCGCAGCGGGTACAGCAGGCGCCGCCGAACACACCTTTCGACAAGCTGTTCGCCTCCGGCTTTGCCGCCGTGATCGCAATCGAGCATGCTTCGAAGATCGTGAAGGACAAGACCTACGAGCAATATGCCAAGCGCGCCGGCGGCTTCACGCTGAATGCGATCGACGCGGCCAAGGCGCTGGCGCGCAAATACCCGGCGATTTCGGAGGAGACGGTCTCGACCGGCATGCTGTCGTCCTCGCCGGCGATCCCCGATGACGAGGTCGACACCATCGGGCTGGAATGGCTGCTGGTCGCGCAATCCTCGATGTCCACGACGACAGCCGCCGAGCTCGCGCGCATCATCTATGAGAACAAGTCGGAGCTCGCGCTCGACGACGGCTTTGCCTCCAAGATCGAGCCGGCGGCGACCGACAAGGACGCCTTCATCGTCGCCCATCAGGGCGCCGCCGAATACATCAACGACGATACCAAGTCGTTCATGGATCGCTACAGCGACGTGATGTATCTCGGCGCCGCCGCGCTCAGCATCATCGGCTCGATCTTCGCCGCGATCTACACCAAGATCACCCGCGTCGCACCGGAGAAGGCCAGCGAGCTGGCGGGCAGGATCCTCGACATCGGCGAGCGCGTCGAGCACGCCACTTGCGCCGAGCATCTCGACGAATTGCAGGATGAGCTCGAGGCGATCCTGCGCGGCGCGGTGACCGGCCTGCGCGACGGCACCGTTTCCGGCGACGGAATGGACACGTTCAAGCTCGGCTACGAATTGGTCCGCGACGAGATCGCACTGCGCCGCGATCACCTCAAGCGCCACCCGGCGACGCCGGACGAGAACCTCGTGGTGGTGAAGGCGGCCAATGGGTGAACCAAGCCGTTGGTCACGCCACAGATACAACTGTCGTCCCTGCGATCGCGCCGCATGCACCACTGTCGTCCTGGCGAAAGCCAGGACCCATTACCACCGCTTTCGCTGATGAACGGGATCGCGGCCCCAGCATCGCGCAACAATTGAGACTTGGGGTAATGGGTCCTGGCTTTCCCCAGGACGACACCGCGTATGTTGAACGGCCGGTGAACCATACATCGGCACGCTCTCGACATGCACCGGAGCGCAGCGCTTATCACCCGACCGCCGCGTCTGTCGGCGTCGCAGCGGCGTCGAGCTGCCGTCCCTCGTGATCCATATGCAGGTAGTTCGGGTTGAACAGGCCGGCCTGCATCAGCCGCTCGAGATTGGGGACGACCAGGGTCTTTCCCTTGAGTACGATCAGGCCGCCGGCGCGCAATTCCTGCAGCGTTCGGTTGACGTGAACCTTGGAGAGCCCGGTGGCATCGGCGAGATCGCCCTGGGTCAGCGGGAAATCACAGCTGTCGCCCTGGGTCAGGCCTGCGGCACGCAGCCGGAGCCAGATCTCGCACAGCAGATGGGCCATCCGCTCCAGCGCCGTTCGCTGGCCGAGGCTCATGGTCCATTCGCGCTGGATCGCCGCGTTGACCAGGGTTTCCCACCAGAACGCGGTCACGATGCGCGGATGTCCGGCTGCGACCTTGTCGAAGAATTCGCGGGAGAGGTCGGCGATCGACACTGCGGTGACGGTACCGATCGAATGATCCATCTCGCGCAGGATGAAGACGTTCACATCGCAAATGTCGCCGGGCAGGAAGAAGGCCACGATCTGACGCCGGCCGTCCTCGAGCTGCTTGTAGCGATAGGCCCAGCCGGACAGGATCAGATGGACGTCCTTCGGCTTCTCGCCCTCGCGGACGATGTCGACCCGCGGACCAAAATGGCGGACGCGCTCGGTAGACGCGCGATTGAGAAGAACCTGGTCTACCGGCGAAAGCCGTGCAAACTGCTCCAATTTCCGGACTAGCGACGCCAACGATTGGTCTCCCGCATGTTTAATCGGGCAACTGCAGGACCGACTTCAATTACGTATGTTACCTTGCACAGTTATTGAGGTATGTTCACTAGTGTACAGACGTCCCAAGGATGCGACGGTTACATCCCCGAGCATCACGCACACCTCGGCGCCCCGTGGTACCACCGGTGAAATACGGGTCCCCGGCTCAGGGGGACGTCTAAGGGACGTTCAGACGAACGGCACGCCGTAGTAGTCGTTCACCGCGCGCGTGGTGCCGATATCGGACCAATTCCACTCGCGCTCGCTGCCGTATTTCGGCGCGCCGCGCAGCTGGCTCTCGGTGACGCCGGTGATATAGCCGCCCAGCCTCGTATCGTATTTGAGCGACTGCCAGGGCAGCGGATAATGGTCGTTGCCGAGACCGAGAATGCCGCCGAAACCGAGCACGGCGTAAGACACCCGCCCGCTCTTCTTGTCGATCATCACCCGTTCGATCGAGCCGATCTTGCGCTCGTCGGAGCCATAGACCGCGGTGCCCTCGACCTTGTCGCTGCCGATCAGGTTTCCGATCTCCTTCTCGTCCATCGCCATGTCGATTCTCCATTGATCCCTCGACGCCAACGGTCAACCCGGGTCATCGTTCCTGCCGCATTGCCGCGATTGCTGCAAAAGCAGAACGCCGTTCAGCCCGTTGGAGGATCGCCCCGGTCGTCCGATGTCATGCCGGATCCCGGTGTCTTGTCGGCATCGTTCAATTTCGGATCACGCGTCGCTTCGCGCGCATTCGACTTTCGCGGGTCGGTCTTGTGCGCGGCCTGCGCGCGCTGCTTGTCGGCCGGCTGCTCCTGCCCCTTGTCGTCTTTGACGATACCCTGATTGGAATGTGCCACTGCTTATGTCCTTCTTGTTGCCTTGGCTGCCTTGCCTGAAGACATGCGGGCCCCGGCGATCAAATTCGCCGAGGCCCGTCACCGGAGTGGTCCACCGCCTTTCGGGGAGCAAAGCAGCGAACGCACGGGTGTTACGCAGAGCGCCGAAGATCGTTCCTGCGATCTTCGCGATCCCGGGTCGCGATCTCAGGTCCCGATTTTGGGTCGCAATTTCCGGCGCGCGTTTTTTCAATTCGACCGATGTCATGGGTTAACGACGGCATCCGGGGAACAAGCCTAGTATTGCTGGTTCCAGCTCGGAGACGGCATGATCAAGAAGAAGCGCAACAGGTCGCGGCCTCCCGGATCGTTCGAAAACCGCTTGCAAAAATTCGCCGAAGATTCGCGCATTGCGGCACGCAAGCTGCCGCCGGGACGGGAACGCGAAATGCTGATGAAGAAGGCCAGACAGACCGAGACGGTGATGGAAGTCAGCGAATGGCTGACGTTCCGCAAGTAGCCGCGAGTCGCAAAGGAGAGCTGCGATGATCGAGGAACGGTTTGACTCACGCACGCTCTTCGCCATGAACGTTGCGCTCGATCGCGTTTGCGCAGACGCACCTCACGGCGAGGAACATGACACCCGCCGCCGCGTTGCCCGATACATCATCAAATGCGCCAAGTGCGGCAGGACGACGCTTTCCGAGCTGACCGAAGCCGGACGGCAGGCGCTGGCCAAGGCTACCGCCGCGGCGTGAAAACCGGCGCAAGTGCCTGTTGCCCTCGGCCCTCAGCAGAGGCAGCTACGCATGCGCATTGCAATCAGTATCGGCCTGCTGGCCTTTTTGGCCGCCGTCGGCGCCTACGCCTATGAAGGCCTGACCGTGGATGCTCCGGTGCCGACCTATGGCATCGTGGTGTTTACGATCGGCATTGCGCTTCTGGCCGCGGTCTGCATCGGCCTGATGGGCCTGTTGTTTTATTCCAGCCGTCGCGGCTACGACGAGCCGCCGCACATCAAGCAGTAGATAGCTTCGGCAGATTCCCCGCTGCATTGCGAGCGAAGCGAAGCAATCCACAGCGCCGCAAGCGGGGAACCGGATTGCTTCGTCGCTTCGCTCCTCGCAATGACGGCGAAGGTTCTTACGACACCGCCGGCGCCCGAGCGCGGATCTCCGCGATCTTGCGCTTCAGCGCTGCCTGCCGCGGATCGGGCATGGTGGCAGCGCGCGCTTCCGCAATGGCGCCGGCAAGGTCGGGGAGCACGAGCACGCCGTCGAAGGTCGGCTTGGCGAGCCCGTCGATGATCACGTGCCAGTCCGCGATGCCCTGGCGGTAGGGATCGCCGTAACCCTGGATCATGGTCGCGGTCTGCACGACCGCCGGGGCGGCGCTCGGCTGCTTGGTCAGGCTGCGGTCGATCATGTGCAGCCAGCGCTCGACCCAGACGCGCTCCCTGGCATAGCGTCCCGAGAACAGCCGCCAGCGCTTCAGGCCCGCTTCGATCCTGAGCCGGCGAACGCTGAAGCGGTTGTTCGCGCTGAAGCGGATCGAGACCCGGCGACGCCGCCAGCCGAACTGATCCAGCACGCCGAGCACCGGATCGGCGACCACCGCCGGCAGGGCGTCGATCAACTCGTCAAGGCGAAACTTCTTGACGTCGTCGGCCGAGCGCGCCGCAAGGCCGCCCACCGCACTGACTTCGCCAAGCTTGAGCTGCGCGATGCGGATCGCGTCCTCATAGGCCATGCGCTCCGCCATCAGGCGGGCGATCTCGGCAAGCAGGGCGTCGTCAACGCCGCGGCGGCCGACGAAGCGCTTGAGCCGGTCGATATAGAGCTGGGCATAGCTCGTGCTCTGATAGGCGATCAACAGATCGATGGCCTTGGTGACGGCCGGCCCGAGATGGTCCGGGCAGGCGTCGGGCAGCACCGGCGGCCCCTCGTCCTCATCGCCGATGATATCGGCAAAGAGGTAACGGAGCGAAGCCAGGAGACCGTCGTCATCCGCCACTGCGGCGCCTCCAGAACTCGTCACGGGGCTCATGCAGGTTTGGGCTCCGCGACCTGTGGGGTGGCGTGCTGCGCGAGCTGCTGCTCGAGCGTCGAGATATTCTGGAACAGGCGGGCGCTGGCGAGGCGCAGGAAGTAGAAGCCGAACGCCGGGTTCTGGACGTAGAGTTGCTCGACCTGGTCATAGGTCACCGACAGCACCATGCCGGTCTCGACGCACTCCAGCGTCTGGGTTCGCGTGTTCGACGGCGACAGCATGCCGAACTCGCCGACGAGGGCGCCGACCGGCAGCTCGATGCCGGATTCGACCAGGCGGAAGCGGCCACTGACAATGTAGAACATGCTGTCGGCCTTCTCGTCCTTGTAGAACAGGACTTCGCCCGCGGTGCATTTGCGTTCCGTCGTGAACGGCTTCAGCCATTCCATCGACAGATCGCTGTTGACCGATTTCTTCACGTTGCGGACCAGTTGCAGCATCTGGTGCAGCCGATAGGTGTTCACCGGCAGCAGCACGGCATGCAGGATCAGCGTCGCGTAATTGTGGGTCGGGACGGCGGTCGCGATCAGGATGATGTTGGTCAGGATGGCGAAGACGCGCAACGGGATCATGGTCCGCATCGACAGCGTGGCAACCACGAAGATCGATGCGAAGAAACTGCCGGCGGCGCCTGCGTGCTCCGCGAGATGTGAGGTATCCATCGGAAACCAACCAATTTCTCAAGAAGTGAATAAGATCGCCTTATTAGTCGCTTCATTCCGGCCAAGGTCGCATCGGCGACCAGCATCCCTGATATACGGGGAAAAAGCGACGTTTTGTCCGATTTCTCACATTCGCGGGCGCAAAATCGGGCCAACATGGTTAGGCCTTTCGTCCAACTGATCGGTCTTCCGCCGCGAGCATCCCGCCATGGCCTGCGCGTTGACGGCCTCAACCGGGAGAGGCACGTTGTGACATCGGCTCTGCCGTTCGCAGGGCCTCAATTCCAGCAATTCATCGACAGGCAAGCTCCGTTCCGATGTCCAAGCGGCTCGTCCTTCCGGCCCTGACGCGCTTCGTTTCCGCCACCGCCGGCCGCAACATGACCACGGCGGCCTATGTCGCCGTCGCGGCCGGTGTCGCCATGATGACGCTGCTGACGGTCGCGCCGGCCCATGACGCGGCGCCGCGCTGGGTGGATGCGCTGCTGTGGGCCTGCCTTGCCTATTTCGTATTCGAATGGCTGGTGCGGCTGCGCCACATGGGCCGGCAGGGCAAATTCTGGTTCTACGCGCTGTCCAGCGCCGGCGTGGTCGACGCGATCGGCGCGCTGGCCGTGCCGGTGGCCTTGCTGTCCGGAGTCGAGCCGAAAACCGCCTGGCTGCTCGGCGTGCTCTGGGTGCTCAAGGTGGTGCCAGGCATTCCCGGCCTGCGCCAGCTCCGGCGCGTGCTGGTGGTGGAGTCCGGGCCGCTGCTCAGCGTGCTCGTGATCTTCCTGATGGTGGTGTTCCTGGCCTCCGTTGCGGAATATTTCCTGGAGCGGGACGTCCAGCCGCAGACCTTCGGCAGCGTGCCGGCGGCGCTGTGGTGGGCGGTGGTGACGCTGACCACGACCGGCTACGGCGACGTGGTGCCGATCACCCCGCTCGGCCGCGTGGTCGCCGCCATGGTGATGATCTCGGGCCTCGGCGTGTTCGGGCTGTGGACCGGTATCCTGGCGACCGGTTTTGCCGCCGAAACCCGCCGCGACAATTTCTTGAGAACCTGGGAGACCGTCAGCAAGGTGCCGTTCTTCGCGCATCTCGGCCCGGCCGCGATCGCCGACGTCACCCAAATGCTGCGGACCATGGACCTGCCGCCGCGCACCATGATCATCCGCAAGGACACCAATGGCGACTGCATGTATTTCGTCGCCGCCGGCGAGGTCGAGGTCGACCTGCCCGGGCGCAAGGTGAAGCTTGGCGAAGGCGAGTTCTTCGGCGAGATGGCGTTGCTAGGCAACACCAAGCGCGGCGCCAGCGTCTCGACCAGCAAGGTGACCAGGCTGTTGGTGCTTGACCTGGTCGATTTCCGCCTGTTGATGGCAAGGCATCCCGATCTCGCCGAGACCATCGACGCCGAGGCCAAGCGGCGCGAACGTGAGAATCAATAATGATGGAGACCAAGATGGCTGACGCGGCCGACACCGCCAGCGGACCCGTGCTCGAAATCGCGGGCGCACGCGCAACGATCCGCCTCAACCGGCCGAAGCATCTCAACCGCCTGCAGGCCGAGGACCTCGGCGAGCTGCTGACATTGTTCGACCGGATCGAGGCCGATCCCGCGATCCGCGTGCTGGTGCTGACCGGAACCGGCCGCGCATTCTCCGCCGGCTACGACCTCAACTCCGTCGCCGAGCGCGCGGTGAGCGCCAGCGAACAACAGAGCGCGGGTTCGGCGTTCGAGGTCGTGGTCAACCGCCTCGAGGATCTCAGCGTGCCGACGATCTGCCGGCTCAATGGCGGGGTCTATGGCGGCTCGACCGACCTCGCGCTCGCCTGCGACTTCCGCATCGGCGTCGATACCGCCGAGATGTTCATGCCGGCGGCGCGGCTCGGGCTGCACTATTACAAGAGCGGCATCCAGCGCTACGTCACGCGGCTCGGCGTCGACAACGCCAGGATGCTGTTCCTGACCGCGCAGAAGATATCGGCGCCGGAGATGCTGCGGATCGGCTATCTCACCGCGATGGTATCGCTCGACCTGCTCGACGAGGAAGTCGACAAGCTCGCGACGATTTTGGCGGGCAACGCGCCCAAGGCGATGGCCGGCATGAAGCGCGCAATCAACGAATTCGCCCGCGGCGCACTGGATGAAGCCGCCGCCGACGCCCGCCACCGCGACAGCATGCGCGGCGACGAGATCAAGGAAGGCATCAAGGCCTTCGCCGAGAAGCGGGCGCCGCGGTTTTAGCGATTGGTCGCACGGCACACTCCCTTCACCCTCCCCTGGAGGGGGAGGGTCGGGTCACATGGAGCGCAGCGGAATGTGAGACGGGGTGGGGTGATCTCTCAGCACGAACGGTGCCCGAGTGGAGAGATCACCCCACCTCGGTTCGCATTGCATGCGAACCGATGCTCCCCCTCCAGGGGAGGATGAGAGCAGTGCCTCTTCACGCCCGCTTCGACCGCATCGCGCGGACCTGCGCGATGTCAGGATCCGCGGCGAGTGCCTGGTAGCGCTTGCTGTCGACGGCGTAGAGCGCGATGCGGCCCTCGGCGTCGGCATGGACACCCCAGCCGAAACGCTTGCCGAGCGGCGAGGCGCGCATGCAGGCCTGGCCGCGCGAGAAGAACGTCTCGCGGGCGAGGCTGCGCGCCTTCTTCGCTGCTTTCGCATCGAGCACGCGGCCGGCCGCCGACGTCGCGAACACCACATCGTCGGAGGTGTACTTGTAGGGCGCGCCCGCGATCATCCGGTATTGCAGCACGGCAACCGTCGGCTGGCCGCCGCGCAACTGCGGCTCCTCGCCGCGCTGCGCCGGGCAGTCCTCCGCGACGCGGATCAGGGTGTTGAAGCAGTTGGTGCTGTGCAGGACTTTCGCCATCGGCCCGATCCGTATCACACCCCGGCGGCCGCGGCATGCTGCGCCGCCATCTCGTCGTCGGCCTTCGATATCCGCTGGAAGGCCGGGCGCGCGGCGATGCGCTCGGCATGGCGGACGAACACGTCCCTTTTCGGCACGATGCCGAACATCATGGTCCAAGAGAGCGCGATGCCCCAGAGGATGTCGGCCGCCGTGATCTCTTCGCCGAGCAGATAGGGCCCCTTTGCCAGCTGCGATTCCAGCGCGCCCAGCATGGTGTCGTAATCGGCATAGGGCGACTGCGTGATCGGCGCGGGCTCGCGCTTCATGAAATGGTCGATCACGGCCGGCTCGAACGATGCGCCGTAATAGGCGATCCAGCGCAGATACGGGCCGCGGCGCGGATCGTTCAGCGCCGGCGTCAGGCCGGCCTGCGGAAACAGATCGGCGAGATAGATGAAGATCGCGACCTGCTCGGTGACCAGCGCGTCACCATGGCGGATCGCCGGCACCTTGCCGAGCGGATTGATGGCGAGATAGGCGTCCTTGCGCTGCTCGCCGGCCTTCATGTTCAGAACGTGCAGGTTATACGGCGCGCCGAGTTCCTCCAGCAGCACGCGGGTGCCGGTGGCGCGGCTTTGCGGCGAATAATACAGCGTGACGCGGTCGGTGGTGGTGGTCATGGCGGGTCTCCTTGCGCCGTCGGGGGCATGGCCTCCTTATGTCCGCCTATACCTGACATCTTGTGTCAGGTATGATCCAGCCATGCGCGCGAGCCGGCTGTTTTCCATCCTCACCACCCTGCAGGCGCGGGGGCAGGTCACCGCGCCTGAGCTTGCGGAGGCCTGCGAGGTTTCGGTGCGCACGATCTACCGCGACATCGACGCGCTCGCCGCCGCCGGCGTTCCCGTCTATGCCGACCGCGGTGCCGAGGGCGGCTATCGGCTGCTCGACGGCTATCGCGTCCGGCTCAACGGCCTGTCGCAGGGCGAGGCCGAGGCGCTGTTCATGGCCGGTCTCCCGGGGCCCGCCGCCGCGCTTGGCCTCGATGCCGCGATGGTGGCGGCGCAAACCAAGCTGATGGCGGCGCTGCCGGAGAACCTGCGGCCCAACGCGAGAGGGATGCAGCAGCGCTTCCATCTCGACGCGCCCGGCTGGTTCGGCGAGACCGAGGAGCCGGAGCATCTGCGCGCTATCGCCGGCGCCGTGCTGCGCGAGACCATGCTCGAGATCCGCTACCAGAGCTGGAAAGCCGAGAAGCGGCGGCGCGTGGCGCCGCTCGGCCTCGTGCTGAAGGGCGGCAGCTGGTATCTCGCCGGCCTCGTCGACGGCAATGTGCGCACCTACCGCGTCGCGCGCGTACTGGATTGCACCGCGCTGGAGACGCCGTTCGCGTGGCCGGCGGAGTTCGACCTCGCCGCCTATTGGCGCGCCTCGATCGAGCGGCTGGAGGCCGAGCTGCATCCGAACGAGGCAACGGTGCGGCTGTCGCCGCTCGGGCTGAAACTGTTCGATGCGCTGGCCCACCCTTACGTGAAGGCGCGGATGCGGCTCACTGATGGCACCGACGCCGACGGCTGGCGGCTCGCCACCATGCCGGTCGGCAAGACGGTGTGGCATGCGGCGACCGAGCTGCTGCGGCTCGGCGCCGAGGCCGAAGTGGTCGCGCCGTTAGAGTTGCGCGAGAAGATGGCCGAGCTGACGGGCGCGATGGCCGCGCGCTATGCCGACGCGCCAGCCCGCCGCGCGGTGGCGGGACGCTGAAGCGTAATGAGATTGGGTTGAATGGAGCCGCAGGAGCAGTGCGCTCCCTCGCCCCGTTCTTACGGGGAGAGGGTTGGGGTGAGAGGCTGTCTCCGCGCATACGGTGATAGCTGCGCTTGCTGAGCCCCCTCACCCGGAACGCATCTAACGATGCGTTCCGACCTCTCCCCGCGCGCGGGGCGAGGTGGAGCAGAGTCTGCGGTTCGCTGCTTGCTAGTAGCGGCTGTCGGAGCTGATCACGAAGCGGTCGAAAAAATTGACCGGCAGGATCTCGAACCGCTCCAGCGTCAGCGTAATCCCGGTCACGAAGTCGACGCCCTTGATCGTGCCCTCAAGATCGATCCGCCGGCCGCGACGCAGGCCGCGGGTTTCCGGATGTTGCTCGATGTCGATATAGGCATAGATCGGATTGTCGAGCCGCGAATGGCGATGCCAGCCGCGTTGCAGGAAGCTGAATTGCAGCACCGAGCCCGCGCCCCAGTCGATCGCGTCGAAGAAGCGGGTCTTCCAGGCAACGCCCTGTCCCAGGTAATGCGCGGCGATGAACGCGTCGCGCTCGAGTGCAGGCAGACGGTGCAGCTGCCAGCTGATCTCAGCCGGCGTCAGGGAGGCGTTATTCGCCATTTTTGTTCTTGTCGTTTCTTTGTAGCTTTTCTTGTCCTCGGCGGGGAGTGAACCGACCTTCCCGCCTTGAGGAAATTATACATCGACGAATGTGACAGTGTCTTCCACGGTCGCGCGCGACGTGCGGTAGCTGTTCACCTTTTGCGCGTGATCCGCATAGCCGAACGAGATACCGCAGACAACCCGGCGATCGTCGGCCAGGTTGAAATGACGACGGATCAGCCCGGAATGGCGCGCGATCGCCGCCTGCGGGATGGTGCCGAGCCCGAGCGCCTGCGCCGCTAGCATGAAGTTCGAGACATAGCCGCCGCAGTCGATCGCACCATAGATGCCGAGCGGCTCATTGGTGTGGATCACGGCAATGTGCGGCGCGCCGAAGAAATTGTAGTTCTCCAGCGCCTGTTTTGCATAGGCCGGCTTGTCGCCGCGCGCGATGCCGAGCGTGTTGTAGAGCTGGAAACCGCTTTCGCGGCGGCGCTCCAAATAGACCCCGACATATTCGCGCGGCGGCGTGAAGTCGTAATCCTCGCCGAGGCCGCGCGACGCCTCGGCATAGATCGCCTTGCGAAACCGCTCCTTGGCCTCGCCGGAGACGATCAGCACCTGCCAAGGCTGGCTGTTGCACCAGGATGCGGTGCGCTGCGCGGTCGACACAATGTGCTCGATGACCTCGCGCGGCACCTCGCGCGGCTGGAACGCGCGCACCGAGTAGCGCTCGTTGAGCAATTCCTCGAGCGCGCCGATACGGTCCTCGGTCGCGTAGCGCGGGTTCGGTGTCTTCGCGTCCATGATATATATCCTCTTTTTTCGTCATTCCGGGGCATGCGAAGCGTGAACCCGGAATCTCGAGATTCCGGGTTCGATGCTTCGCATCGCCCCGGAATGACGACTAACCACCCCGCCCCTTGGTCGGGATCTTGTTGTAGGGCACATCCTTGTCGACGCGAATGTCGCCGGGCAGGCCCAGCACGCGCTCGGCGATGATGTTGCGCAGGATCTCGTCGGTGCCGCCGGCGATGCGCATCGAGGGCGACGACAGCAGCATCTGCTGGAACTGGCCGTTGGCCTGCTCCTCATCGGTGCCGGTGAGGCTGCCCGCCGCGCCTTCAAGGTCCATCGCATAGGTCGCGATATCCTGCAGCATCAGGCCGGAGACGAGCTTGCCGATGGAGTTTTCCGGGCCCGGTCGCTCGCCCTTCGACAGCGCCGAGATGGCGCGGTAGCTGGTGTATTTCAGCCCGCTCGCCTTCACCGCCCAGCTCGCAAGTCTGGAGCGCACCGCCGGATCGTCGATCGCAAGACCGTCCTCCAGCATCAAATTGGAGCAGAACTCGAACATCTCGGGCACGCCGGTGGCGAGCCGCGCGCCGATCGACATGCGCTCGTTCATCAGCGTGGTCAGCGACACGCTCCAGCCCTCGCCGACCGCCCCTAACCGCTGGCTGTCCGGGATTACGACGTCGGTGAAATAGACCTCGTTGAACTCCTGCATGCCGTTGGCCTGCTTGATCGGCCGCACCTCGACGCCGGGGCTCTTCATGTCGAGGAAGAACATCGTGAGGCCCTTGTGCTTCGGGACATTCGGATCGGTGCGCGCGATCAGGAGGCCGTAGTCGGAGTAATGCGCGCCTGACGTCCAGATCTTCTGGCCGTTGACGACCCAATTGTCGCCTTTCTTCTCGGCGCGGGTGCGCAGCCCCGCGACGTCGGAGCCGGCCGACGGCTCGGAGAACAGCTGGCACCAGATCTCCTCGCCGGAGGCGAGCTTCGGCAGATAGCGGCGCTTGGCATCCTCGCTGCCCCAGGCCATCACGGTCGGGCCGCACATGCCCTCGCCGATCTGGAACGGCTGGGTCAATTTGCCGTAGACGCCCTCTTCCTGCTGCCAGATCACGCGCTCGATCGGGGTGGCGCCGCGGCCGCCATATTCCTTCGGCCAGTGCAAGCAGGCCCAGCCGCCCTCGGCCTTCTTCTTCTGCCAAGCCTTGCCGACCTCGACCATGTCGTGCCTGGCGAGCCTGATACGGCCGAGCGACGACTTCGAGAGCTCCTCTTCGAACTCCTTCGGCGCATTGGCCGCGATCCAGTTGCGGGCGATGGCGCGGAACTCGGCTTCCTGCGGCGTGTCATCGAAATTCATGGCGGCTCCTTTTCTTTGTCATTCCGGGGCGCGCGCAGCGCGAACCTCAGATGCGCGGTTGCGCATCGGGGAATCTAGAAGTTATGTCGCTCGAGTTCCGGGTTCGCCGCTTCGCGCCGCCCCGGAACGACGGTTAAGCTCTTCCCTTGGTCGGGATCTTGTTGAAGGGGACGTCCTTGTCGACCCTGATGTCGCCGGGCAGGCCCAGCACGCGTTCGGCGATGATGTTGCGCATGATCTCGTCGGTGCCACCCTCGACGCGGGTGCCCGGCGCGCGCAGCAGCATCGCCTGGAATTTGCCGGCGACCTCGGCATCCTCAATCCCGTTCAGCGCGCCGGCCGCGCCCTGCAGATCGAGCGCATAGGTCGCGACGTCCTGGATCATCGAGCCGGCGACCAGCTTGCCGATCGAATTCTCCGGTCCCGGACGCTCGCCCTTCGACAGCGCCGAGATCGCGCGCATGCTGGTGTATTTCAGCCCGCTCGCCTTCACGGCCCAGTTGGCGAGCTTGGAGCGCACCGCGCGGTTCTCGATCGCGGGGCCGTCCTCCAGCATCAGGCTGTTGCAGAAGTCGAACAGCTCGGGAAAGCCGGTGGCGACACCGGCGCCGATCGACATCCGCTCGTTCATCAGCGTGGTCAGCGACACGTTCCAGCCGTCATTGACATTGCCGAGCCGCTGCGAGTCCGGAATGCGCACGTCGGTGAAATAGACCTCGTTGAAGTCGGAGGCGCCGCTCGCCTGCTTGATCGGCCTGACCTCGACGCCCGGGCTCTTCATGTCCAGGAAGAACATGGTGAGGCCCTTGTGCTTGGGCACGGTCGGGTCGGTGCGGGTGAGCAAGATGCCGTAGTCGGAATAATGCGCGCCCGAGGTCCAGATCTTCTGACCGTTGATCACCCACTCGTCGCCATGCTTCTCGGCGCGGGTGCGCAGGCCGGCGACGTCGGAGCCGCCGGCCGGCTCGGAGAACAGCTGGCACCAGATCTTCTCGCCGGAGGCAAGCGGCGGCAGATATTTGCGCTTCTGCTCCTCGCCGGCGAACGCCATCATGGTCGGGCCGCACATGCCGTGGCCGATGATGAACATCGAGCTAAGGCGGCCGAACGGGCCCTCCTCCTGCTGCCAGATCACGCGCTCGATCGGCGACGAGCCGCGGCCGCCATACTCCTTCGGCCAGTGCAGGCAGGCCCAGCCGGCATCGGCCTTCTTCTTCTGCCAGGCCTTCGCAACCTCGAGAATGTTGGCGCCCTTGAGCGCAACACGGCCGAGCGAGGCCTTGCGCAGCTCGTCCTCATGTTGCTTCGGTGCATTGGCCGCGATCCAGGCTTTCGCCTCGGCGCGGAATGCGGCCTCCTGCGGGGTGTCATCGAAATTCATGGTGGCTTTCTTTCCGTCATTCCGGGGCGATGCGCAGCATCGAACCCGGAATCTCGATTCCCAACCTCTGGATTCCGGGTTCGCGCTACGCGCGCCCCGGAATGACGAATCGTATCGTTACGCCGCGTTCTTCTTGCGCATGCGGTCGATCAGCGCGTCTTCCCAATAGGACAGGCTGCCGAGACCGAGCGCCACCGCATTGGCGCGGCGGTAGTACATGTGGCAGTCGAACTCCCAGGTGAAGCCCATGCCGCCATGAACCTGGATGTTGTTTTTGGCGCAGTGCTGGAACGCCTGCGTCGCGCTGATGCGCGCGGCGGCGGCGGCTTCCGGCAATTCGCCGGCATTGGTCGAGAGCGCCCAGGCGCCGTAGTAGCAATTTGAGCGCGCCAGCGTCGCCGACACATACATGTCGGCCAGCATGTGCTTGACCGCCTGGAACGAGCCGATCGGACGGCCAAAGGCAATACGATCAAGCGCATAGTCGCGGCCCATCTCCAGCGCGCGGTCGGCGCCGCCGACCTGCTCGAATGCCGTCAACACGGCCGCGCGATCCAGCACCTGGGAGATGACGCTCCAGCCCTCGCCGGTAGCGCCGAGCGGCTCGGCCTTCGCATCCTTGAAGGTGAATTCGGCCTGGCCGCGGGTCAGGTCGATGTTGGTGAGCGACTTGACCTCGACGCCGCCGGCCTTGAGATCGACGATGAACACGGAAATATCGGACTCGCGTCCGCTCGAGCCGGTGCGCGCGGCGACAACGGCGAAATCGGCGATCGCGCCATCCGGCACCGGCTTCTTGACGCCGTTGAGCACGCCGCCATTGGCCGTGAGCTTGATCGCTTTCGGCGACGGGTTACCCTTGCCTTCGAACAGCGCCAGCGTGCCGATGGCTTCGCCCGCGGCGATCTTCGGCAGCCACTTCTGCTTCTGCGCGTCGCTGCCTGCGATCAGGATCGCTTCGGCGGCGAGATAGACGGTGGAGGAAAACGGCACCGGCGCCAGCGCGCGGCCCATTTCCTCCGCGATCACGCAGAGCTCGAGATGGCCGGCGCCCGCACCGCCGAACTGTTCCGGGATCGCAACGCCAAGGAAGCCCATCTCGGCGAGGCCCTTCCACAGCGCCTTGTCGTAAGGCGCCTTGCCGTCGAGCACCTTGCGCACGGCTTTCGGCGGGCACTGTTCGCTGAGGAATTTCCGCGCCTCGTCGCGCATCTGCTTCTGTTCGTCGGAGAAATCGAAATTCATGGCGCTTACCTTTTCTTGCTGTCATTCCGGGGCGATGCGCAGCATCGAACCCGGAATCTCGACGTAAGGAACCTCTGGATTCCGGGTTCACGCTTCGCGCGCCCCGAAATGACGCGTTTGCTTTCGTAGGATCAGTTCAAGATGATCACGTCGTCGCCGGGCTTGCCGGCATACAGCTTCTCGACCAGTGCGGCGCGGCGTTCGAGGCCGGCGCGCTGGTTGATGTAGCCCTTGTCGGTGAGCTCGTTGCCGTCGATCGACGGCGGCTCGACCATCAGCATCGCACGCGCGATACGCATGCTGCTGCCGGTGGTGGACGCATTGTGCGCCTGCAAACCCTTCTTCAGGCAGGCAAGCACTTCGGGATGCCGGATCACGTCCTCGTAGCTGGCATCGGCATTGCCGACGAGCTGGCGGCAGGCGTGCAGGTTCGGCCAGCACAGCAGGCCGATGAACTCACGGTCCTGCCCCGCAACCAGCGCGTCATGCACGACCGGCGTCGCGGCTGATATCGCATCGGTGCGCAACGAGCCGACATGCACGAACGTGCCGGTGGTCAGCTTGAAATCCTCGACCACCCGGCCGGCAAAGATGATGCCCTGCAGCGGGTCTTCGGGGTTCACGAACACGCCGGCATCGCCGATGCAGTAGAAGCCCTCCTCGTCGAACATCTTGGCCGTGAGGTCCGGCTGGCCGAAATAGCCTAGCGTGACGTTGACGCCGCGCAGCCGCAATTCATATTTCGAGCCGCACGGCACCATCTTCAGCTCGACGCCAGGGAACGGCAGGCCGATCAGGCCGACGCGCTCGGTGTCCCAATAGGTGCCGGTCGAGGTCGGCGCGGTCTCGGTCGAGCCCCAACCGGTGTAGAACACGATGCGCTCGCCCGTGGTCTTCACCGCCAGCGCCTGCATGCGGTCATAGAGATCGTCGGGCAGCCGGGCGCCGCCATAGGCCATGATCGAGAGGTTCTTGAAGAAGCTCGCGCACAGCGCCTCGTCCTTCTCCATCGCGGCGGCGAGCGCCGCATAGCCGGCCGGCACGTTGGCGTAATAGGTCGGCGACACCTCGCGCAGGTTCCTGATGGTCTCCTCGAGCTGGCCCGGCATCGGCCGGCCGTCGTCGATATAGAGCGTGCCGCCATCGACCAGCACCGGATTGAACGCGGCGTTGCCGCCCATGGTGTGATTCCACGGCATCCAGTCGAGCACCGTCGCGATCGGTCCCTCCGTTTCACGCGGGCGCACCTGCATCATCATCGCCGCGTTGGCACACATCATCTCCTGGGTGTTGATGACGGCCTTGGGCATGCCGGTCGAGCCCGAGGTGAACAGCAGCTTGCCGACGGTCCTGGGCGTGATCTTCGCGATGGACTCGCCGACCGCAGCCGTCACCGGCGTTGCCGCGAGGTCGGCAAAGGCCGCGCTCGTGATGCCCTCGCAGGGACGCAGGACGTGGACGACCGTGATGCCGGTGAGATCGATCGCTTTGAGCGCCTTCTCGAAAGTCGGGCCGTCCTGCACCATCACGACGGCCGGCTTGATCAGGTTGAACAGGTATTTGAGCTTGAGATGATCCTGGCTCATCAGCGAATAGGCCGGCGACACCGGCGCGGCCGGCAGCCGCGCCTGCATCGCGGCCTGCGTCATCAGCGCGTGCTCGATAGAATTGCCCGAGAGGATCGCGACGGGCCGGCCGTCGCCGACGCCGAGATCGAGCAGGCCTTGCGTCAGCGCATCGACGGTGCGCTTGGCTTCACCATAGGACACCTTGCGCCATTGCCGGTCGGGACCACCGCGTTGCGCGAGCCAGATCCGCTCCGGCGCCTGCGCCGCCCATTTGGCGAGATAGGCCGGAATATGCGTCTCGTAGGCCTGGAGCGGAATCCGCGACTTCAGGACGACGGTGCCGTCACCGCGCCGCTCGACCGCGATGTCACGTGCGAGCCAATCCACCTTGCGAAAGGCAGGTTTCGTCAGCATCGCCGCGTCTCCATCCATTTTGCGTCTCCCGGAATTCTTGTCCTTTTGAGGATCTGTTCTCAGCGCCTGATATAGACAGGCTTTCGTTTCTCGAGAAAGGCCCTGATGCCTTCCTGGAAATCTTCCGAGCGGCTGCACAGCACCTGATTGCGATCCTCCATCGCAATCACGGCCTCGATCGAGCCGGCATCGACGCTCATGTTGATGCATTCCTTCGAGAGGCGGAGACCGACCGGCGAGGCCGTCATCATCGCCTCGACATAAGGATTGGCCGCAGCATCAAGATCGGCGACCTCGACCACCTCGGACACCAGGCCGACCGCAAGCGCGCGGTCGGCATGGATGAAGCGCCCGGTGAGGATCAATTCGGACGCAACCGACACACCGACGAGGCGCGGCAGGAAATAGCTGGTGCCGATATCGCAGCCGCCGAGACCGAGCTTGATGAAGGCGCAATTCATCCGCGCGTTCTTCGCCGCGATGCGGATGTCGGCGGCAAGCGCCAGCGCGAAGCCGCCGCCGGCGGCCGCACCCTGCACCAGCGCGATGATCGGCTGCGGAGCGCGCCGCATCAGCATCACGATGTCGGCGATGCGCCGCTGCGAGTCCAGCGACTCCGTGACGCCGGGCGGCTCGGTCTGTCCACCACGGCGCGCCATCGCGTGCTTGAGATCGAGCCCGGCGCAGAAATTCGCACCGGCGCCCTTCAGCACCACGACGCGGGTGTCGCGATTGCGCTGCAGGCCCTGGAAATAGACGTTGAGCGCGTCGATCAGCGAAGGGTCGAGTGCGTTGAGGCTCTCGGGACGATTGAGCGTGACCCAATCGACCCCGTCGTGATGTTCGATCAGCAGCGGCTGAGACACGCGCATGGTCCTCCCGACCGTCGTCCCGGCCAAGCGAAGCGCGAGCCGGGACCCATAACCACAGGCTTTTGTTGTTTTGCGCGGTGTCTGCCAGCTTGCCTGTTACAGACGCCGCGGAGTATGGGTCCCGGCTCCAGCGCGCAATTGCGCGCAAGGCCGGGACGACAGCGGAATTCGCCGTTAGCGCGGCGCCATGCGGATGGCGCCGTCGAGGCGGATGGTTTCGCCGTTGAGCATCGGGTTCTCGACGATGTGGACCGCGAGGTTGCCGTATTCCGAGGCATCGCCGAGGCGGGCCGGATGCGGCACCTGGGCGCCGAGGCTCTTACGCGCTTCCTCGTTCAGACCCATCAACAGCGGCGTCAGGAACAGGCCCGGCGCGATGGTGTTGACGCGGATCTTCAGGCTGGCGAGGTCGCGCGCAGCCGGCAGCGTGAGGCCGACGACGCCGCCTTTCGAGGCGGAATAGGCGATCTGGCCGATCTGGCCTTCATAGGCCGCGACCGATGCGGTGTTGATCGCGACGCCGCGCTCCTCGCCGATCGGGGCTTCGGTCGCCAGCCGCTCGGCGAACAGGCGCAGCACGTTGAAGGTGCCGATCAAATTGACGTTGATGATGCGGACGAACTTTGCCAGCGGATAGACGCCGTCCTTGCCGACGATGCGCTGCGAACCGCCGATGCCGGCGCAGTTCATCAAGACGCGCGCGATGCCGTGCGCGGCCTCGGCCTTGGCGATCGCAGCCTTGATCGCGTCCTCGTCGGTGACGTCGGCATGCAGCGCGACGCCCTTCACCTCGGCGGCGACTTTCTCAGCGTTTTCCTTGTTCTGGTCGATCACGCCGATCTTGGCGCCCTTGGCGGCCATGGCGCGCGCGGTTGCGGCACCAAGGCCGGAGCCACCGCCGGTGATGAGAACAGCAACGTCTTTCAACTGCATGGATACAACCTTTCCTTGGGCGTTTCTTCTCTAGACTCGAACTTTGTTATCCGGCGGCGACTGCTGCCGTTTCCTTATCGGGATTGAGCACGCCGCCGAAGATCAAGGCTTCCATGTGCTTGATGTAATCGCGGCAGACCTCGTCGGTGACCGGACCGACGCCGACCGCGCGCGACATCGCGTGGCGGCCGAAGAACAGATGATCGCAGGCGCCGATCAGGCTGGTGTAGAACAGCACCGGATCGATCTTGCGGAATTCACCGGCCTTGATGCCTTCTGCGAGCAGCCGGCGGTGAAAATCCAAAAGCGGCGCGACGAAGAATTTCGACACCTCGTTCGCAGCGGCAGGCGAGCTCTCGTGCAGGAGATAATGGATCAGCCGGTTCATATAGGGGAACTGGTGATAGGCGCGGATGATGCCGCCGATATGCAGCCGCAATTTTGCGGACGGCGTGATCGGCTGGCTGATGAGATATTCGAGTTGCGATATCTCGGTGGCGGCGTCGCGCGCCAGCAGCGCCAGCAACAACCCGTCCTTGTTGCCGAAATGATATTTCACCAGCGCGGCGTTGACGCCCGACTTCTGCGCGATGTCGGACAGCGACACCTCGATCGAGGCGCGCTCGATCATCAGCTCACTGGCCGCAACCAAAAGCTTGTCGGCGGTGGCATTTTTGCCGGCCGGAAGTTTCGTCGGTACGCTGGTATTCAACTGCGCTCTGGTCCCGCTCTAGGTCAGGGTTCGACGGTAAATCGAGGCCGCACATAAGCCCATGGCGGGGCCGCACTCAAGAGTTAATTGATTGATTGACTAAATGCTGAGCCACCCCTTAAATCCGGCCCAACTTTCAGACCGCCCAATCCGGAAACATCAGGGAGATCAGACATGGCCGAGGCATATATCGTCGCCGCCGCTCGCACCGCGGGCGGCCGCAAGGGAGGACGCCTCGCCGGCTGGCATCCGGCCGATCTGGCCGCGACCGTGCTCGATGCGCTGGTCGAGCGCACCGGCGCCGACCCGGCGCAGGTCGAGGACGTGATCATGGGCTGCGTGATGCAGACCGGCGAGCAGTCCACCAACATCGCGCGCAACGCTGTCATGGCCTCGAAGCTGCCGGAGAGCGTGCCGGCGACCTCGATCGACCGCCAGTGCGGTTCCTCGCAGCAGGCGCTGCACTTCGCGGCGCAGGCGGTGATGTCTGGCACGATGGACTGCGTGATCGCCGCCGGCGTGGAATCGATGACCCGCGTGCCGATGGGCCTCGCCTCCTCGCTGCCCGCCAAGAACGGCTTCGGCCACTACAAGAGCCCGGGCATCGAGGCGAAGTATCCCAACATCGTGTTCAGCCAGTTCACCGGCGCGGAGATGATGGCCGAGAAGTACGGCCTGTCGAAGGACGAGCTCGACGAATACTCCTATAACAGCCATCAGCGCGCGATCGCGGCCACGCAAGCCGGCCACTTCAAGGACGAGATCGTGCCGGTCAAGATCACCCGCGCCGACGGCTCGACCGACACCCATCACATCGACGAAGGCATCCGCTTCGACGCCAGCCTCGACGGCATCAAGGGCGTCAAGCTGATCGCCGAGAACGGCAAGCTCACCGCGGCGAGCGCCAGCCAGATCTGCGACGGCGCCTCCGGCGTCATGGTCGTCAACGAGAAGGGCCTGAAGGCGCTCGGCGTCAAGCCGATGGCGCGCATCCATCACCTCACCATGATGGGCGGCGACCCCGTGATCATGCTGGAAGCGCCGCTGCCGGCAACCCAGCGCGCGCTGCAGAAGGCCGGCATGAAGATTGACGACATTGATCTCTTCGAGGTCAACGAGGCCTTCGCCTCGGTGCCGACCGCTTGGCTGAAGACCACCGGCGCCGATCCGGCCCGGCTCAACGTCAACGGCGGCGCGATCGCGCTCGGCCATCCGCTCGGCGGCAGCGGCACCAAGCTGATGACGACGCTGCTGCATGCCCTCAAGCAGCGCAACAAGCGCTACGGCCTGCAGACCATGTGCGAAGGCGGCGGCATGGCCAATGTGACGATTGTCGAGCGGCTGTAAGAAAAGTCCGCATCAGCGGCCACAACAATGATGTCGTCCCGGCGTAGGCCGGGACCCATAACCACAGCCGTTTGTGGTTAGGCGCGGCTGGGGCCACAACTCAGTCCAACAAGAAAAATTGGTGGTTATGGGTCCCCGCGTTCGCGGGGACGACCACTATTGATGCTCCGAGGAAACACAATGACCCATCCGTCGATCCACGCGCGCACCCATCCGAACAAGATCGCCTATCAGATGGCGGCGTCCGGCAAGGCCATCACCTATCGCGAGCTCGACGAGCTTTCGAACCAGGGCGCGAATCTGTTCCGCTCGCTCGGCCTGAAGGCCGGTGACCACATCGCGCTGCTGATGGAAAACCGGCTCGCATTCATGGAGATCTGCTGGGCAGCGCAGCGCTCGGGTCTCTATTACACGGCGATCAGCCGCTATCTGACGGAAGAAGAGATCGCCTACATCATCAAGGACTGCGGCGCGAAGGTGTTCATCACCACCCCGCAGTGCGCCGACAAGGTGAAGGGCCTGATCAAGGGCGAGGCGGGCGAGCCGCTGTTCTACATGATGGACGAGCCCGCACCGGGCTTCCGCTCCTACGACAAGGAAGCCGGCGCGCAGCCGACCACGCCGGTTGCCGACGAGGTCGCCGGCTACGACATGCTGTATTCCTCCGGCACCACCGGCCGACCCAAGGGCATCAAGAAGCAGTTCGAGGGCAACCGGATCGACGTGCCGAACCCGTTCCTGCGCATTCTCACCGCCGACATGTGCGGCATGAATGCCGACAGCATCTATCTGTCGCCGGCGCCGCTCTATCACGCGGCCCCGCTGCGCTTCAACATGATGGCCACCGTGCTCGGAGGCACCTCCGTCATCATGGAGCATTTCGACGCCGAGGAATTTCTGAAGCAGGTCGAGAAGCACAAGGTGACGCAGTCGCAGCTGGTGCCGACCATGTTCGTGCGCATGCTGAAGCTGCCCGACGAAGTGCGCGCACGCTACAAGGTCTCGTCGCTGAAAGGCGCGATCCACGCCGCGGCGCCCTGCCCGGTCGACGTCAAGGCCGAGATGATCGAATGGTGGGGACCGATCCTGATCGAGTATTACGCCGGCTCCGAAGGCAATGGCGTCACGGTCTCGACCTCGCAGCAATGGCTGACCCACCGCGGCACGGTCGGCCGCGCGGTGGTCGGCAAGGTCAAGATCCTCGACGAGAACGACGAGGAAGCGCCGACCGGCCAGATCGGTCAGGTCTTTTTCGCCGACGCGCCGGCGTTCTCCTATCACAACGATCCGGAGAAGACGAAGAAGGCCTACAACACCAAGGGCTGGTCGACGCTCGGCGATGTCGGCTACCTCGACGAAGAGGGCTTCCTCTATCTGACCGACCGCAAGAGCTACATGATCATCTCCGGCGGCGTGAACATCTATCCGCAGGAGACCGAGGACGTCCTGATCACGCATCCGGCGGTGTCCGACGTCGCGGTGTTCGGCGTGCCGAACGAGGAGATGGGCGAAGAGGTCAAGGCCGTGGTGCAGCCGCACGACATCACCAGGGCCGGCAAGGAGCTCGAGGCCGAGCTGATCGCGTTCTGCCGGCAGCATCTGTCGCCGATCAAATGCCCCAAGAGCATCGACTTCGAGCAAGAGCTGCCGCGCACGCCGACCGGCAAACTGGTGAAGCGCCATCTGCGCGACCGCTATTGGCCGAAGGTGCCTGCCAGGCCGTGACCGCGGTTCGCCGCTCCCCGGAGGGGCCGTCGTCGCGCCGCGGCCAAAATATCGAAAACAACCCCATGCAAAGGAGCTGGCGGCTGCCCGCGTTCGACAAGGCAGCTTGACACGTCGGGCAACTCAGAGATAGATTTCCAATATTCCGAAATAGTGCAAACGATCCGGGGGAGGATGAAGAGCGCACGCGGGACGCCGCTTGCGCGCACCCCGCCGACCTACAACTCCGCCGCCGGTTCGCACGCGGCAGACGCCGCGGCGCGCAGATGCAGTTGGCCGTGCTTGCCATTTGCCGTGGTGGTCCACTGCGCATCGATCTGCTTAAAATCCTCCGACAGCTTGCCGCGGTGGCTGCCCTCGGTCTCGAACGATCCACTGTCGTCGGGCGACCGCTCAAACAGCTCGACCTCGAGATCGGACAGCCGGATGAACATCTGCACGCCGATCTTGGTTACGTGACCGCCGACCTCGTATGACCCGCAGCCGCGCGCTTCCGCGTTCTGCTCGTTCAGCGCTTGCACCTTGTCGAAGGTGATGACGAGGTGCTGCACCGTCGCGTCACCGTCCCACAGGAATTCGCCGATATAGGCGTGCGGCAGTCTTTCGGTCAGTTGCTTGATGTCGGCGGCACGCACGGCCGATGCCAGCATCAAGCTTGCGGCCACGACCGTCAGACCGAGGCGCGACATCGAGCCGGTCAGCTCTGCAATCCTGGCGTGGCGCATGCGGTATGCATCCCCTGGGCAAAGTTGCTATCGTGAAACAATGGCCGCCAGCATACAGCGAAATGCGCTGGTTGTGCGGCGATGCCAAACAGGTGATCTCCGATGCCAGCCCTCCCCGACATCCCGCTGCCCTCCACCATCCGCTCGCGTTATGTCGACGGGATCAACGGCCTGCGCATGCATGTGCTGGAAGCGGGCTTCGAAACATCCGGCCGGCCCTGCCTGTTGCTGCTGCACGGCTTTCCGGAGCTGGCGTTCTCCTGGCGCAAGGTGATGCCGAAGCTCGCCGCCGCCGGCTATCATGTGATCGCGCCGGACCAGCGCGGCTATGGCCGCACATCAGGCTGGAGTGCGGAGTATGACGGCGATCTTGCGTCATTCCGCCTGCCCAATCTGGTGCGCGATGCGCTCGGGCTGGTCGCTGCGTTCGGCTACAAGCACGTCGATGCGGTGATCGGGCACGATTTCGGCTCGTCGGTTGCGGCGTGGTGCGCACTGATCCGGCCCGACGTGTTCCGCGCGGTGGTGATGATGAGCGCGCCGTTTTCGGGGCCGCCGTCGCTGCCGTTCAACACCGCGAGCGCGCCGACAAAGCCAGCGACCGACGACCCCGTGCATCGCGAGCTCGCCGCGCTGCCGCGGCCGCGCAAGCACTACCAATGGTACTATTCGACGCGCCCGGCCAGTGACGACATGCATCGCGCGCCGCAGGGCGTGCACGACTTCCTGCGTGCCTATTACCACCACAAAAGCGCGGACTGGAAAGACAACAAGCCGTATCCGCTGCAATCCTGGTCGGCAGGCGAACTGGCAAAACTGCCGACCTATTACGTGATGGATATCGCCAAGAACATGGCCGCGACCGTCGCCGAGGAGATGCCGTCACGCGAGGCGATCGCCGCCAACACGTGGCTGCCGGATAGCGAGCTCGCATATTACAGCGCCGAATATCGGCGGACCGGATTCCAGGGCGGGCTGCAATGGTATCGCTGCGGCACCTCGGGGGCGTTCGTCCCGGAGCTACAGACCTGGAGCGGCCGCACGATCGACCAGCCGTCGGCCTTCATTTCGGGCAAACAGGATTGGGGCACCTATCAGCGGCCTGGCGTGTTCGAGGCGATGCAGACGAAAGCCTGCACCAACATGATCGGCTGTCATCTGGTCGACGGTGCCGGGCACTGGGTGCAGCAGGAGCAGCCCGATGAGGTGAGCCGGCTGCTGCTCACATTCCTGCGAGACGCCGGCGCACAGCGCTAGATTCCCGTTCGGCCGTCGCGTCGCATCCCGTTGATCTCAGGCGTTTTCTTCGCTCAACCCGCGCGGCTTGCCGGTGCTGCAACAGCGAATCCGGGCCGATCCGGATTTGACCCGGCGCCGGTGCAACCCTATAGTTTAGAACTATTCTAATTTTAAACTCTGTGAACAAGGCGTTGCCGTGAAGAACTTTGCCGATCTGACCGAGCGCGAGGTGCTGGCGGTCGCGATCGCCTCCGAGGAGGAGGACAGCCGCATCTACATGACGTTCGCGGAGGATCTCGCCGGGCGCTATCCCGATACCGCCAAGATTTTCGAGGAGATGGCCGAGGAGGAGCGCGGCCATCGCCACCGACTGCTGGAAACCTACGAGCAGCGCTTCGGGGCGCATCTGCCGCCGATCCGGCGCGAGGACGTCAAAGGCTTCCTGCGCCGCCGCCCGATCTGGCTCACCAAGAACCTGCCGCTCGACACCATCCGCAAGGAAGTCGAGACCATGGAGTTGGAAGCCGAGCGCTTCTATGCCAAAGCCGCCGAGAAGGCCGAGGATGTCGGCGTGCGGCGGCTGCTCGGCGATCTCGCCGAGGAGGAGAAGGGCCACGAGAAGCTCGCGGTGAAGCTGACCGGCGAGATCCTCAAGCCGGACGTGCGCGCCGAGGAAGACCGCACGCGGCGGCGGATGTTCGTGCTGCAATATGTGCAGCCGGGTCTCGCCGGATTGATGGACGGCTCGGTCTCGACCCTGGCGCCGCTGTTCGCCGCCGCCTTCGCAACGCATCACAACTGGCAAACCTTCCTGGTCGGGCTTGCCGCCTCGATCGGCGCCGGCATCAGCATGGGCTTTGCCGAGGCGCTGTCCGACGACGGCTCGCTGACCGGCCGCGGCTCGCCCTGGCTGCGCGGCCTGACCTGCGGCTTGATGACGACGCTCGGCGGGCTCGGCCACACCATTCCCTATCTGGTGCCCGATGCCTGGCCGAACGCATTCTGGATCGCGACCGCGATCGCCGGGATCGTGGTGTTCTTCGAATTGTGGGCGATCGCCTTCATCCGCGCGCGCTACATGGACACGCCGTTCCTGCAGGCGGTATTCCAGATCGTGCTCGGCGGCGCGATCGTGCTCGCGGTCGGCATCCTGATCGGCGCGGCGTAGCAACGGTTCAATTCTCCCTCTCCCCGTTCTTACGGGGAGGGTTGGGGTGAGGGGCCATATCCACACGTGACGCAAGTCGACGTACCTGTACCCCCTCACCCGCCGCGCAAGCGCGCGGCGACCTCTCCCCGCAAGCGGGGCGAGGTAGAGCAGAGCAATTCCGATCAAACACGGCGACAACGTCACGGCTACAGCGCTTGCGGGCGGCAGCCAAACTGCCCATCATCGCGCCAACAACAAACCGGGAGCACGCCGTGGCCAAATCGCAATACAGCTTCAAGACCGCCGTCGAGTTGTCGAAGGCGCTGCGCAACAAGCAGGTCTCGGCAGTTGAGCTCGCACAGGACGCGATCGGCCGCATCGAGCGCCACGACGGCAAGGTCAACGCGGTCTGCGTGCGCGACTTCGAGCGCGGCCTCGCCGCTGCGCGCGCTGCGGATGCCGCGATCGCGCGCGGCGAGCACAGGCCGCTGCTCGGCATCCCCATGACGGTGAAGGAATCCTTCAACGTCGCCGGCTTGCCGACGACCTGGGGCTTCCTGCCGCAAAAGGATTTTGTCCCGACCGAGGACGCGCTCTCGATTCAGCGCGTGAAGGACGCCGGCGGCGTCATCCTCGGCAAGACCAACGTGCCGGTCGGGCTCGCCGACTGGCAGAGCTACAACGAGATCTACGGCACCACCAACAATCCCTACGACCTCGGCCGCACGCCGGGCGGCTCCTCCGGCGGATCGTCGGCGGCGCTCGCCGCGGGCTATGGCGCGCTGTCGCTCGGCTCGGACATCGGCGGCTCGCTGCGCGTGCCGGCGTTTCATTGCGGCGTCTATGCGCACAAGCCGACCTTCGCGCTGCTGCCGTCGCGCGGCCACACCGCGCCGCCGGCACCGCCCATCATCTATGAGCGCGACCTTGCGGTAACCGGCCCGATGGCGCGCGGCGCGGCCGACCTGTCGCTGCTGCTCGACGTGATGGCCGCTCCCGATCCGCTCGATGCCGGCAAGGCCTATCGCCTCGACCTGCCGGCGGCGCGCCACGCCAGCCTGAAGGATTTCCGGATCCTCGTGATCGACACCGATTCGGTGTTGCCGACCGACAAGGCGGTTCGCGGCAGCATCGACAAGCTCGCGAGCCACCTCGACAAGGCCGGCGCCAAGATATCGCGGTCGAGCCCGCTGCTGCCGGATTTCGCGGCGTCCTCGCGGCTCTATATGCGGATGTTGCTGTCGTTCCTCGCCGCGACCTTCCCGCCGGAGGTCTATGCCGGCGCCTGCGCGGCAGCGGCCGCGCTGCCCGCCGGCGACAACAGCCTGCAGGCCGAACGGCTGCGCGGCATCGCGCTCAGCCACCGCGACTGGGTACAGGCGACGGTCGCCCGCTCGCGGCTGCGCGCGCAATGGCGCGAGCTGTTCAAATCGTTCGACGCGGTGATCTGCCCGATCATGCCGACGCCGGCCTATCCGCACGATCATGCGCCCGACCAGGAGCAGCGGCGGATATTGATCGACGGCGAGCCCTACATCTACACCGACCAGCTCGCCTGGCCCGGCATCGCGACCCTGCCCGGCCTGCCTTCGACCGCGATCCCGACCGGCTTTGCGCCCGACGGATTGCCGGTCGGCGCGCAGATCGTCGGCCCCTGGCTCGAGGACCGCACGCCGCTCAAGCTCGCCGAGCTGATCGAGCGCGAATTCGGCGGCTTCGTGCCGCCGAAGATGTTCGATGATTGATCAGCGGTCATTGCAGAGCGACGAAGGGCACCTAACTCTATCGCCGTCACCCTGAGGAGCGCGCCGTTGCGCGCGTCTCGAAGGGTCGACGGCCACCGGCCGGGCCGTGCATCCTTCGAGACGCCGCTTCGCGGCTCCTCAGGATGACGGTATCGAGGCCGCCGCCGCCGACACAGCAATGACGGACAGCAGAACCAGGGAGGAAACCAATGAGCAACGATCTCGAGGAGCTCACGAAGCTCAACAAGGACTACGTTGACTCCGTTCAGAACTGCGACGTCAAGCGCTTCGACGAAATTCTGGCGCAGGACTTCTACTGCACCAATCCCGACAAGAGCCTGGTCGACCGCGCTGCCTTCCTGAAGCAGACCGCGATCCCGGTGAAGATCAAGGGCCTGAAGGCCGAGGACGTCAAAATCCGCATCCTCGGCGATTTCGCCATCATCCACGCCCAGACCAGCTACACCAACGCGGACGGTGAGCCGGCGCACGGCCGCTATACCGATTGCTGGGCGCGGCAGAACGGAAAATGGCGCGCGGTATCCGCGCATGTCGCGCGGTGAGCGATTCAGGTGTCGTCCCGGCGCAGGCCGGGACCCATAACCACCGCAGCTTGTGGTGAGTAAAGAAAGTCGTCCACCCACGTGCCCAAAGCGAGGCCGCGGCGTATGGGTCCCGGCCTACGCCGGGACGACACACGCTCAGCTATCAAACATGATCACGCTGCGCAGCGTCTTGCCGGCTTTCATGTTGGCAAAGCCCTCGTTGATCTCGGAGAGCTTCAGCTTGGCCGAGATCCAGTCTTCCAGATGCAGCTTGCCGCGCATGTAGAAGTCGACGAGGCGCGGCATGTCGACGCGGAAGTGGTTGGAGCCCATCGACGAGCCCTGGATGCGGCGCTCGCGCAGGAAGTCGAAGCCGTGCAGCTCGATCTTCTGGCCGAACGGGATCATGCCGACGATGGTCGCGGTGCCGCCCGCCGCCAGCATGGCGAAGGCCTGCTCGGCGGTGTCCTTGCGGCCGAGCACCTCGAAGGAGTGCTGCACGCCGCCGCCGGTGAGCTCGCGCACCTGCTGGACCACGTCGCCGCGGGCCGGATCGACGATATCGGTGGCGCCGAGCTTGGTCGCAAGCTGCAACTTGGCCGGATTGGTATCGATCGCGATGATGCGGCCGGCGCCGGCGATCTGCGCACCGTTGATCGCGGCCATGCCGACGCCGCCGCAACCGATCACAGCCACCGTCTCGCCGGCGGTCACCTTCGCGGTGTTCACCACCGCGCCATAACCGGTGATGACGCCGCAGCCGATTAGCGCGGCGAGATCGAGCGGCATCTCCTTCTTGATCTTCACGATGGCGTTCTCGTGCACCAGCATCTGCTCGGCGAAGGACGACAGATTGAGGAACTGGTTGAGCTTCTCCTTCCTGCCCCATGACAGGCGGTTGGAGGCGCCGGGCAGCATCTTCACCGTGGTGTCGGTGCACAGCACGGTGCGGCCGGTGGTGCAGTTGTCGCAGGTGCCGCAGAACACCGACAGGCAGGTGACGACGTGATCGCCGGGCTTCACGTAATTGACGTCGGAGCCGACCTTCTCGACCACGCCGGCCGATTCATGGCCGAGCACCGCCGGCAGCGGATGCGGATAGAGGCCTTCCATGAAGTGCAGATCGGAATGGCAGAGGCCCGCGACCGCGGTGCGGATCAGGACCTCGCGCGGCCCCGGATTGGGCACGCTGACATCCTCGATCACCAGCGGTTGATTGACTTCATGCAGGACGGCGGCCTTCATCGGGGTCTCCCTTGACGTTTTTGATTGTTTGAAAAGTTCGCTCGCGCAGCAGCCTACGCTGCGTCAAGCAATTCGCCAACCTCGGCCATGCCGACCGCGCCATCGCCGAGCAGGTGCTCGGTCATCGTGCGCTGAACGGTATTTTCCGTTAGCCGGAACGGATCGCCCGGCAGCACGCGGTGATCGATCACCATCCGCGACAGCAACAGCCGGCGCGCATCGCCGCGCATCTGGTGGATGCGCCCGCCCTCCCACGCCAGCGCGACCGCGCTTGCGACATGATAGAGCAGGCTGGTGGCGCGGCGCGCGTCGCCCTCATTGTCGATGCGGCTCGCCACCTCGCGCGCAAACGCGACCGCACGGTCGCTGAGATCGCGCAGCCGGTTGCGCCAGGCCTGCGGAACATTCGGGCTGTCATCGAGCCGCGCATGCAGATCGGCGGCGAGCGCATTGTCGGCGCCATGGCGGCCGACCGCACGCTTCAGCGCATCGATCGCGACGATATTGCCGGTGCCCTCCCAGATCGAGCCGAGATGCGCGTCGCGCAGCAGCCGCGGCGTGACGAATTCCTCGATGTAGCCGATGCCGCCGCGCATCTCCATCGCATCGCCGCAGACCTTTCGGGCGTCGCGAGTGGCGCGGAATTTCAGCGTCGGCGTCAGGATGCGAAGCAGCGCCGCGGCGTCCTGACTGCCGGCCTCGGCGCGGTCCAGCGCGTCAGCGGTCAAAAAGCTCATCGACAGCGCCTGTTCGGTCGGCAGCATGATCTTCATCAGCTGCCGCCGCGCCAGCGGCAGGTCGATGATGCGCTGGCCGAACACCACGCGGCCACGCGCCACTGTCATCGCGTCGTGCCAGGCGCGGCGCATCAGCGCAGTCGATTTCACGCCGTTGGAGAGCCGCGACGAGTTCACCATCTCGGCCATCTGCACGAAGCCGCGGTCGAGCTTGCCGACGGCGTAGGCGATCGCGCCGTCGAACTTGATCTCGCCCGAGGCCATCGAGCGGGTGCCGAGCTTGTCCTTCAACCGCACGATCCGGTAATGGTTCTGCGAACCGTCGTCGAGGAAACGCGGCATCAGGAACAGGCCGACGCCGCGGGTGCCCGGCCCGGCGCCTTCCGGCCGCGCCAGCAGCATCACCACCTTGGCATCGGCGTTGGAGCAGAACCACTTCTCGCCATAGAGCCGCCAGTGGTCGCCCTCCTGCACGGCGCGCGTGGTCAGCGTGCCGACATCGGAGCCGCCCTCCTTCTCGGTCATGAACTGGCCGCCCTGCGTCAGCTTGCTCATGTCGGTCTGGGTCAGGCCGTCGAGATATTTCGCCTTCAACGCCTCGCTGCCGAAATTTGCCAGCAGCTTTGCACAACCGTCGGTGACATTGATCGGGCAGCCCATACCGAATTCGGTCTGGTTGAACAGGAAGGTGAAGGCGTGCTTGGCCACGACAGGATACTTGTCGGGCCAGCCCATGATGCCCTTGCGGAGCGACAGCGCATGGATGCCGAACTCGCCGAACGCGGCCTTCTCGATCTCGCGATAGGCCGGATGATATTCGATGTGCTGCACGTCGCGGCCGAACTTGTCGCGCTGGTGCAACACCGGCGTATGCCGGTCGGCAAGCCGCGCGCATTCGTCGAGATAGCCTCCGGCCAATCCACCGAGGCGGTCGAGATGCGGCTCGATATGGCGGAACAATGCATCGGGCAAATGCAGCTTCAGAAGATCGGTCAGCGCCGGATCGGCCCGGTAGAAATTCATTCCCGTCGTGTCGGGCGCCAGCAGGCCCGGCTGGCTGGCGGCTGACGTTTTCGGATCCTGCTTGTGCGGCTGCATTGAATTCCCGGCTTCGGTGCTCATTTGTTTGGGCACGACTATCCTCCTCCGGCCGAGCAAAGGAAAGCCCAATGGATATTCCAAAATACAAGATCGCCCTGATCGTCGGCGCCGGCGAGGGTCTCAGCGCCTCGTTGACGCGGCTATTTTCGCGGGAGGGAATTCGCGTGGCACTCGGCGCCCGCAGCATCGAGAAGCTCGGCGCGCTCTGCACCGAAACCGGCGCGCGGGCCTATGCTTGCGACGCCACCAAGGCCGAGGATGTCGAACGTCTTTTTGGTCTGGTCGAGCGCGAGATTGGAACGCCTGATCTCGTGGTCTACAACGCCTCCGGCCGCTCGCGCGGGCCCTTCGTTGAACTGGTCCCTTCAGAGGTCGAGCAGGCGATCGCGGTCTCGGCGTTCGGCGGATTCCTGGTGGCGCAGGAGGCGGCGAAGCGCATGCTGCCCAACAAGAAGGGCGCAATCCTGTTCACCGGCGCCTCCGCCAGCGTGAAGGGCTATGCGCAATCGGCGCCGTTCGCGATGGGCAAGTTCGCCTTGCGCGGCCTCGCGCAGAGCATGGCGCGCGAACTGTCGCCGCAGGGTATTCACGTCGCGCATTTCGTGATCGACGGCGGCATCCGCAGCGCTGCCCGCGCCGAGCCCGCCGACCGGCCGGACTCGATGCTCGATCCCGACGCGATTGCACTGAGCTACTGGAGCGTGCTGCAGCAGCCGCGCAGTGCCTGGACCTGGGAGCTGGAATTGCGGCCCTGGGTTGAGAAGTTTTGAGATGACGAAGATCATGTAAGCAGCGTAGGCTGGACGAAACGCCAACGTGATCAAGATCGCGAGCAAGCTGTGAGGCGGTGCGCACGAGGCTTGGCGCCTTTTGCTCACCGCGTGAAGTAACTTTCACCGTCATTCCGGGATGGTGCGCTATCACCAGACCCGGAATCTCGAGATTCCGGTCTGGTGCTAGCGCACCATCCCGGAATGACGAAACAAACAGACATGGGGAGCGACGACATGACCGCTGAAATCAAGATCGAGACCGGCACCGACGAACTGCTCTGCGTGATCCGCGATCGCGTCGCCGTCATCACGCTGAATCGCCCGGACGCCCGCAACTCGCTGTCGGACACACTGACGCCGGCGCTGCGCACGATGATCAAGACCTGCGGCGAGAACCCCGAGGTCGGCGTGCTGCTCGTCACCGGCGCCGGCAAGGCTTTCTGCGCCGGCGGCAACGTCAAGGGCATGGGCGCGCATCGCGACAAAAAGAAGCTCGAAATGTCCTATGAGGACAAGGTCGCGGATTTGCAGGAGCGCCAGCGCCTGCTCACCGGCTCGCTGGCCTCGGTGCGCAAGCCGACCATTGCTGCCCTTCCCGGTCCCGCGGTCGGCGCCGGCCTTGCGATCGCGATGGCCTGCGACATCCGGATCGCGGCGCAATCCGCCTTCATCTCGACCGGTTACTTGCGCGTGGCGCTGAGCGGCGATTACGGCATGGCATGGCTGTTGACGCGGCTGGTCGGCACCTCGCGCGCCCGCGAGCTGATGTTCACCTCGGAGAAGGTCGACGCCACGAGATGCGAGCAGATCGGTCTCGTCAATCGCGTGGTGCCGGACGAAACGCTGCAGGACGACGCCTTTGCGCTGGCGAAGTCCATCGCCGAAGGCCCGACGCTGGCGCTGCGCTACATGAAGGACAATCTCGACGAGGCGCTGCAGTTCGACTTCGCCACCGCACGCGACCACGAGGCCGAGCGGCTGATCCGGCTCACCACGACGGCCGATCACAAGGAGGCGGTGCAGGCCTTCATCGAGAAGCGCAAGCCGGTGTTTCGGGGGAGTTGATCCTAGTTCGATGTCCGTCATTGCCGGGCCTGACCCGGCAATCCATCGAAAGAAACGCTTTCGCTCGATGGATGCGCGGGTCAAGCCCGCGCATGACGAGTAGCAGTCGCAGCACCGGTTGGGAAAAGAAAAGGGCCCGGTTCTGGAGGGGCCAGAACCGGGCCTAGTCAGTCAAACCGCAAGCGAGGACATCGCGGCCAAGCGGGAAGTGGCGGCAAGCCGCCAGCTGGCACAGGGAATGTCTTGCGGTTCGACGTGGATCTCTTTCACGAAGCGCACCAGCTTCCAGTCGCCGGGGCTCTGGGTGAAGGCGTAGCCCGACTTGCGGGCGAGGCCGATCATCGTCGCATTGGAACGCAGCGTGTCGCCGAAGATGCGTTCGGCTCCGAAGGACGCCGCACGGCATTCGAGATTCCTGAGCAACGCCTTGCCAATGCCGTGGCCCTGCCACCGGTCATCGATCGACAGGCCGAACTCGACGCTCGACGTATCGGCATGGAAGGCGTAGCGGGCTTCGCCGACGATGGTCTCAAAGCCATCGACCAGCATCGTCGCGACCACCGTGAACCGGTCAGCCTCGCCGACATGGATGAAACGTT
Organism: Bradyrhizobium sp. KZN70725; assembly: GCF_055264925.1. Lineage (NCBI taxonomy): Bacteria > Pseudomonadati > Pseudomonadota > Alphaproteobacteria > Hyphomicrobiales > Nitrobacteraceae > Bradyrhizobium > Bradyrhizobium sp. KZN70725. Next base: position 126,845 of record NZ_JBUYWT010000016.1, read on the forward strand.
CGAGCTCCGTCTTCGGCAGCTCGCTCAACGCGCCCAGGAAGCGGTTGTAACGGGACCCCGCGGAGAGCGAGCGGATGTAGCTCTGCAGCTCTTCGCGGTCGCGCGGCTCGACGAAGCGCACCTTGACCTCGCTGCCGTTCTTGGCGCGCAGCACGTCAGAGTATTGCTGGAGATCGTCGAGATGCAGCGCAACCATGACACGCTCCTCGGGTGAAGAAATTAGCCGGCGTCCCTCGATCGAGGCGACGCCAGCGGTGGCGTCCTTCTCAGGCCCGCCAGAACGGCTTCTCGGTCTCGAACACGATGTCGCTGCGGGACATGCCGATGTCGTGCAGGTCGCGCTCGGTCCACTGCGACAGCTCGCGGCGGCGCTCGTAGCGCTCCCACCAGACATGCAGCGTCTCGCCGACCTGGCTCAGCAGGCCCGATGCGTGATGATTTGGCGTATGATGATTTGTCATCGATTCATGGGTGAAAATGGACATCTGCGGCTCCTGTCGGTAACCTGTTGGCGGTAATATCGGGGCTATTCGGCCCGCTCACAAACGACACTTTGTACCGTTTCGCATGAATTAAAGTCATGTATTTGGAGACGCCCCAGAGATGACCAGCCGCCTGCCTTCGCTGAATGGCCTGAGGGCGTTCGAGGCCGCCGCGCGGCATATGAGCTTCACGCTGGCGGCGTCCGAACTGAACGTGACGCAGACCGCGATCAGCCATCAGATCCGGCGGCTTGAGGAGGAGCTCGGCGTCCGCCTGTTCGTCCGCCAAAACCGCTCGCTGAGCCTGACGCCGGAGGCTACCGAATACCTTCCCGGCGTCCGGGCCGCCTTCAACGATCTCAGGCTCGCCACCGACCGCCTGTTGCGCCGGGACGACGATCACGTGCTGACGGTCTCGACGCTGGCATCGCTTGCCGCCAAATGGCTACTGCCGCGGCTGTCGGCCTTCCAGGAGGCGCATTCCGGCATCGACGTTCGCATCACCACCTCGACCAGCCTGGTCGACTTCCAGCGCGACAAGGTCGACGCGGCGATCCGCTATGGCCGCGGCCAATGGGCGGGCTTGCGTGCGGACTGGCTGATGGCGGATGAGCTGTTTCCGGTATGCAGCCCGTCGCTGCTGCAGGGAACCAGACCGCTGAAATGCCCTGAAGACCTCAGGGACCACACGCTCCTGCACACCAGCAACGCCAACAGCGACGACTGGCGGCTGTGGCTGACCGCGGCGGGGCTGCCGACCGATATTTCCAAGCAGCCCGGCGTCACCTTCGACCTGCTGTTCGTGACGATCCAGGCCGCGATCGACGGCATCGGCATCGCGATGGGCCGCACCTCCTATGTGCAGGACGACATCGCCAAGGGTCGCCTCGTGGTTCCCTTCAAGATCGCGCTACCGGCCGACGCCGGCTTCTACCTGGTTTCGCCGCAGGGACGCGCCGATACGCCAAAGCTCTCCGCGTTCCGGAGCTGGCTCGGCACAACGGCGCACGCGGCGCCTTGATGCGCCGCACGCGCCGGCCGGAGCTTCGGTTCTGATTGGACCTGGGCCGAAGCGCCAGATCGTTGTTTTGACGAGGTTTCTTCGCGCGAACCAATATCCCCTTCGCTCGAAAGGCTCCCTGCGATTTCCACCTACGGCTTTTTTCCCATAGCCCCCCGCGTGATTCCGGGTTGGTCGCGCCGGACAGCCGTGCCAAATTGCCGCACATGGCAGTTAACTGCTTTGGCCGGCGAGACAATTTGCGCCGGCCGTTTTTGTCACGGGGAGGAAAGGGCGTTATGTCGCAGTCGAGTTCATCGCAAGTCCCGCAGATCAAATCGCGTCTTGGCGCCATCCTGCGCGCGACCAGCGGCAATTTCCTCGAGCAGTTCGACTTCTTCCTGTTCGGCTTCTATGCCCAGGCGATTGCGAAGGCCTTCTTCCCCTCCGAGAACGAGACCGCGGCGCTGCTCAACGCGTTCGGCGTGTTCTGGCTCGGCGCCCTGATGCGCCCGGTCGGCGCCGTCGTGCTCGGCGCGTATATCGACCGCATCGGCCGCCGCAAGGGCCTGATCGTGACGCTGTCGATCATGGCTATCGGCACCGTGGTGATCGCGCTCTGCCCGAGCTATTCGACCATCGGCATTGCGGCGCCGATCATCGTGCTGATCGCGCGCCTGCTGCAGGGCTTCTCCGCCGGCGTCGAGCTCGGCGGCGTCTCGGTCTATCTCGCGGAGATCGCCACGCCCGGCAATCGCGGCTTCTACACCTCGTTCCAGTCGGCGAGCCAGCAGGTCGCGATCTTCGTCGCCTCGATCCTCGGCTTCGTCCTCAGCGAGAGCATGCCGGCCGCGACCGTGGCCTCCTGGGGCTGGCGCATCCCGTTCTTCGTCGGCTGCCTGATCATCCCGGTGATCTTCTTCCTGCGCCGGACGCTGGAGGAGACCCCGGCGTTCCTCGCGATGAAGAAGCATCCGACCGCAAGCGAGGTGTTCGCCTCGGCGATCGCGAACTGGCGCATCGTCGTGCTCGGCATGATGATCGCGGTGCTGACCACCACCACCTTCTACTTCGTCACCGTCTATACGCCGACCTTCGGCAAGACCGTGCTGAAGCTCTCGACCCAGGATGCGCTGCTGGTGACGCTGCTGGTTGCGGTGACCAATTTCATATGGAATCCGGTCGGCGGCGCGGTGTCCGACCGGATCGGCCGCAAGCCGGTGCTGCTGGCGATCGCCGGCCTGTCCCTCATCACGGCCTATCCGGCGTTGCACTGGCTGGTGACCAATCCCTCGTTCGGCAAGATGCTGGCGGTCGAGATGATGTTCTCCTTCTATTTCGGCGTCTACAGCGGCACCATGCTGGGCTGCTTGGTCGAGATCGTGCCGGCGCATGTCCGCACCACCTGCTTCTCGCTGGCCTTTGCATTGGCGGCCGGGCTGTTCGGCACCTTCACGCCGTTCGCCTCGACCTGGCTGATCCAGCAGACCGGCGACAAGGCTTCGCCCGGCTACTGGCTGATGTGCGCCGCAGCTCTCGGCATCGTCGCCGCGCTGATCGTCTATCGTGGCGGCCAGACCATCGAGCAGCGCGAGACGGTTGCGGCCTGATATTCCACTTCGCGGCCGGGTGGGCTCGCTGGGCATGACTTCTCCGGAAAATCGCGACACGCTTTTCCGGATCATGCTCATGCGCCCGGCCGTGTTGCTTTCCATGCCAACAACGATAACAAGAGCGCATGGTTGATCTGACGCGCAGGTTCGACGTGCTGGTGATCGGCGGCGGCAACGCCGCGCTGTGCGCTGCGATCAGCGCACGGCGCGCCGGCGCTTCCGTCCTGGTGCTGGAAGGCGCCCCGAAATTCTATCGCGGCGGCAACACCCGCCACACCCGCAACATGCGCTGCGCCCATGACGCGGCGACCGAGATCCTCACCGGTCCCTACACCGAGGAGGAGTTCTGGAAGGATTTGCTGCTGGTGACCGGCGGCCAGACCGACGAGGAACTGGCCCGCTTCATGATCCACGAGTCCAAGGACATCCTGAACTGGATCGTCGAGCAGGGCGTGCGCTGGCAGCCGTCGCTCGGCGGCACGCTGAGCCTTGGCCGCACCAACTCGTTCTTCCTCGGCGGCGGCCGCGCGATGCTGAACGCGCTCTATCGCACCGCCGAGGAGCTCGGCGTCGACATCCTCTACGATGCCGAGGTCATCGATCTCACGGTCGAGGACGGCATGTTCCTTTCGGCGCAGCTGAAGCAGCCGGTCGGCGGCAAGACCGAGGTCCGCGCCTCGACCCTGGTTGCGGCCGCCGGCGGCTTCGAGGCCAACATCGAATGGCTGAAGGAATCCTGGGGCGATGCGGCCGACAATTTCCTGATCCGCGGCACGCCCTATAATCGCGGCGCGATCCTCAAGATGCTGCTCGCCAAGGGCGTGCAGGAGATCGGCGATCCGACGCAATGCCATGCCGTGGCGATCGACGCCCGCGCGCCGAAATTCGACGGCGGCATCATCACGCGTCACGATTCGGTCGTGTTCGGCATCGTCGTCAACAAGCATGCCGAGCGCTTCTACGACGAGGGCGAGGACATCTGGCCCAAGCGCTATGCGATCTGGGGCCGGCTGGTCGCCGCGCAGCCGGACCAGATCGCCTACATCATCTTCGACTCGACCGTGGTGACGAGCTTCATGCCGACGCTGTTTCCGCCGATCGCGGGTGCGACGATTGCCGAGCTCGCCGGCAAGCTCGAGCTCGACGCGGCCGCGCTGGAAAAGACCATCACCGAGTTCAACGCCGCGGTGCAGCCCGGCACCTTCGACCACACCATCCTCGACGACTGCGCTACCCAAGGCATCACGCCGCCGAAGACGCATTGGGCGCGCCGGATCGAGACGACGCCCTATCTCGCCTATCCGGTGCGGCCCGGCATCACCTTCACCTATCTCGGCACCCGCGTGAACAGGGAGGCGCGGATACTGATGAAGGACGGCAAGCCGTCCGCCAACATGTTCGCCGCCGGCGAGATCATGGCCGGCAACGTGCTCGGCAAGGGCTATGCCGCCGGCATCGGCATGACCATCGGCAGCGTGTTCGGCCGCGTCGCCGGCCGGGAAGCAGCCAAGAATGCGCGGAACTGAAGGCGGGACTGACGCGATGCACGGGACGAGTATCTTGCAGGAAGCCGACCGTCTGATGACGGTGTGCAATTCCTGCCGCTATTGCGAGGGCCTGTGCGCGGTGTTTCCCGCGATGGAGATGCGCCGCGCCTTCTCCGACGGCGATCTCAACTACCTCGCCAACCTCTGCCACGGCTGCGGCGCCTGCTACACCGACTGCCAGTTCTCGCCGCCGCACGAATTCAACGTCAATGTACCGAAGACGCTCGCGGTCGCGCGCGCCGAATCCTATGCCGCCTATGCCTGGCCGCGCGCCTTTGCCGGCGCGTTCGCGCGCAACGGCCTCGTCATCAGCCTGATCGCAGCGCTCAGCGTCGCCGCCTTTATCTTCGGCTTCGCCGCGGTCAATGATCGCGGCGTGCTCACCGGCATCCACACCGGTCCCGGCGCGTTCTACAAACTGATGCCGCACAATGCGATGGCGCTGCTGTTCGGCTTAGCCCTGCTCTACGCGATCCTGGCGCTGGTAATGGGCGTGCGCGCCTTCTGGCGCGACATCGGCGAGCCGGTCGGCATGACGACGGATGCGAAGGCGCTGTTGCAGGCGGTCCGCGACGCCGGCGAGCTGCGCTACCTCGACGGCGGCGGTGTCGGCTGCTTCAACGAGGACGACCAGCCGACCGACCGCCGCAAGCTGTATCACCACTTCACCTTCTATGGCTTCGCGCTGTGCTTCGCCGCGACCTGCGTCGGCACGCTGTATCACTACCTCCTGGCGCGCGAGGCACCCTATGCGTGGTGGGACCTGCCCGTCGTGCTCGGCACGCTCGGCGGCATTGGGCTCGTGGTCGGCCCGCTCGGCCTGCTCGGCGAGAAATGGAAGCGCGACCGCGTGCTGGTCGACGAGCAGCGCATGGGCATGGACACCGCGTTCATCCTGATGCTGTTCCTGACCAGCATCACCGGCCTCGCCTTGCTGCTGTGGCGCGAGACCGCCGCGATGGGCCCGCTGCTGGCGCTGCATCTGGGCGTGGTGTTCGCGCTGTTCATCACCATGCCCTACGGCAAATTCGTGCACGGTATCTACCGCTTTGTCGCGCTGGTGCGCTATGCGCGCGAACGGCAGATGATGGCGGAATGAATGGTGGTGGGTTAGCGCAGCGTAGCCCGGCTTACGAACTCATCTTGCATCGGGCTTTGTCGCCAGCGCACAGAACCACTCATTTGTCTCGACCAGCTGAGCCTGCGTGAAGCCGGCCGCTGCCAGCTTTTCCGTCACCCCTTCCTTGGGCTGTCCGGAGTAGCGCGTAAAGCCGAGTGCGATCCTGCCGCTCGGCTTCATCACGCGACGGACCTCACGTAGCCCGGCGACGGCATCCGGCCAGACCTGCATCGAGTTGATCGCCAGCGCCGCGTCGAAGCTATTCGCATCGAATGGCATGCGTTCCACGGAGCCAAGCCGAAGCTCGACACGACCATCCTCGATCGCGGCCGCGTTCCGGGCGCGAGCTTGCCCGACCATCTCCTGCGACGGATCAATGCCCGCGATGCGTCCGACCGGCACCAATGTCGACAGGCGATGAATGACGGCGCCCGGACCAAACCCGACTTCGAGCACGCTGTCATCAGGTCCTACCTCTAGGCGATCTGCGACCCACGCGCCGCAATCTGCATTGGTGCGCGCCATGATCATGCCGCCGAGCCTCCCCAGCAGGCCCCGGGGGCGGCCAAACGCACGCAAGAGGATGCTTTGCACGACGCTCACCGATTGCCATCTCCGGTGAACAGGATTTCGGGACGGTCGCGGCTACAAATCCACCACCACGTAGTCACTCTCCACCGCGACCTTGATGGTCTCGGCGACATACGGTCCCTTCACCACATTGGTGCCCGGCTCGACGCTGACCGGATAGGCGCGCACGCGGAAGCGGCGCGGGTCGCAATAGGACTGGCCAGTGCGGATGTCGAACTCCCAGCCGTGCCAGGGGCAGCGCAGGATCTCGCCGAGCTTGGTGTATTCGATTTCGCCGGGGTCCGACGACGACGCGAGCCCGATCAGCGGCCCCTCACACAGCGCCGCGCCCTGATGCGGGCAGCGGTTCAGCAGGCCGAAGAACTCGCCCTTGACGTTGAAGACCGCGATCGGCCGTCCGTCGATCTCGAGAAATTTTCGCGAACCCGGCGGCAGCTCGTCCACCGGGGCTATCACATGCCGCGCCATCAATCGTTCTCACGCATGATCTGATTCGAAAAACCGGTTCCCACTTTTTCGGATCATGCGATACCGTACAGCTGCTTGGCGTTGTCGAGATAGAACGCCTGGCGATTGGCATCGCTGACGCCGGCCGGCAGCACGCGCGACGGCTCGTCGTAATCCCAATGCGGGTAATCGGTCGCGAACAGCAGCCTGTCCCAGCCGATCCACTCGATGGTCTGGAACAGATGGTCGCGGCTCTCCGGATCCTCCATCGGCTGCGTCGTCCACCAGATGTGGTCGCGGATATACTCCGACGGCTTGCGCTTCAGATGCGGCACCTCGGCATGCAGCCGCGAAAACACCTTGTCGAGCCGCCAGGCCAGCGACGGCGCCCAACCGAAGCCGGCCTCGACCATCACCATCTTCAGTTTCGGGAAGCGCTCGAACACGCCCTCGAGCACGAGGCTCGCCAGCGCGGTCTGCTGGCACTGCGAATGCCCGACCATCTCCTCGATATAGTAGCTCGGCCACCCCGACGCGGTAATCGGGTTGCCGCCGAAGCCGAAGGCGTGCACACCGATCGGAAGGCCGGCTTCCTGTGCCGCCTCATAGATCGGCCAGTAACGGCGCTGGCCGAGCGGCTCGACATTGCGGCTGAGCAGCAGCACCTGGACGAAATTCGTGTCGCCCGCGCGCTTGCGGATTTCGGCGGCGGCCGACATGCCATCCTCATTGGCGACGACGACCGAGCCTTTCAGGCGGGAATCCTTGCTGGTCCATTTCTCGATCTGCCAGTCGTTGATTGCCGAACAGATCGCGCCGGCGAGATCCTGGTTGCGGATGCCCTGTCCGGTGTTGAGCGGGTTGAGCACGCCGAGCGCGACATTGTTGGGATCGAGGTGCTGCTTCTGCATGAAGGACAGCGACGAGCCCTGCGGGCCGCCTTCCGGCGGATAGGCATCGCGGCGCGACGCATTCGGCTGCGCCTTCGGATAGGGCGGGCCTCCCATCATGCCCTGATAGGCATGGACGCCGAAGGTCTCGAGATGCGCATGCCAGCGCTTTTCGAGATAAGGATACAATTCATCCTTGGTGGCGCGGGCCGGATGGATGTCGCAGTCGGCGATCGCGGTCTTGATGCTGGTCGGCGATGCGGTTTCGGGACGCTCGCGGAGCTGGATGTTCATGGCGTCTTCTCCTTCACCTTGAGCCGGCCATAGGTCGCATGCGGATTATCGATCATGATCTTGCGTACCAGATCCTGCGACAACCCGTGCGGCAGCACCTCGTCACCGTCGAACTGCCAATGCGGATAATCTGACGAGAATAGGATCAATTCGTCCGACTGCATATGGTCGAACAGGCGGTTCAGCGTGTCTCCGTCCGGCGGCGCATCGACCGGCTGCAGCGAGAAGCGGATGTTGCTGCGCACAATCTCCAGCGGCGCGCGGTCGACCCACGGGGTCTCCATGCGCACGCCGCGCCAGAACTTGTGCAGCCGCCACAGGAATGGCGGCAGCCAGGTGAAGCCGGACTCCAGCATCACCATTTTCAGGTTCGGATGGCGCGCGAACACGCCCTCGACGATCAGGCTGGTGAGCTGGGTCTGGAACGCCTGCGCCTGCGCAACATAATCCTCGATGTGATAGGAGCCCCAGCCGACCGAGGTCGGCGGATTGTGATAGGCGCTGCCGGCATGGATGCCGACCGGCAGGCCGAGCCGTTCCGCCGCGGCGTAGATCGGCCAGTAGTGCCGCTTGCCAAGCGGCATGTCGCCCATCACCAGCATCAACACCTGCACGAAGCGCTTGTCCTGCGCACAGCGCTCGATCTCGGCGACCGCCTTTTCGATGCTCTGCACCGGGATCACGATCGAGCCGCGCAGGCGATCGTCCTTGTCGAGCCATTCCTTGACCAGCCAGTCGTTCAGCGCGCGGCAGAACGCATCGGCCATGTCCTCGGAGAACACCATCTGCACGCCGTAGAGCGGATTGCAGATGCCGTAGGCCGTGCCGAACTGGTCGAGCGCCTGGCGCTGCATGTCCGCAAGGCTTGAGCCCGGCTTGCCTTGCGCTGGACGCCAGTCCGGCCGCGACGAGATCGGCGAATTGGTCGGATAGGATTGCGAGATCAGGTCGGTCATGCCGCGCGTCGTCACCTGGTCGCGCCAGTAGTCGTTCATGTACGGCAGCAGGCTGGTGAGGTGAGGCACGGCGGGATGCAGATCGCAATCCACGCCGCCCGCGATCGGCGACGTCATGATGTTTCCTCCGCGCACGCTCTCACGACAAGCTTGTCGGGCGGCGCCTGGTTCTTGTCTTGCATTCAATCAGGCCATGCCGCGGCCTGCAACTCGGCAAACGGCTGCGTGGTGTGCTAGGAGGGCAGGACGCCCCACGGGATTTTCATGGCAAGCAACGAGAAAGAAGGCCGATGAACGCGCTCACATCCATCGCCGAACAGGTCGCCGCAAAACTGATCGCGAACAAGCAGACGATTGCGGTCGCGGAATCCTCAACCGGCGGACTGATCTCCGCATCGCTGCTCGCGGTTCCCGGCGCGTCGGCCTATTTCCTCGGCGGCGGCGTGATCTACACCCGCGACGCGCGGCGCGCGCTGATGGACATTCCCGACGACGCCATGCGTGGGCTCCGCTCGGCGTCGGAACCTTACGCGCAATTGCTGGCGCGGCAGATCCGCGAGCGCCTCGCGACCGACTGGGGATTGTCGGAGACCGGTGCCGCCGGCCCGACCGGCAACCGCTACGGCGATGCCGCCGGCCACAGCTGCATGGCGGTCGCAGGCCCCCACCAGCAGGTGATCACGCTGGAGACCGCGAGCGGCGACCGGCAGGCGAACATGCAGGCATTTGCGAAGGCGGCGCTGGAGCTGTTGTTGAAGAATCTGGAACGGTAATTTTTCCCTGTCGTCCCGGGCAAGCGACTTGTCTCACCGAAGCTCGAAGAGCGGAGGCGGAAGCGCGACCCGGGACCCATAATCACCGATGGCAATTGACGATGGTCCGCTGGAGCCACAGCCTGCTTCAACAACTCGATCCTGTGGTTATGGGTCCTTGGTTTCGCAGGGACGACTTGGGGAAAGAGCCTGCAATCTAACGAGGACTGCGTAGCCCGGATGAAGCGAAGCGCAATCCGGGACGACTTCATCCGCTGAGCGACTGTTCCCGGATTTCGCTGCGCTTCATCCGGGCTACAAGAGCAGCGCGCGGCTCACTTTTCGCGGAACGAGCGCATGAACTGGTCGCTCATCGGCTTCATCAGATAGGACAGCATGGTGCGGTCGCCGGTCTGGACGAAGGCTTCCACCGGCATGCCCGGGATGATCTTCACCTCGCTGCCGAGGCGCGCCACTTCTTCCGGCGGCATCGAGACGCGGATGGTGTAATAGCTCTGCCCGGTGCGCTGGTCGGTGGTGACGTCGGCGGAGACGCGGGTGACGACGCCGTTCAGCTCCGGCGTGGTGCGCTGGTTGAAGGCGGAGAGCCGCAGCACTGTCTTCTGTCCGACCTGCAGCTTGTCGATGTCCTGCGGATTGACCTTGGCCTCGACCGACAGATCGTCGGCCTTCGGCACGATCATCATGATGGCATCGCCCGCGGTAATGACGCCGCCGACGGTGTGCACGGTCGATTGCAGCACGACGCCGTCCTGCGGCGCGCGGATGTCGATGCGGCGAAGCTGATCCTCGGCGGTGACCTTGCGCTCGACGAACTCGCCGATCTTGTCGTTGGTCTCGCGCAGGTCCTTCGAGACCTCTGCCAGCATGTCCTTGTCGACCTGGATGATCTGCAGCTCGGTCTCGGTGATCTTGCCCTTGGCCTGCGCGCGCGAGGCGATGTACTGCGCGCGCTCGCCGGAGAGCCGCGCCGCGTCGCGCTCGAGCGTGGTCAGGCGGGTCAGCTGCACCAGATGCTGCTCATAGAGCTGGCGGACGCCGACCAGCTCCTGCTGCACCAGCGCGATCTCCTTGTCCTTGGCGCTCTCCTGCGCCTGCAGGCCGGAGATCTCCTCGTTGAGCTGGGTGACGCGCTCGCGCAGCTGCGCCTTCTGGCCGGTGCGGCCGTTGACGCGGACCTCGAACAGCTTGGTTTCGCTCGCCATGATGTCGCGAACGTCCGGCTCCTTGGCCTGCTCGAGCAGCTGCGGCGGGAAGGCGATCTTGTCGCGGCCCTGCTGCTCGGCCTCGAGCCGGGCCGCGCGCGCATAAAGACCGTTCAGCGTCTTGACCACGATCGCAAGGCTGGCCTTCACGACGGTCTCGTCGAGGCGCACGACGATGTCGCCCGCCTTGACCACGTCGCCGTCGCGCACCCGCACCTCGCCGACCACGCCGCCGGTCGGATGCTGCACCTTCTTGACGTTGGATTCGACCACCACCGAGCCCGGCGCGATCAGCGCACCCGAGATCGGCACCGTTGCGGCCCAGCCGCCGACGCCCCCGCCGAGAACCAGAACCACGGCGAGGCCGACGATCAGATGCTTGCGGATCGAGCGATGTGCGTTGCGCGGTTGATCGGTCATGACTTTGCGGCTCCCGCATCCGCGACGATCTTGATCGGCGTCGGCACCGGCGGCGCGGCACGCTGCAGCACCTGCGCGAGCACAGCCTCCTTCGGCCCGAAGGTCTGCATGCGGCCGTCCTTCAGCACCAGCAGATGGTCGACGCCCTCGATGCCGATCGGCCGGTGCGCAACCACGATGACGACCGCGCCGCGCTCGCGGGCGCCGCGCACCGCGCGGGTCAGCGCCTCGTCGCCTTCGCTGTCGAGATTGGAGTTCGGCTCATCCAGCACGATCAGGAACGGGTTGCCGTACAGCGCCCGCGCCAGCGCCACGCGCTGCGCCTGGCCCGCGGAGAGCGCGGTGCCCTGCTCGCCGACCTGGGTGTCGTAGCCCTCGCGCATCTTGATGATCATCTCATGCACGCCGGCCTCCTTGGCCGCCGCGATGATGCCGTCGGACTTGGCGTCGGGATCGAACCGGCAGATGTTCTGGGCGACCGTACCGGCAAACAGTTCGACGTCCTGCGGCAAATAGCCGACGTGGCGCCCCAGTTGGTCGGACGACCATTGGTCGAGCGCGGCGCCGTCGAGCCGTACCTTGCCCCGCGCCGGCATCCAGACGCCGACCAGCGCCCGGATCAGCGACGACTTGCCGGAGCCGCTCGGGCCGATCACGCCGACGCCGCTGCCGGCTTCGACGGCGAAGGTGATGTCCTGCACGATGGCGCGCTGGTCGCCCGGCGCGACCATGGTCACGGCCTCGACCGAAAGCTTCTTCTCCGGCGCCTGCAACAGCGTCTGCTCGGGCCGCGCCGGAATTTGCTGCAGCAGGCGGTTGAGCCGCTGCCAGCTCTGCCGCGCGGCGACGAAGCCCTTCCAATGCGCGATCGCGAGATCGACCGGCGCCAGTGCCCGCGCGCTCAGGATCGAGCCGGCGATGATGATGCCGCCGGTGGCCTCCTGATGGATCACGAGATAGGCGCCGACCGCGAGCACGGCGGACTGCAGCATCATGCGCAGCACCTTGGCGACCGCGCCGAGCCCGCCGGTGACGTCGCTCGCACGCTGGTTGCCGGACAGATATTCCTCGTTGGCCTCGTTCCAGCGCCTGTTCATGCGGCCGGCCATGCCCATCGCCACCAGCACCTCGGCGTTGCGGCGGCTGGAGGCGGCAAGATCGTTGCGCCGCGCCGCGAGCGTCATCGCTTCCTTGGCCGGCGTGCGCGACAAGTATTCGGTGATCAGCGTCAGCGTCACCAGGATGACGGCGCCGATCAGCGCCGTGACGCCAAGCAGCCAATGGAAGGCAAAGCAGATCACCATGTAGAACGGCAGCCAGGGCAGATCGAAGAACGCGCCGGGACCCATGCTGCCGAGGAAGGAGCGCACATTGTCGAGGTCGCGCAGCGGCTGCAGGCCTTCGCTGCGATTGCCGGCCATCAGCGGCAGCCGAACGACGGTGTCGAACACCCGCGCATTGAGCGCTTCGTCGAGCGAGGTGCCGACGCGGCCGAGGATCCGTCCGCGCAGCAGGTCGAGCACGCCCTGAGCCATGTAGAGGACCGCGGCGATGACCACGAGGCCGACCAGGGTCGGAACGCTGCGGCTCGGCAGCACCCGGTCGTAGACTTGCAGCATGAACATCGAACCTGTCAGGTAGAGCAGGTTGATCATGCAACTGATGAGGCCGACGCCGATAAAGGCGCTGCGGCAAGCGCGCAGCGCCTCAGCCAGTTCGGAACGCCGGACAGCGGGCGCGGCTGCCATAAAAACTGATCTCTGCAAAACAAAAGAGTTACGTGATCACCACGTTGTATAGACGTTTGCGACCACCGTCCATTTTAAGTCGCGTGAACCAAAGCATGGTTCGCGGCCTCATTTTGTGATCGCACCGACAGTTGACGGAATAAATCAGGGTTAACCGGCGGCGGAACCCTGGCCTCGCGCGGGCGCGCTTCCCGGAAGCGGCACGAGAATGACCGACATCGAGACCCGGCCGATCTCGCCATCCACATCGAGCAACACCCCACTGCCGACGCCGAGCCCGGCCTCCGGGCGCCAGCGCGCATCGGCGCGAACGCCGATCCAGGCGCCTCGCGGTGGCCTGAACAGCTGCACCGCGAGGTTCGGATTGGGGTCGGCCACCACGTTCTGGACGGGCCGCGCGATGCCGTGGGTCCAGTCAGCCGGGCCGAGCACCCGCGCCAGCGGACCGGCGCCCGCCATGACGGCGTGATGCAAGCGAAACCAGGCGGTATCGCCGCCGGCACGGGCTTCCATCGCATCCATGAACCAGCTGCGGCCATGGACCGCGTGTGGGCTGCGCAACGGAAACACCGTGGGATCCACCGGATCGGCTGCGCTCCCGTAAAATCCCGGGACCTCGACGGCACGCTCGCGCGACAGCGTCACGCGCACCGTCGCGCAGGGTCGCTCCTCACCGGCCGGCCAGAGCGTGTTGTCGACGACGCTGACCCGGCCGCCTTCGGTCACCACGGTAACGTGCGTGCGCAGTTCCGCCATTGGCGTCGGCCGCAGGAACCAGGCCGTCGCCGAGATCGCGGTGCCCCAATTGCGCGCACCGGCCATGGCCTCGACCTCGCCGGTCAGCAGGCTTGCGACCGCCCCGCCCTGAAGGCCGGTGAACGGCCCGGCCGCCAGCGCCGCGGGCTTCCAGTGATGGGGCGTGGCGAGCGGTTCGAAGATGGCCAAGGCGAATGGTCCCTTGAGATGAACAGGATTGAGCGTTCAGCCAATCTCATCCAAGAATAGCGGCCATGACAAAAGGCCATTCATCACTTCAGGTGAGCAAGATTCACCCATTGGATGCCCCCGATCCGCGGGTGATCCCGCCGCTGCCGGCGCTGCTCGCCTTCGAGCGCGCGGCCACCCAACTCAGCTTCCGGCGCGCCGCGCGAGACCTGTCGCTGAGCCCGTCGGCGATCAGCCACCAGATCCGCGGGCTGGAAGAGCAGTTCGGCACCAAACTGTTCGTCCGCGGCGCGCGCCAGGTGCGGTTGACCGACGACGGCGAGCGCTACCTTGCAAAAGTGTCGGCCGCGCTGGCGACGCTGCAGGAGGCGAGCCGTGACATGCTGCGGCGACGCGGTGAGGCCGGCAGCGAGCTCTGGATCAGCTCATTGCCGTTCTTCACCAGTGCCGTGCTGCTGCCGGCGCTGCCGGATTTCAAGCGGCGCCATCCGCAACTGACGCTGCGGATCGAGGCCACCCACCAATATGCCGACTTCAACGGATCACGCGTCGATGTCGCGATCCGTTACGGGCGGGAACATGCCACCGGGGTGAAAGTCGAGCCGCTGGTACAGGTCAAAGGATTGCCGGTCTGTACGCCGGCGCTGGTCAAGGCAGGTCTTCGGACCCCAGCGGACCTGTCGCGCGAGGTGCTGATCCATGTCACGACGCAGCCGCGGGCGTGGCCGGCCTGGCTGAGGGAGGCCGGGCTGCCGAATCTCGCTCCGCGCGGACATCTGTGGCTCGACAGCGTGCCGGCGATGCTGGAGGCCGCCGAACACGGACTCGGCGTCGCGATTGCGATCGCGCCGCTGATCAAGGCGCGGCCGGGCTTCGGCAAGCGGCTCGTGGCGCCGTTTGCGTTCGAGGCGGCGCACAGCGAGACGATCTACCTGGTCTCCCGGACCGAGCAGGCGCGGGACCGCCGCATCGCGGCGGTGCGGCGCTGGATCACGGACGCCGTCGCGCGGGCGAGCTAGGCCGTGGCGGGCGCCGGCTCGGCCAGGATGCACCGTGCCAAACGGCCGGGAGCGACCTGCACGACCGGCGGCAAGCGCTCGCTGCAGCGCGGCTCGGCGAACTTGCAACGCGGTGCAAAGGAGCAACTGGCCGGCGCATGATCGAGCGAGGGCGGGGTGCCCGGAATGGTTTCCAGCCGCTGGCCGCGCATCGCGCCGTGAATGGTCGAGGCCAGCAGGCCCTTGGCATAGGGATGCACCGGTGAGCGCACGATATCGCGCAAGGCGCCCTGCTCCACGATCTGGCCGGCATACATCACCGCAACGCGGTCGCAGATCTCGATCGCGACACCAATGTCGTGGGTGACGAAGATGACCGACATGCCGAACTCGCGCTGCAGCTCGCGCAGCAGCAGCAGGATCTGAATCTGGACGGTGGCATCGAGCGCCGTGGTCGGCTCGTCGGCAAGCAGGATCTTCGGCTTGCAAGCCAGCGCCAGCGCGATCATCGCACGCTGGCGCATCCCGCCCGACATTTCGTGCGGATAGGAGTCCAGCCGCCGCTTCGCGGAGGGGATCCGCACCACCTCGAGCATTTCGAGCGCGCGGGCCGTGGCCTCGCGCTCGCTCTTACCCTCGTGGCGCATCACCGTCTCCGCGATCTGGCGGCCGATGGTGTAGACCGGATCGAGCGCCAGCGCCGGCTCCTGGAAGATCATCGAGACGGTCTGGCCGCGAAATCCGGACAGCGCCTCATCGTCCATCGCCAGCACCTCTTGTCCCAGCACCTTGACGCTGCCGGAGATCTGCGTGCGTTTCTTCGGCAACAGCCGCATCAACGCGCGCAGCGTCACGCTCTTGCCCGAGCCGGACTCGCCGAGCAGCCCCAACACCTCGCCCTCGCCGAGCTGCAGGCTGAGATCGTTCACGGCATGGACCGTGCGATCGCCGGTGAAGCGGATATTGAGGTTGTTGATCTCGACGAGGTTGGTCATGCGAGCTTGGGCACCCTGGCGTGGAAATCAGTGGCACGCTGGAACGCGGCGCCGATCCGGAGCAGAACCGCTTCCTCGAAGGAGCGACCAATCAGCTGCATGCCGACCGGCAGACCCGTCTTGGTGAAGCCGGAGGGAATCGAGAGCGATGGCAGACCGAGATAGTTGACCGGGCGGGTGAAGCGCGTCAGGCGCTGCAGCACCGCGTCGGCGCCCGGACCATTGCCGACATCGCTCTCCGCGATCGTCGGCGCCGGCACCGGCGATGACGGCGCGATCACCGCATCGACCCCGTTGACCGCCGCGTTATGCGCGGCGAGCGCGGGGCCGCGCCAGCGCATCGCCTCGAGATAGGTGACCGCCGGAATGGTCAGGCCGTTCTGCAGCCGCATCAGGACCTGCGCACCGTAATCCTGCGGCCGCTCGATCATCCAGCGCTTGTGGAAGGCGGCAGCCTCGACCGCGAGCACCAGTTGCGATGCCGAGGAGAGCTGGCGCTGATCGGGCAGCTCGACCTTGACGATCTCGGCGCCCTCTTTCTTCAAGGTGGTGATAGTCTCGTCGAGGATACGCGCCACCTCAGGGTCGAGGTCGTCGACATAGAACGCCGTCGGGACGCCGATCTTCAGGCCCTTCAGCGACTGTTTGGTCGCGGCCATATAGTCCGGGACAAGCTGCGTCGACGCCGTCAGATCCTCGGGGTCGGCGCCGGCCATCAGGCCGAGCAGCAGCGCGCAGTCCTCCGCGGTCTGCGCCAGCGGACCGACGGTATCGAGCGACTGCGACAGCGGCATCGCACCGGCGCGGCTGACGCGGCCGACCGTCGTCTTCAGGCCGGTGACGCCACAGAAATGCGCCGGCATGCGCACCGAGCCGCCGGTGTCGGAGCCGAGCGCGGCGAAGGTGAGCCGCGCGGCGACCGCCGAGCCCGAGCCCGACGACGAGCCGCCGGTGATGTGCTCGGTGTTCCAGGGATTGCGCACCGCGCCGTAATGCACGTTGTGGCCGGTCGGCCCATAGGCGAACTCGACCATTTGCAACGAGCCGAGGCGGACCTGTCCGGCATCCTTCAGCCGCTGCAGGGCGGTCGAGGTCGTCTTCGGCACGAAGTCGCGGCGAATCAGCGAGCCGCAGGTCACGACCTTACCAGCGTCATAATACATGTCCTTGTGCGCCAGCGGCACGCCGTGCAGCGCGCCGCGACTATTGCCCCTGGCGAGCGCGGCATCGGCCTCGGTGGCGGCGGCCAGCGCCTGCTCGGATTCGACCGCCATATAGGCGTTGAGGCGTGGCTGCCATTCCGCAACGCGATGCAGCACGGCGCGCGTCACCTCATGCGAGGAAACTTTCTTGTCGGCAATCGCCTTGGCGACCGCGGTCAGCGTCATCAGGGCCGGATCAGAGCTCATTTAGACACCTTCTCGATCTTCTGCGCGATCTGCGCCAGCAGGAAGCTCGCGGGTTCGAGATCGAAGGGCAGCGTACCGGAGATCGGTGCAAAGCCGTCGAATGCCGGCCCGATCGAATTGGCGATCCGGGTGGCGACTTCGTCGTCGGCGGGCACGTCAGCGACGTGCGCGATCACCTTGACATCCTTGGGAGTAGGTCTGGTCATGCCGCGTTTTCTCCTTTTGCTTTTGCCGGCGCGCGGCTGTGCCCCGAGCCAGGAATGGCCATGTAGCACGCCGCTTGATGGCCCATTGTATCGAGATCGCTGAGTTTTGGCGTGTCGTTTGCGCAGAGCGGCTCCGCAAACGGACAACGGGTGTGAAACCGGCAGCCCGATGGCGGATCGATCGGATTGGGCGGATCGCCCGAGATCGGCGGCACCTCGGTGCGCCTGTCGGGATCGGATGACGGCATCGCCGCCAGCAGTGCGCGGGTATAGGGATGCGCCGGCGCGTCCCAGACCGCATCGACCGGGCCGAGTTCGACGACCTCGCCGAGATACATCACCAGCACGCGGTCGGAGATGTAGCGGACGACGTTGAGATCGTGGCTGATGAACAGATAGGTCAGGCCGAATTCGCGTTTCAGGTCGGCGAGCAGATTGAGCACCTGCGCCTCGACCGATTTGTCGAGCGCGGACACCGCTTCATCGAGGATCACGAGCCGCGGCGACAGCGCGAGCGCACGCGCGATATTGACGCGCTGACGCTGGCCGCCGGACACCTCGTGCGGATAGCGGTTGGCGAAAATCTCCGGCCGCAAGCCGACCTTACCGAGCAATTCGCGCGCCAGCGTCCGCGCCGTGTCGTCGGCCATGCCGTGGACCTTTGGCCCGAAGGCGATCGATTCCTCGATGGTGAGGCGCGGGTTGAGCGAGGCGTAGCTGTCCTGGAACACCATCTGCACGCCGCGCCGCAAATCGCGCAGCGAGAGCGACGGGCCGACCTGCCTTCCGTCATAGATGATATCGCCGGCATCGCGTGCCATCAGGTGCATCAACAGCCGCGCGGTGGTCGATTTGCCGCAGCCGGATTCGCCGACAATGCCGACGGTCTCGCCCTTCATGACCGCGAAGGTGACGTCGTCGACGGCGCGCACGGTCTTGCGCGGACTGAACAGGCCGCCGCGCACCGGGAAGTGCTTGGTCAGTCCCTTGACCTGCAGCAGCGGCTGCGCGGCGCCGCCGATGTCGGCGACCGGCTCCAGCATATCGACGGTGAGATTGGCGTCGCTCATGCTCTAATTCCTGATGTCCATGGCGCTGCGCATGCCGTCGCTCAGCAGATTGAAGCAGATCGAGACCGCGAAGATCATCGCGCCCGGCAGCGCCGCGACCCACGGATTGACGTAGATCGCAGTACGCAGCGTGTTCAGCATCAAGCCCCACTCCGGCTCCGGCGGCTTGGTGCCGAGCCCGAGGAACGACAGACCGGCGGCGAGGATCATCGACACCGAGATCAGGCCAGTGGCGTAGACGAAGATCGGGCCGAGCACATTGCCGAGCATGTGGACGCGCATGATGGTGAAGGGCCCGGCGCCGGACGCGCGCGCCGCCTCGACGAAATCCATGTTGCGCACGCCGGTGGTGACGCTTTCGGCGACGCGGGTGATCTGCGGCACGAACACGATGGTCAGCGACACGATCGAATTGGTGATGCCGGCGCCGAGCGCTCCCGAGATCGCGATCGCCAGCAGCACCGACGGGAAGGCGTAGAACACGTCGACCGTGCGCATGATCGCGGTGTTGAGCTTGCCGCCGACATAGCCGGCGACGAGGCCGAGCGAGGTGCCGATCACGAAGGCGAAGATCACCGGCAGAATGCCGATGACCAGCGACAGCCGTCCGCCATAGATCAGCCGCGCCAGCATGTCGCGGCCGAGCTCGTCGGTGCCGAGCGGATAGCCCGGCGTGCCGATATGGCGGAGACGGCGGATCATCGAGCCCTGATAGGGATCGGCAAGATGCAGCCATGGTGCCAGCAGCGCCGAGGCAAAGATCAGCACCAGGATGATGGCGCAAGCCATGCTGACCTTGTCGCGCCTGATGCGGCGGCCAACCGTCGCCCAATAGCCACGCGCCTTGGTCGCGGGGACGGCCTGCAATGCGGTATCCAACATCGCACTCATGGCTAGCTCCGCTTGATGCGCGGATCGATCGCGGCCTGCGCGATGTCGACCAGGAGGTTGAGCAGCACGAAGAACAGCGCCAGCACCAGGATCGTGCCCTGCAGCAGCGGCAGATCGCGCTGGAAGATCGCCGAGTTCAACAGCAGGCCCGAACCCGGCCAGGAGAACACGGTCTCGATCAGGATCGAGCCGCCCAGCATGTAGCCGAGCTGCAGGCCCATCACCGCGAGCGCGGTCGGCGCCGCATTCTTGATGACGTGGCGAAACACCTCGGTCTCGCGCAGGCCCTTTGCGCGCAGCGCCTCCACGAAATCCTGGCTCAGGATGTCGCCGGTCAGCGCGCGCACCGTACGGGTGACGATGCCCATCGGGATCACCGAGGTGGTGATCGCCGGCAGCACCAGATAACGCAGATGCTCCCAGTCCCACGCCCAGGCGCCGGAGCCGCCGGGACCTGCGCCGACCGCGGGCAGCCAGTTGAGCTGCACCGAGAAGATGATGACCAGCACCATGCCGAGCCAGTAATGCGGCAGCGACACGCCGGCTATCGCAACCGAGGTCGCGACCTTGTCGACCCAGGTGTCGCGGAAATAGCCGGCGATCAGGCCGAACAGCAGGCCGAGCGTAAAGCCGATCATCGCGGCCGCGATCGCCAGCATCACGGTGTTGCCGACGGCGCGCATCACCTCGGTCAGGACGGGCCGCCCGGTCGCGATCGAATTGCCGAGATCGCCGTGGATCGCGCGCCACAGCCACAGACCGAATTGCACGGGCAATGGGCGATCGAAGCCGTAGGCCGTGCGCAATTGCGCGGCGAGCTCCTGCGAGGCATCGGCCGGCAGCACCGCGACCAGGGGGTCGCCGGGCGTGATGTGCACCAAGAGGAAGCACACCAGCGCCACGCTGAGCACGATCGGAATGACGTAGACAATCCGTCTGGACGTATAGGCGAACACGTTGCGTTCTTTCTTCCTTCTCACCTTGTGGGAGAAGGTGGCGCGCCGAGCGCGCCGGATGAGGGGTTTCTATCCGCGGACAAAGTCATTTCAGATCGGAGAGGAGCGCCCGCGGAGACAACCCCTCACCCGGCTTCGCTTTCGCGAAGCCACCCTCTCCCACAAGGGGAGAGGGTACACCTATTGCGCGGCTAGCGCCTCACGGCGCGACCGTGACCGGCGAGAAGTCGACGAACCAGCTCTTCGGCTGCACAAATCCCTTGATCTTCGGGCTCATCGCGCGCGGTGCGACGTCGTGGGCGACATAGAGGAAGGCCGCGTCGTCGACCGAGGCCGCATGCAGCTCGGCCAGCGCGGCGTCGCGCGCCGCCGGCTCGAAGGTCTGGCGGGCCTTCTTCACCAGCTCGTCGAACTTCGGGTTGTTGTTGAAGCCCCAATTGTTCGACACCGGCGGCGCCATGCCCGACTGCAGGAAGCGCACCAGCGCGAAGAACGGATCCATCGCCGCATAGGTGACGTTGATGGCGTTCGAGCCGTTGGCGGTCGGATCCTTGGTGCCGCGCCGCCAATTGGTGAACAGCGTGTTCCACTCGATGACGTCGAGCTGCACATCGAAGTAGCATTCGGCCAACGCCTGTTGCAGATACTCGTTCATCGGCAGCGGCAGCATCTGGCCCGAGCCCGATGCCGAGGTCTGGATCTTGACCGTCAGCTTCTTGTTCGGACCGAAGCCGGCCTCCTGCATCAGCTTCTGCGCGGCCGGCTTGTCATACTTGATCTGGAAGGTCGGGTTGCCGCGCCAGGGATGACCGGGCTCGAACGTGCCGGTCGCCGGCACCATCAGGCCGGCAAGCAGGCCGTCACGCAGCCCTTCGCGATCGATGCAGAGATTGGCCGCCTTGCGGACGCGGATGTCATTCCACGGCGAGCCCTCGACGCGCGAGAACTGCCACGGCCAGACATGCGGTTCCTCGTTGGAATAGAGGTTGAAGCCACGCTGCTTGATCTCGGGCAGCGCGTCCGGCGCCGGCGCCTCGATCCAGTTGACCTGCCCCGACAGCAGCGCCGCGGTGCGGGCATTGGCCTCCGGCATCGGCAACAGCACCATCTTGTCAGCCTTCGGCACCCGTGCCTTGTCCCAGTAGTTCTCGTTCTTCACCAGCTCGAGCCGTTCGCGCGGGGTGAAGCTCGACATCTTCCAAGGGCCGGTGCCCGCCGCGTCCTTGGCGAACGCGGCCCACGCGGCCTGCGACTTCGCCTTGGCGTCGGCGCCTTCGGCCTTGTCGTAGAATTTCTGCCACTTGGCCGGGCTCGCCATGAACAAATTGGTGAGGTTGATCGGCAGGAAGCTGTCCGGCTCCTTGGTGGTCAGCTCCACCGTCATGTCGTCGATCTTGCGCGCCGAGACCAGCGTCGGCATGCGCGAGGCGGTGACGCCGACCTGGCTCGCATCGTATTGCGGCGCGTCCTGCTTCAAGACCTTGTCGACGTTCCAGACCACGGCGTCGGCATTGAACGGCGAGCCGTCATGAAAGGTGACGCCGGAGCGCAGCTTGAAAATCCACTTGGTCTTGTCGGCATCGTCGACCTTCCACTCGGTCGCAAGGCCGGGGATCATCGCGCTCGCCTTGTCCGACGACGACAGGTCCCACATCGTCAGCGCGTCATACATCGTAAGCCCAGTGAAGCGATTGCCCTCAAAGCCCTGGTCGGGCTGACCGAGCGTGCGCGGAATATCGGCAGCGGTCATGCCAATGCGCAGCACAGTCTCGGCGCTGGCGATCGCCGGCACGCCTGTGGCTATCGCAAGCGCCAGCATGATCGCCGTCGCATTGGTTTTCCTGTTACGCATCTGAGCAGCCCCTTCGAGTCTGGTGACGTTTTGGTGATTATTTCTTGGGCAAGCGTATGCAATGCCTGTGCCAAGGGGAATAGTTCATCAGCAAATAACCGCCGGGCGCGTCATTTCTTCCCACCTCGGGCCTGAACGAAGCGAAGATGCCTATTCTGGCATCATGCTTGCAGGATTTGGCTCCAACGTCTTTCCAACGGAGCCTTCATATGCGTGCGCGCAATTCGATCCTGATGGCGGCAATGGCGCTTGCCTTGACCGCGGGCTGGCCGGCCATGTCGGCGCAAGCCGAGTCCATTGTGCGCTACGGCATTTCGATGGCCGACATTCCGCTGACCACCGGCCAGCCCGATCGCGGCGCGGGCGCCTATCAGTTCACCGCCTACACGATCTACGATCCGCTGGTTGCCTGGGAGATGGATGTTGCCGACCGGCCGGGCAAGCTGGTGCCCGGGCTTGCGACCGAATGGAAGGTCGACGACAACGACAAGACCAAATGGCGCTTCACGCTGCGCAAGGGCGTCAAATTCCACGACGGCAGCGACTTCAATGCCGACGCGGTGATCTGGAATCTCGACAAGGTGCTGAACGACAAGGCACCGCAGTTCGACAAGCGGCAGAGCGCGCAGGTCAAGACCCGCCTGCCTTCGGTTGCGAGCTACGCCAAGGTCGACGATTTCACCATCGAGATCACCACCAAGACGGTCGACTCCTTCTTCCCCTATCAGATGCTCTGGTTCCTGGTCTCGAGCCCCGCGCAATATGAAAAGCTCGGCAAGGACTGGGACAAGTTCGCCAGTCAGCCCTCCGGCACCGGTCCGTTCAAGTTGACCAAGCTGGTGCCGCGCGAGCTCGCCGAACTGACGAAGAACCCGGACTATTGGGACAAGAAGCGGCTTGCGAAGGTCGACAAGATGATCCTGATTCCGATGCCGGAGGCGCTGACCCGCACCAACGCGCTGCTGGCCGGCCAGGTCGACCTGATCGAAACGCCCGCGCCCGACGCCGTGCCGCAGCTCAAGGCCGCCGGCATGAGGATCGTCGACAACGTGACACCGCATGTCTGGAACTATCACTTGAGCGTGCTGCCGGGCTCGCCATGGACCGACATCCGCCTGCGCAAGGCGCTCAACCTCGCGATCGACCGCGACGCGGTGGTTGGCCTGATGAACGGCCTCGCCAAGCCCGCCAAGGGCCAGGTCGATCCGTCGAGCCCGTGGTTCGGCAAGCCGACCTTTGAACTGAAATACGACCTCGCGGCCGCGAAGAAGCTGGTGGAGGAAGCCGGCTATTCGAAGGACAAGCCGCTGAAGACGACTTTCATCATCGCCCAGGGCGGCACCGGGCAGATGTTGTCGCTGCCGATGAACGAGTTCCTGCAGCAGAGCTTCAAGGAGATCGGCATCGACATCGACTTCAAGGTGGTCGAGCTCGAGACATTATATACGCACTGGCGCAAGGGCGCAGCCGACGAGATGAATGCCGGCATCACCGCCAACAACATCGCCTATGTCACGTCGGATCCGCTCTACGCCATCGTGCGGTTCTTCCACTCCGGCCAGGTCGCGCCGGTGGGCGTCAACTGGGGCGGCTACAAGAACCCGAAGGTCGATGCGCTGATCGACGAGGCCAAGCAGACCTTCGATTCCGCCAAACAGGATGCGCTGCTGGCGCAGGCGCACGCGCTGATCGTCGACGATGCCGCGCTGGTGTGGGTGGTGCACGACACCAATCCGCACGCGCTGTCGCCGAAGGTGAAGACCTTCGTGCAGGCGCAGCACTGGTTCCAGGATCTGACCCAGATCGGGCTGGAATAGACATTCCATCGTCGTCCCGGCCTAGTGCGCAATTGCGCACGGGAGCCGGGACCCATACGCCGCGGCCGCCGCAATGGGCACGCGGCGAGACGATCTTCCGTCAACGACCATTCGTGGTTATGGGTCCCGGCCTTCGCCGGGACGACAGCGGGCTTGCGGCGTCTATTTCGTCGTCAACGCGAATGCGCCGTTCCAGTCGTCGGGCGGCGGCTCCTTTTGGAAGGCGTGGATGCGCGCCTCATAGAGGCGGTAGAGATATTGCAGCGTCTGCGCGTCGTCGGTCTTGCGGCCGCGTTCGATCGCGGCGAGCGCGCCGTCCCAATCGCGGCCGCGGTAGCAGGCGAGCATCTCGATGGTCAGGTTGCGCAGCCGCTGGAAGCGGCCGGAGCTCGCGACATCCTCGCGGCCGGCAATCGCGTAGATCACCTCGGGCTCCTTCTTGCCCTTGACCATGATGAAATCGAGCTCGAGGATCGCAAACTTCTCCTTCACCGCAAGCGCAGTCTTCGATCCCACGATGATCGGGAAGCCGTACTCCTTGGACTGTCCCTCGAGCCGCGAGGCCAGATTGACGCTGTCGCCGAACACCGAATAGTCGAAGCGCACATCGGAGCCCATATTACCGACCACGCAGGAGCCGGTGTTGAGACCGACACCGATGTTGAGCGGCACATAGACGTGGCCGCCGTCCTTCGCCTCCTGCTCGCGCTCCCGATTGAGGTCATCGACACGCTCCAGCATGTCGAGCGCCGCATCGCAGGCGTTGAGCTGGTGCTGCTTGTCATCGAGCGGCGCGTTCCAGAACGCCATGATGGCGTCACCCATATATTTGTCGATGGTTCCCTTGCGGGCGAGGATCGCGTTGGAAAGCGGAGTAAGGAAGCGGTTCATCAGCGCCGTAAGGCCCTGCGGATTGCTCTTGTAGGTTTCCGAGATCGAGGTGAAACCGCGCATGTCCGAGAACATGATGGTCATCTCGCGTTCCTCGCCGCCGAGCACCAGCCGCTCCGGCGACTGTGCCAGCTGCTCGACCAGCGCGGGCGACATGTACTGCACGAATTGCGACCTGATCTGTCGACGCTGCTGCTGCTCGCGCACGAAGGCGGAGAAGATCAGCGTGAGATAGATCGCCGTGGTCGACATCAGCGGATAGGTGAAGTCGATCAGCAGCCGGTGCTGGGAATAGAAATACCAGGAGGTACCGATCAGCACCGAGGCAAACATTCCGCCGACGGCGACCAACGTGATCGGACCGAACTTCGGCGCGAAGGCGATGACAAGGAGCCCCATGATCAGCGCGGCGAAGAACTCGATGCCGATGCCGTAATTCGGCTGCGAAACGACATCGCCGGTCAGCGCGCTCTCCAGCACCTGGGCGTGAACCTCGACACCGGGCATCGCCGGCGTCACCGGCGTCGTCTTGATGTCGTTCAGCCCGGTTGCTGAGGTGCCGATCACGATCAGCTTGCCGGCAATTCGGTCCGGTGAGACGCGCCCGTCCAGCACATCGACCGCCGAGACATAGATCGAGGGATCGCGGCGGGCGTAGTGGATCCAGAGTTGGCCGTGGAGATCGGTCGGGATCGCAAAGCCCTTGAGACCCAGGCTCTTGATACCGGCCTTGTCGGCCTTGATCAGGATCGTGCCGGAGCCGCTCGCCACCCGCAGCATCTCGAAGCTCAGCGACGGCATGGTGATGCCCTGCGCCACCATGATCATCGGCACGCGCCTGACGATGCCGTCGCGCTCCGGCCTGATCGTGAACAGGCCGCGCCCGGCAGCCGCCTCCTCGAGCACCGGCACGTTGCGCAGCAACCCCGGGAACATGAACATGAAAGGCTGCGGCTCCTCACCGAGCATCGCAAGTCCGGTGACCGGAAGCTTTTCGTTGAGGTCGGCGCGCACGTTGGGCCCGCCGGATTCGCCGAGCACCACCCGCGAGTTCTTGATGGCTTCGGCCATGATGCTGTCGTTGCTCGGCAGCTGCCGCAGCCTGGCGCGCATCTCCTCATCGAGGCTGCTGAACGTATCGGCGGCGATATCGGGATTGAGACGATCCGGCTCGGAGAACACCGCGTCGAACGCGATCACCACGGCGCCGAGCCGGGTGAGATTGGTGACGATGTCGGCGAGCCGGGTCCGCGGCCACGGCCACTGTCCGAGCCGGGGATCGGCGAGGCTCTTTTCGTCGATGTCGACGATGGTGACGGGCCGCGCCGTCTTCTGGCGCGGTTGCAGCGCCTGGAATGTGTCAAACGTCCTGACGCGAAGCTCCTGGACTGGAGCCGGATCCACGATCCGCAGCGCAGCAATGCCGATCAACAGCGCCACGCAGACCAGCCGCGCATAGCCGAAGCGCCGTGCGAACCACCTGCGTATCGCCTTCAGCCGTTTCATGCCATCTGGATATCACGCGCGCAGAATTGTTCCAATCGAGCAAGCATGCGCAGTGCACAATCAGCCGGGCCACCCCCCCGGCGGCACGGCCGCGCGCCCGTCACGCAAAATGAATAATGAAGTCGTTCTGGGACAGGCTCGCCTTCGCGACATTGTGCAATGTGATCGTGTCTGCGCTGTCGATCGTGATCAGCGTATCCGCCGAACTGGTCGGCGATATCGCAACATGCTGATCGAACCAGCTACTGAAGGTGCTTGCCGAGACGACCGTGGACAGATCGATCTGGTCCTCGCCTGGCGTGAAGTTCAGGATCGTGTCGTGGTTGAAGTTCGGCGCAAACACGAACTTGTCCTGGTAACCCGACCCGAAAAACACGTCCTTGTCGCTGGTCCCGGTCAGAATCACGGGCTCGGGCCGATCCTGTTGGACGTTGAAGATCAGGTTGACCGTATCGGTTGCGCCATGGCCATCGGTCACGGAGAGCGCGATCGTGTCGGTCGCTGGAGCTGTCTGGCCGGGGTTGTAAACGAGACCCGACGATCCAAGCGCGGTGTTGATGCTGGAGAGAAGCCCCTCCTGCGACGAAGGTGCAACGCTGCTGCCCGCACCGGGCGTCGTCGCCGCGGCCATGGTGAAGGTCTCGTCGGCCGTCGCATCGGCGTCCGTCACGGTCAGGCCGGAGATCGTCTCGGTCCCGTTGGGATGTTCGGTGATACTGACGCTGTCGGTGTGGATCACGGGCGCGTCGTTGGCGCCGATCACGTCGATCGTCAGCTTCGCGGTCCCGACGGCGCCATGCGCGTCGATCGTCTCCACATCGAACGTGTCGGCATAGGTGCCCCTGCCCAACGCGTTGATCGCGGCAGCATCGGGAACATAGCTGTAGGTGCCGTCCGGGTTGACGGTCAGCGAGCCGTAGAGGCCCGCGATCTGCGTGACCGCAGCGTGGTCCGAATTGAGCGCGGCATAAGTCAGCGTCGCGGTTTCGCCATGGTCGACGTCGTTGCCATGGAGCGTGCCGGTCAGCGTGCCGAACGTGTCGTTATCGGCGGTATCGGTGAGCGTGCCGGCATTGACGTCGGCGAGTGTCGGCGCGTCGTTGGCGCCGTTGATCGTGATCGTCACGGGCTCGTTGACGACGCCGCCATGGTGGTCGTCGATCTGGATCGTGTAGGTCAGCGTCAGCGTCTCGCCGAGGGCGAGATAGTCGAAATTCTGGTCCGCGGCCGAGAACGTCCAGGTCGACGATCCGGTTGAACCGCCGGTCGCGTCCGTCAACGTCCCCAGCGACAGCCAGTTCAGGATCGTGGCCTCGTCGGGCAGGCCCGTGGTCGCCCCGGATTCGGCGACGCCGGTGATGGTCATGGTGTGGGTGTCGCTGAGATCCACATCGGTGAAGGTCACGGTGCCGGATGCGCTGTCCAGCGTCGATGAACCGGTCGTATCGGGTTGTTCGGGGATGATGGCCGCCTGAGGCGCCGACGTGACGATCGGCGCGTCATTGCTGCCGGTAATCGTGATCGTCACCGGTTGGCTGATCACGCCGCCATGATGGTCATTGACCTCGACCGTATAGGTCAGCGTCAGTGTCTCACCGTCGGCAAGATAATCGAAATTGCGGTCGGCGGCCGAGAAGGTCCAGGCCTGGGATCCGGCGACCCCGCCGGTCGAATCGGTCAGCGTCCCCAGCGAGAGCCAGTTCAGAATCGTGGACTCGTCCTCAGGCAGGCCTGTGGTCGTTCCGGATTCCGCGACGCCGGTGATGGACACGATGTGGGTGTCGCCGAGATCGACGTCGGCAAATGTCACCGCGCCCTGGGCCACGTCGAGCTTGATCGATCCGGTCTCGCCGATCATCTCGGGGACCGTGGCGGTCGGCGGCTCCGACGTGAACGTCGGCACGTCGTTGGTGCCAGTGATGGTGATGGTGACGGGCTGGGTGACGACACCGCCGTGGTGGTCGTCGACCTGGATCAGGTAAGTCAGCGTCAACGTCTCGCCGACAGCGAGATAGTCGAAATTCCTGTCGGCGGCCGAGAAAGTCCAGGCGCGCGATCCGGTTACGCCGCCGGTCGAATCCGTCAGCGTGCCGAGCGACATCCAGCCCAGTATCGTCGCCTGATCGGGAAGCCCCGTGGTCACGCCCGTTTCGGTGACGCCGGCAACGGTGACGCTGTGGGTGTCGCTGAGATCGACATCGACGAAGGTCACGGTACCGGATGCGGTATCCGGCACGACCGAGCCGGTCGTCTCCTCGGCTTCAGTGATGGCGGCCGCCTGGGTCGGCGAGGTGATCACCGGCCTGTCGTCGGTGCCGACGATCGTGATGGTGACCGGCAGCGTGACGACGCCGCCCTGATGGTCGTCGATCTCGACCGTGTAGGTCAGCGTCAGCGTCTCGCCGGTGGCGAGATAGTCGAAGCTCCTGTCGGCGGCCGAGAACGTCCAGGAGCGCAATCCCGTCACGCCATCGGTCGAATCCGTCAGCGCGCCCAACGACAGCCAGCTCAGCACGGTGGCATGGCTGGCAAGTCCGGTGGTGACGCCGGCCTCGGTGACGCCGGTGATGGTGACCGTATGCGTGTCGGTCAGATCCGCATCGGTAAATGTCAGCGTGCCGTGCGCCGTATCAGGCTGGGCGGAATTCCTCGTTGCTGGGAGTTCGGTGATCGAACCGGCCTGCGCCGAGGACGTCACCACCGGGGAGTCGTTGGTGCCGGTGATCGTGATCGTGAAGGTCTTGAACGTGGTCTCGTTGTTCGGTGCGAAATTGTTATCGACGCGCGCGACATAGGCCAGCGTCAGCGTTTCTCCGGCAGCCAGGAAGTCGAACGCGCTGTCGGCAAGGTTGTAGGTCCAGGTCGCCGAACCGGCATTCTTGTTGTTCGGATCGGGCTCGAGCAGCAACGGGATCTCGACGGTCTTGATGGCCGCAAGCTGCGCTGCCGTCAGCGATGAGGTCACGTCGCTGCCGTTGGCGTCCCGGTAGCTGAACGCGGAATAGTCGACCTTCGCACTCGGTATGTCACCGACATTGAGGTCCAGCCATTTGATCTGGCCCGTCGCGGTGTCGAACAGCCCGCTTTGGGTCAGCCCCAGCCGCTCGGTAAACGCCGCGTCCTGGGTCACGACCTGCGGCGGCCCCGGGATGTGCTCGATCCTGCTGTTGGGAACGCCGCCGGCCTGAGGGCCGGTCGTGTTGACGAAGGTCAGCAGAATGATGATCGGCGCGCCACTGTCGCTGCTGGTGAGCTTGAAGCTGCTCGAGACCGGGACGACGCTGTCCGTGAAGTTGGTGGTGAGCTTGGTGTTGGGATTGTTGTTGTCCGTGAACTTCAGCGCAAAGACGTCGGAGATCAGCTTCTGCGCATCGGTCGACAGTTGCGCCGACGAGACGAAGCTGACGCTGCCCTGGCCGTTGACAATGGTCTGGGTGCCGGCCTGATCGACGGTCGCGATCGGATTGAGCGTCGTCTTGTCGAACAGGATGTAGGAGCCGGTGCTGCCATCGGGCTCGACCAGCACCTGGAATTTGGCCGGCGGCACGCCGCCGGTGCCCTGCACGTCGAAATCGATCTCGACCAGCACCGCGGTGCCGCGGATGCCCATGGTCGCGACCGGCGTATCGACCTTCATGTCGCCGTGCTTGGCGGTCGCGCCGGCCACGAAGGAGATCGTGCCCGAGACCAGACTCATCAGCGACGTATTGCTCGACCCGTTCGGGTCGTAGATCATTTCGTTCAGCACCATCTTGGCGTTCGGGCCGAGACCGAACACGGTGCCGTCGATGAAGGTGATGCCGAGCGTCGAGTCGCCGCCGGATTGCACCACGTCACCCTTGTTGACGTTATCGCCCTGGTTCAGGACGATCGCGACGCCGTTGCGGATGGCCGTCGCGTTCCCGGTCAGCTTGGTGACATGGCCGATGACCTTGGCCGGCTCCGCCGCGCCGCCGGCCTGGGCATATTGAGTATAGCCGGTGAGTGCGCTGACGAGATCGCCGGTGAGATGCGCGCCGTCAGGCGACGCCAGCGGCGCGCGCTTCTCGCCCTTGAAATAGTCATGCAGGACGAGTTCCCGATCGTCCTTCGCGATGACGAGGTCGAGCCCGGCCCGCTTGAAGTCGCCGGTGAACAGCAATTGCCCGTCGTCGACGATGATCGCGCCGGGCGGAGCATGCGTGGAAACGCTGTCGACGTGCACGTATCCACGGGCATAAGCGTCCGTGTTCGGCAACAGGCCGTCGAATTTCTCGACAAAGTTCACTGCGGATCACCGCACGAGAGTTAATATTGTTAAAATATCCGAATGATTATGCCTGCATATCATCGGATAAAGCTTGGCGAAACCACTCTGTGCTTGCGCAAGGCGGCCCTCTTGTGCGGTTTGACTGGATGTGACTTGGCTCACGCTGTGAAGAGCCATGTAGTTCGGATTCGCTTGACGGTACCATAAGGTGGGATTCAAGCCAAGATACGTACTGAGCCACGTATTCGTGGTATTGATTGGCATTTCTGTACTTGCCTCTATTTCCCCTTAGCCCAGAGCGGCCATTTGACCCCAATTTCCCGGCCAAAGCTGTGACTTAGCTTACAAATCACAGCAGTCCCGTGCGCGGACCGGCCGGGTTAACCAGAGGGCAAGGATGAATTGCAAAGCAGTGGAAAAAGGTTCGCCGCTTCCTTTCACAAACCGGTAAAGTTTTCGGGACCCCAAGCAGGCGCCCTTTAGCCTCTTCCCCTGATTCCCCACATCTTAAGTCGATTCGAAGGGATCGTTCGCCATGCTGCCCGGCATGAAACGATCCGGTCGCGTGCGCGGTGCAATTTCCACCCGCCGAAGAGCGGACAGGGGGTGTCGGATGAGATTCTCGCTTCGCCCGCTTGCGCTGCGCGCCGTCATGCTGGGCTTCGGCCTGGCCCTGGCCGCGCCGGTTGCCGAGCTCAATGCCGCTTCGCTGCTTTCGCCCGGTCCGGCGACGCTGATCAGAAAATCGACCGAGCCGTTCGGCCTGACGACCAGCCTGCTTGCCGACGGCGGCCTGCACGACAAATGGCTCGGCGTGCAGCGCCAGCTCGCCGACGAATTGGAGCAACTGGCAGCCTGCGAGAGCGACCGCGCCGGCTGCGCGTCGCCGGCGGCGCTGCGATTCCTGGCGATCGTCGAAGCCGGACGGGCGCGTCAGGGTCGCGCCCGGCTCGGCGAGATCAACCGCGCGATCAACCTTGCGATCCGTCCGGGCAGCGATCTTGCGGCCTATGGCGAGCCCGACGTCTGGGCGACGCCGCTCGCCACCTTCGCCCGCGGCAGCGGCGACTGCGAGGACTATGCGATCGCGAAACTCGTGGCGCTGCGCAAGGCCGGCGTGGCGCCGGAAGATCTGCGGATCGTCGTCCTGCATGACCTCGTCGGCGGCGAAGACCATGCGGTGCTCGCCGCGCGGCTCGACGGCCGCTGGCTGACGCTCGACAACCGCCGCATGGCGATGATCGAGGACAGCGACATCAGGAGTTTTCGGCCGACCTTCGTGATCGACCAGCACGGCATCAGCCGCTATGTCGATGCCCCGCTCGTCGCCGAGGCCGCTTGGCGGCCGGCGGCGCGTACGAACTAAGAGCCGGCCAGACATACTTTCCGTGATTGCGAGCGAAGCGAAGCAATCCATCCCTCCGCGGAAAGATGGATTGCTTCGTCGCTTCGCTCCTCGCAATGACGAGTGAATCCAGATGAGCGACTGCCCGTCAGAACATCAGATTATCCTTCACCAGCACCCAGCGACCGCCCTTGACCTGCTGCACCTGGGTGATGGTGTTGGCGAGATGATCCGTCTTGGAGAACTTGGTCGGCGGCGAGCTGAAGATGTCGAGGAACTTGTCGCCTGACTCCAGCGAGTCCAGCATCTTCTGGCCGGAGAGATCCTTGCCCGCCTTCTGCGCGTAGAAGGCAAAGGTCATCACCGCGTTGTAGCCGATGATCGCCTGGGTATTGGCGTCGGTGTTGAACATCTTCTTGTAGTTCACCAGCCAGTCCTTCACCTTGCCCTTGGCCGTGTCCTCGTAGGGAATCTCGAAGCCCGAGGCCGCATAGAGCCCTTCGACGGCATCCTTGCCGAGCGCCGGCACTTCGAGCACGTTGGTCGGGGTGGCGCCGAGGAAGGTCACATCCCAGCCGAGCTTCTTGGCCTCGTTCATCGCGCCGATGGTCTCGCGGATCACGGTGCCGAGCACCACGAGGTCGCAGCCATCGGCCTTCATCTTGGCGACCTGCGCCGAGAAGTCGGAGGCGCCGCGCTTGTAGCTCGTGACCGAGGCCGGCTGCACCTTCATCGCGCCAAGCTGCTGGGTGAAGCCGTCGAGCACGTTTTTGCCGTACTCGTCATCCTGATGCATGATGCAGGGCTTCTTGAAGTTCTTCCACTCCATCATGTATTTGAGCGCGGCGCGCGTGCTCTCGACATAGGGCAGGAGGTTGTTGAACTTCAGCCGCTCCTGCGGCTTGGCGGGATCGAACTTGAAGGTGAATTCGGCGGCCGTCAGCGGGAACAGCTGCAACACGCCCGCATCGAACAGGATGTCCTGCGCGGCGAGCACGGTCGGCGAGCCCATCGGGCCGATCATCGCGAACACCTTGTCGCGCTCGACCATCTTCTGCGAGGCCAGCACCGCCTTCTTCGGATCGTAGCCGTTGTCCTCCAGGATCATCTTGATCTTGCGGCCGTTGATGCCGCCGCCGGCGTTGATCTCCTCAACCGCCATCTTCATGCCGTTGGACACCGGAACGCCCCAGACCTTGATCGGGCCGGACAAGTCCTGATGCGTTCCGATCACGATCTCGGTCGGCGAGATGCCTTCATTGGTGACCTTGGTCTGGGCTGCGGCCGGCAGACAGGTCAGCGCCAGCGCACTCACCGCAAGGCCCAGCGCCTTCAGCGATTTCGACATTGCAGTCTCCTCCTTACATGGCCCATGTTAAGCGAAGGGTCGGGCCTGCTCGCTCCTTCGCCAATTTCTTTCTCCTCGGCTATGCTACCGCGCGTTCGCCATACATGGCGGCGATCTCGGCCGCGTAGCGCTTGTTCACGAAGCTGCGCTTCAGCTTCATGGTCGGCGTCAGCTCCTCGTCCTCGGGCGTGAGCTGGCGCTCGATCAGATAGAATTTCTTGACGGTCTCGACGCGCGCGAACTTGACGTTGACCGCCTCGACCTCGCGCTGGATCAGATCCTGGATTTCGCGTGCGCGGCACAGGCTCGCGTAATTGGTGAAGGGGATGTCGTGGTCCTGGGCGTATTTCTCGACATTCTCCTGGTCGATCATGATCAGGCAGGTGAGATACGGCCGCTTGTCACCGATCACGACCGCATCCGAGACATAGGGTGAGAACTTGAGCTGGTTCTCGATCTCGGACGGCGTGATGTTCTTGCCGCCGGAGGTGATGATGATGTCCTTCATCCGGTCGGTGATCTTGACATAGCCTTCATTGTCGATCGTCCCCACGTCGCCGGTGTGCAGCCAGCCTTTGGCGTCGATCGTCTCGGCGGTCCTCTCCGGCTGGTTGAGATAGCCCATGAACAGGAAATCGCCCTTGATCAGGATCTCGCCCTTCGGGCAGATCATCACCTCGCCCCAGGGCGCGGCCTTGCCGACCGAGCCGAGCTTGATGCGATCCGCCGGCATCATGGTCGCGACGCCGCAATTCTCGGTCTGGCCGTAGACCTCGCGCATGTCGATGCCGAGCGCGAGATACCAGCGGATCAGATCCGGCGAGATCGGCGCGGCGCCGGTCAGCACAATCCGGCAGCGGTCGAGCCCGAGCATGCGGCGGATGTTGCGGAACACCAGCCAATAGGCCGCGCGGTTGGCGAGCCGCAGCGACAAGGGCGGCGTCTCGCCCTGCAGCCGACACTCGGTCATCCGGTTGCCGATCGCGAGCGCGCGGGCATACATCCAGTTCTGGAACGGGGTCGCATCCTTCAGCGCGATGGTGATGCCGGAATAGAACTTCTCCCAGATCCGGGGCACCGCGAGGAATGCGGTCGGCTGCACCTCGCGAAGATTGTCCGGCACCGTCTCCGGGCTCTCGGCGAAATTCATCACCGATCCCAGGGCGAGCGAGAGGTAATAGCCGCCGACCCGCTCGGCGACGTGGCAGAGCGGCAGAAACACCAGCCGCTCCTCGCTGTCGGTCGAGGGGTAGAGATCGTTGGCGTGGCGCATCTGGTGCGTCACGCTGCGGTTGGAGTGCATCGCGCCCTTGGGCGGGCCCGTGGTGCCGGAGGTGTAAACCAGGATCGCGAGATCGGAGGCGGTGCGGCTGCCGGTCATCTCGTCCCACAGCGCCGGATTGCCCCAGGCATGATTGCGGCCGAGCGACGTGAATTCCGCGAGCGACAGCACCATCGGATCGGAGAAGCCGGAGAGGCCCTCCATGTCGAACACGACGATCCTCTCCAGCGTCGGACAGCGCGACCGGCAGGTCAGCACCTTGTCGAGCTGCTCCTCATCCTCGACGAAGATCACCCGCGTGCGGGAATCATTGATGAGGTATTCGACCTGCGCGGCCGAATCGGTCGGATAGATGCCGGACGAGACGCCGCCGGCGCACAGGATGCCCATGTCGGCGTAGACCCATTCCGGCACCGCGTTGGCGATGATCGAGCCAACGTCGCCGGGACGGAAGCCTGTGGCATGCAGGCCGTAGGAGATGTCCTTGGAGATCTGCAGCCATTCGCGCCAGCTGGTCGGTTGCCAGATGCCGAACTTCTTCTCGCGGATCGCGGGCCTGTCGCCACGCGTTTGAACCGCGAGCAGAAAGCTCCTCGCGATCGTGTCGGCAACCGTCAGCACCGCTGGTCCGGCCATGCGCGCTCCCTCCTCTGCCGCCCGTCTCACGCGCCGGCTTGTGTTGCCGGTCTTGTTGGCGAAGCGGGCCTGAAATCTAGCTCCAACTCTCGTTCAGTGCCAAAC
Source organism: Bradyrhizobium sp. KZN70725 (assembly GCF_055264925.1). Lineage (NCBI taxonomy): Bacteria > Pseudomonadati > Pseudomonadota > Alphaproteobacteria > Hyphomicrobiales > Nitrobacteraceae > Bradyrhizobium > Bradyrhizobium sp. KZN70725. The sequence continues at coordinate 162,432 of NZ_JBUYWT010000016.1, forward strand.
CTTCCTCGGCGCCATTGCCAGCGCCCAGTCATTCTCAACGCCACGTCTTCTTCTTTTTCCAGCGCCGCTCGCCGCGCGCACCGGCTTCCTTGGCGCCGAGGTAGAACTCCTGGATATCGGGTGAATTCATCAGCCGCTCGCAGCTGTCGTTCATGACGACGCGGCCGATCTCCAGCACATAGCCGTAATGCGCCGTCTCCAGCGCGATCTTGGCATTCTGCTCGACCAGCAGGATCGACATGCCCTGCTCCTCATTGACGCGGCGGATGATGGTGAAGATCTCCTTCACCAGGATCGGCGACAGCCCGAGCGACGGCTCATCGAGCAACAGCAGCGTCGGCCGGTTCATCAGCGCCCGCCCGATCGCCAGCATCTGCTGCTCGCCGCCCGAAAGCTGCCCGGCCGGCTGGCCGAGCCGCTCCCTTAACCGCGGAAAATAGCCGTAGACGCGCTCGAGGTCCTGCGCCACACCGTCGCGGTCCTTGCGCAGATAGGCGCCCATCATCAGGTTTTCGCGCACCGACAGGAACGGAAACACCTCGCGCCCCTCCGGCACGTGGCTCAGCCCGAGCCTCACGATCCGGTCGGCCTCCATGCGCTGGATCGGCTTGCCGAGGAATTCGATCGAGCCCTTCTGCGGGTCGAGGATGCCGGAGATCGTCTTCAGGACCGTGGTCTTGCCGGCGCCGTTGGCGCCGAGCAGCGTCACGATCCGGCCGCGCGGCACCTCGAGGCTGATGCCGCGGATCGCCATGATCGGCCCGTAATAGCTTTCGATGTTGGAGAGTTTCAGGATGATGTCCGCTGTGCTCATGGCATCATCCTCATGCGCCGAGATACGCTGCGACGACGTCGGGATGGTGCTGCACCTCGGACGGCGAGCCCATCGCCAGCACGCGGCCGTAGTTCAGCGCGATGACGCGGTCGGAGACGCGGTTGACCAGCGTCATGTCGTGCTCGACCATCAGCACGGTGATGCCGAGCTCGCTCTTCATGTCGCGGATCCAGAACGACATGTCGTCGGTCTCCTCGACATTGAGGCCGGAGGACGGTTCGTCGAGCAGGATCAGCTTCGGCTCCGAGCACAGCGCCCGCGCCAGCTCGATCACCTTGCGCACGCCGTAAGGCAGTCCCGAGATCAGCTTGTCGCGGTAGGGCTCGAGATCGAGGAACTCGATCACCTGCTCGACGCGGCGGCGATGCGCCTTCTCGCCGGCACGAACGCTCGGCAGGAACAACAGTTCCTGCCACAGCCGGGTGGTGGAATGGCGATGGCGGCCGACCAGGAGATTGCTCAGCACGGTCGCGTTCTCGAACAGCTCGATGTTCTGGAAGGTGCGGGCGATGCCGAGTTTCGCGATATCGTAGGCCGGCTCCTGGGTGATGTCCTGATCCTCGAAGAAGATCTTGCCGGAGGTCGGCGGATAGATCCGCGAGATCAGGTTGAAGATCGAGCTCTTGCCGGCACCGTTGGGCCCGATGATCGAGAGGATCTCGCCCTTCTCGACCGCGAAGCTGACCGCATCGACCGCCTTGAGGCCCCCGAAATGCAGCGACAGGTTCTCGGCGCGGAAATAGCTCATCTGTTCCGCTCCGATTTCACATAGATCTTCTGCCGCTTGAAGGTGGCGCGCTTGTAGAGCGGGAACAGCTGGAAGAAGAGCTTGATCTTGAGCCAACGGCCGTAGAGTCCGAGCGGTTCAAACAGCACGAACAGCACGATGATGATGCCGTAGATCGCGCCCTTCAGTCCGTTGGCGGAGGCGAAGGCTGCGACCGCGTCCTGGATATGGCCCGCGCGCTCGGTGCCGGCGCCGAGGGTGGCAGCAATGCCGCCGATCACGCCGGGCATATCGTCCTTCAGATAGGTCAGGAACGGATCGATCATGACCAGGAAGATCGCGCCCAGCACCGCACCGTGCAGGCTGAACGTGCCGCCGATCAGGATCACGATGATGAACTCGATCGAAAGCTGCAGCGTGAACATCTCGGGCGAGATGAAGGACAGCTTGTGCGCGAACAGCACGCCGGCAAAGCCGGTGATCGCCGCCGAGATCGCGAACGACTTCACCTTATAGAGCGCGACATTGATGCCCATGCTGCGCGCCGCGGTCTCGCTGTCGCGGATCGCGACAAAGGCGCGCCCGGTCGGCGAGCGCAGCAGATTGAGCGTGCCGACGATGGTCAGCACCAGCACCGCAAGGCAGAGGTAATAGAAGGTCGGGCCGTCGCGCGACACCGTGGTGCCGAGCAGTTGCATGGTCTTGACCCGCATGCCCTCATTGCCGTTGGTGACGCCTTCCCAGCGCGCCAGGATCTCCTCGACGATGAACGCAAAGGAGATCGTCGCGATCACCAGATAGATGCCCTGCAGCCGCAGCGCCGGAAACCCGACCAGCGCGCCGACCACGCCGGTCAACAACCCCGCGGCGAGGAAGTAGACCGGAAACGGCACATTGAACTGCTGCAGATAGGCCGCGGTATAGGCGCCGATCGCAAGAAACGCGGCATGGCCGAGCGAGGCCTGTCCGGTGAAGCCGGTCAGGATCAAGAGCCCGACGCCGACGGTCGCGTAGATGCAGACGAAGACCAGCTGGCTCATCAGATAGCTCGAGAGCACGTAGGGCGCGATCAGCAGCACCGCCAGCAACAGGCCGTAGGAATAGATGTAGCCCGAATGCGGGAACAGCTTGATGTCGTCTTCGTAATCGGTCTTGAACAGAAACCGCATCCGTTGCTCCTCAGACTTTCTTCCGGACGTGAAGGCCGAACAGGCCCTCGGGCTTGAGCAGCAGCACCGCGAGCAGCACGATGTAGGGCGCGACGTCCTTCCATCCCTGCGGCAGATAGAAGCCGGCCATGCTCTCGATCACGCCGATCAGGACGCCGCCGACCACGGCGCCCGGGATCGAGCCGAAGCCGCCGAGCACCGCAGCCGGAAACGCCTTCAGCCCCAGAACCAGGCCGACATTGGAATGAATGAAGGTGATCGGCGCCAGCAGCACGCCGGCGCAGGTCGCGACCGCGGCCGAGATCGCCCAGACGATCGAGACCACCCGCTTGACCGGAATGCCCATGTAATAAGCAGCCAGCATGTTCTCGGAGCTGGCGCGCATCGCGGTGCCGAGCGTGGTCCGGTTGAAGAACAGATAGAGCAGCGCGCACAGGATGATGGTCGCCGCGATCACCGACAGCTTGTCGTAGGCAAGCACCAGGCTGCCGATCCGAAGCACGCCCTGGCTGAACGGCGTCTCGATCTTGAAGTCGTCGGTGCCCCAGATCATGCCGGAGACCGAGCGCAGGAAATAGCCGAGCCCGATCGTCGCCATGATGATGGAGAATTGCGGGTAACCGAGGATCGGCCGCACCACGAGCCGCTCGGCCAGCATGCCGAACAGCGCCATGCAGATCACCGCGCCGGCGAACCCGACCCAGTAATTCAGCCCGAGCATGCCGATGAAGGTGAAGGCGAAAAAACCGCCCAGCATCATCAAATCGCCTTGCGCGAAATTGACGACCTCGGTTGCCTTGTAGACCAGCACGAAGCCGAGCGCGATCAGGCCGTAAACGCAGCCGAGCGCGATGCCGCTGACGAGCTGCTGAACAAAGTCCAGCATCGTTCCCTCCCCGATGCCCGGCGATTCTTATCCGATCGCTCGTTGCATCCCGCCTTCACGCCCTTGTGTCTGGAGCGCCGAAAGCCGCCTATGTCCGCCCCGATTGAGCCAAAAGGCCCGATCCCTGTCAACAAACCGCTGTTGTCGCTGTATCATCACATTTGCGGAGATTTGCCGCAGCACGGACTAGAGCCTGTCTTCAGTTGAGGGATTCCCAAATCAGGGGATAAGTGATTCATGGGTGGTCGGCTTTTGGAGGGGCCGGCCGATGCGACGCTATGCATTGCGCGACGACCA
>NZ_JBUYWT010000017.1:0-147370 GCF_055264925.1 Bradyrhizobium sp. KZN70725
CATTCGGTTGTCGCGCCCGGTCGAGCCCTTCTGATCGGGCCGCCCTATGATCAACGGCGCCATCCGCTCCCACGCCGCGTCGCTCAATACCAAACGGTCCATCACACCCAAAGCGGCCTCCCCAAAAGCAGCCTTGAATCTGATTTGCTCCTAAAAGGGAATCCTTAGAGTCCACACCACCTAGCGGCCATTGTCCTTGGCCGAGAGTGCCTTCAGCGCTGACAAGGTCTGCCGCAGCCCGCGATCGAGGCGCTTGTCGCGGCGGATCACCACCGCGAGCCGGCGGTAGAGCTTTGGTGACAGCGACCGGACGACCAGGTCGCGCTGCTTGGTCCTGGCGGGGACGGCCATGCCGGGCAGCACCGCACAGCCCAGCCCGGCGCGCACCATCTCCTTGATCGCCTCGACGCTGCCGAGCGACATCAACGGCTTCAAGGACACGCCGCCGCGGGCCAGCCATTCGTCCGCGGTGCGCCTGGTGTTGCCGCCCGGCTCGAACAGCAGCACCGGCCTGGTCGCAAGCACCTCCGGCGTGATCCGCGCCGGCAGTGGCATGTCGCGGGGCGCGATCAGCACGAACTCGTCGTTCACGACCGGCGTGATCTCGAAGCTGCGCCCCGACACCGGCAGCGTGACAAGCGCGATGTCGATGGTGTTGTCCTCGACCGCCCGGGCGATCTCCGCGGTGTTGCCGGTCGTGACGGTGATCTCCAGCGAGGGCAGCGCGGCGCGCAGCTCCTTCAGGATCGGCGGCAGCAGGAAGATGCAGGCGGTCGCACCGGTGCCGAGCCGCACGCGGCCTGCCGTTCCGGTCGTTTGCTGTGCAACGGCGTCGACCGCCGACGCCACCGCCGCATTGATCTGATGCGCATGGGAGAGCAGCGCGACGCCGGCGGCGGTCGGTCTGGCCTTGCGTCCGACCCGCTCGATCAACGTCGCATTCAGGCTGCGCTCGAGCTGGCGCACCTGCAGGCTCACCGCGGGCTGCGTGAGTTGCAGCCGCTCGGCTGCCGCCGAGAAGCTGCCGCAGTCGATCACGACTGCGAAGCTTTCGAGATAATCGAGGTTGAGGTTTTTCATCAAAGTATCTCTTATGCCGTGCATAAGCTGTCAAAGCTTCACTTATATAACGCCGAGGCGCATAGTCCGGCAAGCGACGGCTTCGGCAGACCGGGAGCAGGCATTGTCCGCCCTCAAGTCCATTGGCGGTGTCATCGTCGAGCTGGGGCGCTATCTTGCGGTCTCGCCGCATTCGCGCATCCGCCGCCGGCAGGCGCTGCGCGAGCTCGATGATCGCCTGCTGGCGGATGTCGGACTGTCGCGCAGCGATGTCGAGATGAGCCCGTGGTGCCCGCAGCGTGCACCGACGCGCCGTCGAAGCACGGGCATGATGCCGCAAGACGAGGCAAGGATGAGAGACAACGAAGACACCGTGATCCGCGACGCCACAGAGGTCGACATGGCGGAGGTGCAGCGCATCTACGCGCACCACGTGCTCAACGGGCTGGCGACCTTCGAGGAAGTGCCGCCGACACTCGACGAGATGCTCGAGCGCCGTGCCGCCGTGCTGGCCGCTGGGCTGCCATATATCGTGGCCGATATCGACGGACGGGTGGCCGGCTACTCCTACGCGACAGCGTACCGGCCGCGGCCGGCCTATCGCAACACCATTGAAGACTCGGTCTACGTGTCGGAAGCCCTGCGTGGCCGCCGCGTCGGTGCGGCGCTGCTGCGGGCGCTGATCGAACGGTCGGAGGCGGGACCCTGGCGGCAAATGATCGCCGTGATCGGTAACAGCGGCAACGCCGGATCGATCGCGCTGCACCGTCGCATGGGCTTCGAGATGGTGGGGACGCTGAGGTCGGTGGGCTTCAAGCTCGGGCAATGGGTCGACACCGTGCTGATGCAGCGGCCGCTGGGGCCGGGCGCTTCCACGCTTCCGTCAGACAGGGAAACGGCCCGGTGATCGCACGCCGGGTCGTGATTGCCCTCGGGCTGGCTCAACTGATCTCGTGGGGCGCGACCTACTATCTGATCGGCGGGTTCGGCGAGCAGATCGCCGCGGATCTCGGCTGGAGCCGCGACATCGTCTACGGCGGATTTGCCGCGGCGCTCTTGGTGATGGGCGTGACGTCGCCCCTTGCGGGCAGGTGGGTGGACAAAAGCGGCGGCCGGCAGGTCATGGTCGCGGGGGCGGTGATCAACGCGCTCGGCTGCGCGGGTCTCGCGCTCTCGCACCAGATCGGCAGCTATTTCGCATCCTGGATCGTTCTTGGCCTCGGCATGCGGCTGACGCTGTACGATGCGGCCTTCGCGGCGCTGGCCCGGATCGGCGGGCCGGAGGCGCGCCGTGCGATGTCCGGGATCACCTTGCTTGGTGGCTTGGCCGCCACCGTGTTCTGGCCGCTCGGCCATACGCTATCGGACCATTTCGGCTGGCGCAGCGCGGTGCTGGCCTATGCCGGCATTGCGCTATTGACGATCCCGCTGCATCTGCTGATTCCGAACCAGCGATTTGCCGGCGTGCCGGGCGCTGCTGCGGTGGCATCGAGGCAACCGCGCGCGGTGGGGCGGCGGCAGCTTGCAGCGGCGAGCGGGCTCTATGCCGTAATCATGACCGGCGCGAACTTCCTGAACGCCGGCATGTCCGCGCACATGATCGCGGTGCTCACCGGCCTCGGGCTCACCGTCACCGTTGCGGTCTGGATCGCAACGCTGCGGGGGATCGGGCAATCCGCCGCGCGTCTCTGCGAAGTCCTGTTCGGCGTCCGGCTCGATCCGCTCGCGCTCAACCTGATGGCCTGCATGATCATGCCGCTCTCCTTCATCGCCGGCCTGTTCAGCGGATCAGCGCGGGAGATGGGGATCGCGTTTGCGCTGCTCTACGGCGCCTGCAACGGCATTCTGACCATCACCAGGGGAACGCTGCCGCTCATCCTGTTCGATCATCGCAGCTATGGCACGCTGGTCGGCCGGCTCATTGTCCCGAGCTTCATCCTGCCGGCGGCGGCGCCGCTGATCTATGCAATCGTGATCGACCGGTTCGGCGATGCGAGCGCGCTCTATCTCTCCACCGGTCTCGCCCTGGTGACGCTGCTTGCCGCCATCCTGCTCAAGCTGCTGTTTCCGCCGCCGCTCGCGGCCGCGAAGCAATAGCCGCGTCGGCGGTGTCGATCTCAACCCGCCGCCGACTCGCGCGGCAGCCACAGCGACAGCCAGCCGCCGAGCGCCAGCAGCGCGACATTGCAGCCGAGCGCGATCGTGAAGGCGTGCGCGTAGTCATCGGCCAGCGGATGCGGCCCGAGCAGGCTGTAGAAGACGCCGCCGATAATCGCGACGCCGAGTGCCGCGCCGATCTGGAAGGTCGAGATCATCATGCCCGACGCCAGCCCGGCATGGCGCGGATCGATGCTGCCGATCACGGCCTTGATCACCGAGGGCATCACGGTGCCGAAGCCGAGCCCGCCGCAGATCAGGCCGAATTCGAGGCTTTGCGGAAGCGCGCCGCCGACCGACAGCATCACGACACCGAAGCCGACAACCTGGAGCGCAAAGCCCAGCGTCAGCGTGCGGGCACCGAGCCATTGCATCACCAGCGATGATACCAGCGAGCTGACGAAGAAGCCGGCGGCAAAGGGCAGGGTGGCAAGGCCGGCTTCCAGCGGAGATTGGTGCAGGCCATTTTGCAGGTAGACCGCGAAGGTCAAATAGAACGACGACAGCATGTAGAAGGCGAGCGCCATCACCAGCCCGATCACGAAATCGCTGTTGCGCAGCAGATGCGGCGCGACCAGCGGATCGCCGCCACGGGCTTCGAGCCGCGCCTCGAAGCGGACGAAGGCGGCGAGCATCAGCGGAGATGCCAGCAGCATCGCGACGATCCAGATAGGCCAGCCGGATTCCCGGCCCTCGATCAGCGGATAGACCAGAAGGCCGAGCGTGAGCGACAGCAGGATGACGCCGCCGACGTCGAGCCGCTGCGCGTGCGCGGCGCGCGAGTCGGCGAGGTACAGCAGGCCGCCGACGAAGGCGGCGAGGCCGATCGGCACGTTGATCAGGAAGATCGCCTGCCAGGCCAGTCCGAACGGTTGCGCCGAGACGAGGACGCCGCCCAGTAGCTGGCCGCAGATATTAGCAAGGCCGAAGGTCGCGCCATAGAAGCCGAGCGCGCGGCCCTGTTCGGCCGCCGGAAACAGCACGCGGATCGAGGCAAGCACCTGCGGCGCCATCACGGTGGCGGTGAGGCCCTGCAGGACCCGTCCGGCGACCAGCATGGCCGGTGACCACGCGATGCCGCACAACACGGATGCGATCGTGAAGCCAGCGACGCCGATCAAAAACATCTGCCGCCGCCCCAGGAGATCGCCGAGCCTGCCGCCGGTGATCAGGAAGACGGCGTAGGTCGCAGCATAGGCCGAGATCACGAACTGCACCTCGCTCGGGCTGGCGCCGAGATTGTCGCGAATGACCGGCAGCGCCAGGTTGACGACATTGAAATCGAGGATCGGCAGGAAGGCGCCGGTGAGCAGCACCGGCAGCGCCAGCCATCGCCGCGGGTCGATCGTCGCCGGCCGCGCGGCGTGCAATTGCAACGTCTCGGTGGTCTCGCTCGTCACCTGCCAGCTCCTCTCGGCAATCGACGGCGCCCTCACGAGGGGTGTCCGTCGGTTGAACGTCCGGGAAGATGGCCTGTCCGTTTGTGATAAGATATTATCCAGCACTGCGAAGTGAGTTTGCAAAAATGCACAGCGTCATCGACTGGAACGACCTTCGGCTTGTCCTCGCGGTCGCGCGGGAAGGCAGCCTCTCGGGGGCGGCGCGCCGGCTCGGCGTCACGCATTCCACCGTGTTTCGTCGCCTCGGCACGATCGAGGATGCGAGCGGAACGCGGCTGTTCGAGCGCTTCCGCGACGGCTACGCGCCGACGCCGGCGGGCGAGATCGCGGCGGCGTCGGCAGCCCGGCTCGAGGACGAAGTGCTTGCGCTCGAGCGCAAGCTGGCGGGGCAGGACCTCAGGCCGTCGGGGCCGGTGCGGATCACGACGACGGACACGCTCGGCGCGGTGCTGATGCGGCATCTGCCGGCGATGCGCGCCGCGCATCCGGAGATCCAGCCGGAGATCATCATCTCGAATGCGATGGCGAACCTGACGCGCCGCGAGGCCGAGATCGCGATCCGGCCGACACCGGCGCCATCCGAACTGCTGGTCGGACGGCGCATTGCCGATATTGCCCATGCGGTCTACGGATCACGCGCCTATCTCGCCCGCCGCGTCGACAGGGATTTGTCGGTGCACGACTGGATCGGGCTCGACGATGCGCTGGCGGGGACCGTTATCGCCAGCTGGATGCGCGAGAACCTGCGTTCGGCGCGGACCACCTGCAGGGTCGATGCGCTTCCGGCGCTGCGCGATGCCGCTGCGGCGGGACTGGGGCTTGCCCTGCTGCCCTGCTATGTCGGCGATCTCGCGCCCACGCTGCGCCGCCTGACGCCGAAAGCACTCGCGGAGCCGCGCTCGGCGCTGTGGCTATTGACCCATGACGATCTCAAGCGCACCGCGCGCATCCGCGCGACGCTCGAGTTTCTCGCCAGGGCGCTCGCCTCGGAGCGTGCGCTGTTCGAGGGAAAGCGCGCCGGAAGCGCGCGCCGCTAGTGTCCCGAATCCGAAGTTCGCATCATTTGCCGCACCTTCGGAGCGAACTTCGGATTCGATAAGGACACTAGCAAACTGATGATTCTAGTGTGCTTTATGAATGCGAAGTTCGTGAAAGTGCCGCGAAATCGCACGAACTTCGCATTCAGCACACTAGAGGGCCGGCGCACAGATCGTTCAGGAGCCGACAACTTCCGTGACGGTATGGATTTCCTCTGCCGCGCGATTGGCAGGCATCCGATGATGCTCGCGAAAGGCACCAACGATCGTCTTCAGCACCGCGCGTGATTTTGCATCTGACAGCGCCGACAGCAGCATGATCTCGGACGGCGGCAGGGCAGGCAGGCCGAGCCGCCCGCTGACCTCGATCGTCCCGGCCGGGGCGAGCCGGCGCGAGAATACCGACGTAGCGAGGCCTGCGGCGACCGCATCGGCGACGGCAAAGGACCCGCAGCCGAGGAAAGTTTCCGTCCACGGGATGCTAGCCGCCGCCAGCGCGCGCGTCGCGATGTTGAGCACGCCGCAGGACGGCGAGGAGGCGGCGAGCCGCAGCGGCTCGCCCGCGCGATGGACGAAGTCCGGCGTGGCGAACCAGCCATAGTGATCCGTCGCCAGCATTTCGCCGTCGCGGCGGTCGTCCTCGCGGCGGATGATGGCGGCATCGATCTCGCCGCGATCGAAGGCGTCGAGCAGGTCGCGGGAATCCTCGAGCCGGACTTCGATGGTGAGCGCCGGGTCGTGCGCATGCAGCCGCGCCAGCAAGGTCGGAACCTCCGCGCCTCCGACATGGGTGGCAATGCCGAGCGAGAAGCGACGCGGGCGCACGGGCGACAACGCCGCGACGGCGCGATCATGCGCGCCGAGCAATTCCTGCGCCGGGGCGAGGAAAGCTGCGCCCTCCGCCGACAGGCGCACCCGGCGCGGTGTCCGTTCGATCAGCCTGTGGCCGAGCTGGCTTTCCAGCCGCTTCAACTTGACGCTGATCGCGCCCTGCGTGGTGCCGAGTGTTTCAGCGGCGCGCGTAAAGCTCTTGAGGTCGGCGATGGTCACGAATGTCTTCACGGTGTCGACGTCGAGCGTGGTCATGTCAGTCATCCGGATTTGTTGTCTCTGAAATATCTAGTCATCCAATTCACCAATGCTCAAGCCATGACTAGCTTTGCGTTGTGAAGCGCCGTGGCCACCCGATTCCTGCCGCTGCTGCCTCAATACATCGTGAGTCGATCGACCGAGGCTGCTGCCAGCACCCTGGCAACAGCGTGCGGTATGCCGTTGGCTTGCCACAACAAAAGGCCTGATCATGTCTACTGAACTGAGCCGCCGCGGCGCTGTCGTGCTGTCTGCCGTATGCCTTGCTTGCCTGATGTTCGGATTGGAGATTTCCAGCATCCCCGCGATCCTGCCGACGCTGGAGCGAGTGCTGCATGCCGACTTCAAGGCGCTGCAATGGATCATGAACGCCTACACGATCGCGGTCACCACGGTGCTGATGGCGATCGGGACGGTCGCGGACCGCTATGGACGCAAGCGCATCTTCCTGGTCGCGATCGCGGCGTTCGGCATCACCTCGCTGATCTGCGGCATTGCCTCGAGCGTCGAAATGCTGATCTTCGCCCGGTTCCTGCAGGGCCTCAGCGGCGGCGCGCTCTTGATCTGCCAGATCGCCGTGCTCTCGCACGAATTCCAGGGCGGCCGGGTGCGCGCCGTCGCCTGGGGCTGGTGGGGCGTCATCTTCGGCATCGGCCTCGGCTTCGGCCCGATCATCGGCGGCGCCGTTGTCGCGGTGCTGAGTTGGGAGTGGGTGTTCCTCGTCCACGTGCTGTTCGCGGCCGCGGCGTTCGTGCTCACGGTCGGCGGTGTGCATGAATCGAGGGACCCAAAGGCCAGCAGCCTCGACGTCGCCGGTATCGTGACGATGTCGGTCGCGGTGTTCTGCCTCGCCTTCTACATCACGCAGGGGCCGGATCTCGGCTTCGTCAGCTTGAAGGGGCTTGCGATCCTCGGCGTCTCCGCGGCGAGCTTCGCCGCGTTCCTGGTTGCCGAGAGAATCAGCCGGCGGCCGATGTTCGACTTCTCTGTCTTTCGGATCCCGGCTTTCTCCGGTTCGATCGTCGGCTCGGCGGCGATGAACCTCAGCTACTGGCCTTTCATGATCTATCTGCCGATCTGGTTTCATGCAGGCCTCGGCTATGACAGCGTGTCCGCGGGACTTGCCTTGTTGGCCTACACGCTGCCGACGCTGGTGATGCCGCCGTTCGCCGAACGACTGTCGCTGCGCTATCAGCCCGGACTGATCATTCCGGTGGGGCTGTTCACGATCGGCGCCGGATTCATGCTGATGAAATTCGCCAGCGCCGCCGCGCAGCCGGACTGGCTGACGATGCTGCCCGGCTGCCTGCTCGCCGGAATTGGCCTCGGCATCACCAACACGCCGGTCACCAACACGACGACCGGCTCGGTCTCGAGCGACCGCGCCGGCATGGCCTCGGGCATCGACATGAGCGCGCGGATGGTTTCGCTTTCGGTCAACATCGCGCTGATGGGCTTCATCCTGGCAAGCGGCGTGTTGGCGCATCTGAAGGCGGTGCTACCGGCGCTGGACGGCGCGCAACTTCGCGCGATCGGCGAGCGGGTCGCGGCCGGCGACGTCGCAGCCGCGCCGGAGCTGACCGGCCCGGTCGTGCATCAGGCACTCGCGAGCGGCTTCGGCTGGGTGATGCTCTATGGCGGCGTCGGGGTGTGGATCATGGCCGCGCTCAGCTTCCTGATCTTCAATGCGCGGCCGGTGCGGCAGACCGAGGCTCGCGGCACGAAGTGAACACGATGTCGCCGTGCCTGCCCAGGCGCCGGGGCGGGCAGGCGGTACCGGTCACTTCACGAGGGTCAGCAGCGGCTTGTCCTTCTCGACGATGTAAGTCGCAAGCTCGCTGGCGGTGACGTCGCCGACATTCCTCGCCGCATGGACCGTGCCGGCGGGAATGAACAGCACGTCGCCGGCCTTCAGCCTCGCCGGCGGCCTGCCGTCGACGTCGTATTCGAGGGGGCCGGCGAGCACGTAGATGATTTCTTCGCCCGGATGCGTGTGGCGGCCGAAGCCCTTGCCCGGCGCGATGTCGACGCGCACCTGCACGGCTTCACGTCCGCCGACGCTGAGGTCGTGGCGCTGCAGGTCGGTTCGCGTGAAACCGGCCGGTTGCTGCGCCTGTGCGCTCGGTATGGTCAGGAGGCTTGCGGTGAACAAGGCCGTCCTTGCGAGCAGGCGCGTTGCCTTCATCAGCTTGCTGGTCATCTTGAACTCCAGTCTTCTGGACTTGCCCGACCGCGAGCCGGCAAGCGGCCGGCCCGCGTCGGAGATCGTCATGTGCTCGTTTCAGACGAGGGTGGTCGTGACATCGATGTTGCCGTGGACCGCCTTGGAGTAGGGGCAGATGCCGTGCGCGGCTTCGATCAGCTCCTGCGCGACCTCGCGCTCGACGCCGGGGACGTGGACGTTGAGGCGGGCGCTCAGGAAGAAGGCGCTGCCGGCCTGGTTCAGATCGATCTCGGCGTCGACCTCGGGCTCGCTCGCGAGCTTGACCTTGCGCTGACCGGCGGCGAGCTGGATCGCGCCGATGTAGCAGGCCGACCAGGCGGCCCCGAACAGGTTTTCCGCGGCGGGGTGCGGCTGCGGCAGCTTGACGTCGAGGAAGCCGTCGCGCGAGCGGGCGGCGCCGTTCGGGCCGGCGGTGACGTGGGTCTTTCCAGTGACGAGAACCTTTGCATTGGCGGTCATGGCGAGCTCCTTTGGGATGAATATAGATCGTGTCCGATCTAATCGTGTGCGTGTCGAGATAGGCTTCAGGCTTGATCGTGTCAAGCACTTCCGATTTAATCGGATACGATTTATATGGATCGCGACATCACAAACTCCGGAGACGCCCGTGACCCGCACCTCCAAGGCCGAGACCAAGGGCCGAAAACTCTCGAATTTTCTGTGCTTTGCGGTCTATTCGGCCAATCTGGCCTTCGGCCGCGCCTACAAGCCGATCCTGGATGCGGTCGGCCTGACCTACACCCAATACATCGCCATGGTGGCGCTGTCGGAGGCGGACGAGCAGACCGTCAGCGCGCTCGGCGAAAAGCTGTTTCTGGAATCCAACACGCTGACGCCGATCCTCAAGAAGCTGGAGCAGAGCGGCTATATCAGCCGCGTCAGAGATCCCGCCGATGAGCGGCAGGTTCGCGTGAGCCTGACGGCGGCAGGCCGGCGCCTGCTCGACAAGGACATCAATGTGTCCCTGGTCGAAGCCACCGGGCTCGGAGACGAATTTCCCGTCGTGCAGAAGACCGTCGCGAGGCTGCGCGACAATCTGCTGCGCAACACACGCGCCGATCCGAGGAAGGGATGATCCTGCGGGCCAAACCCGATCCTGAATTTGCTCTAGCCAACGAGCTCAGGAACTGCGGGTCGCGACGCGCTCGTCCCACTTCGATCCGATCCAGGGTGCACGGGCCCCGGCAATTTGATGCGAACAAGAAGGCCGTGCCGCGTGTTGTCGTGCAGCGACAGCTGGCCGCCATGCCCGCACACCATGGCCTGCGCGATCGAAAGGCCAAGTCCGAAGCCGCTTGTCTCGTCCATGGTGCGGGCCTCGTCTCCGCGGACGAACGGCTTCAGCATTTCGGCCCGGCGGTGCTCTGGAATCCCCGGACCGTCGTCCGAGACATCGATGGTGGCCTGATCGGCTGACGCGGTCAGCCGGATATCGACTTCGCTACCGAACCTCAGGGCGTTCTCCACCAGGTTGGTCACGGTGCGGCTGATCTCGCTCGGGCGGATCAGGAGCGAAGCCCTGTTCGGGCCCTGGTAGCGCACGACGTGACCGCAATCGGAGAATTGCTCGCAGATCGTCTGCAGCAGCGCAGCGACGTTCACAAGCGTCGGCTTCGCCGCGCTGCCGCCGCTCAGGAATGACAGCACGGATTCCAGCATCGCCTGCATCTGATCGAGGTCGTGCAGGGTCTCCGCGCGCTGGGCATCGTTTTCGATATATTCGGACCTGAGCCGCAACCGGGTGATCGGCGTGCGCAGGTCGTGACTGATGGCGGCGAGCATGCGCGTGCGGTCATTCATCAACGTGGTGATGCGTTCGCGCATGCGATTGAGCGCGACTGCTGCGGCGCGGATTTCCTCCGGGCCGGTCTCCGGCAGCGGCGCGGCCGCCTGGCTGATGCTGAAATTCTCGGCGGCGCGGGCGAACGCGGACAGCGGCGCGCTGAGCGCGCGGCCGGCCCACACGCCGAGCAGCGTGACGCTGACGAACAGGAACAGGAATGTGCTGACCCAGAATCCGCCGAAGAAGGGCGGCATTTTCGTCGGGCCGATCGTCGCTTCGAACAGGGCTCCGTCCGGCAACCGAGCCGCCGCCGGCGCGGTCTTCGAGGAAAACTCGTCGATATCGTCGACGCCGGGCGGCTCTGACGAAGCACCGTCAGACGAGCCCGGACCTGCGTCGCGCAATGTGAGGTGCAGGCGAGGAAAGGCTCGATCGGCCGCGCGCAACAGCGTTGCGCGATCGGCCGCAGGGGCCTCGGCCAGAAGCTTGGCAACCAGCTGGAACTGATGGATCGGCCTGTCCGCGAACGATCTCGGCTTCTGGCTGACGAAATAAAGCCCGATCAGCGCATGGATGAGCACCAGCGACAGCAGGATGAGCGCGGCGATCTGGCCACTGATCCGGTGGAAGCTGAAAAGCGCGGCAATCCTGCGGGTCCAGCTCATGCGTCCTCCACATGCGGTGTGAAGATGTAGCCGCCGGTGCGTACCGTCCGGATCACCGACGATCCTTCGCTCGTATCGAGCTTGCGGCGAAGCCGGCTGACCAAGACGTCGATGCTGCGCCCGAATGGACTGGCCGGCCGGCTGCGCGTCATGGTCAAGAGGCCATCGCGCGTGAGGATCCGGCCGGGTCGCTCGCAGAACACCTGCAGCAGGTCGAACTCCGCGCTGGTCAACGGGACCTGGGCGCCGTCGGGATCGCGCAGTTCGCGCAGGCGAAGATCGATGGTCCAGTCCTGGAAGCGCAGGCGCGCGGCGCTTTGGCCCGAGCGCCCGGCAAGGCCGGCCTGGGCCTGGCGGCGCAGCACCGCGTTGATCCGCGCCAGCAGCTCACGCGGATTGAACGGTTTGGCGAGATAATCATCCGCGCCCATCTCGAGCCCGAGGATCCGGTCGAGGTCCTCGCCTTTCGCCGTGAGCATGATGATCGGGATCGTCGAGTCGCAGCGCAGGCGGCGACACAGGGTCAATCCATCCTCTCCGGGCAGCATCAGATCGAGGATGACGAGATCGAGCGAATGCCCGGCGAGGTAACGATCCATTTCCCTGCCATTCGAGGCCGTGGCCACCAGGCAGGATTGGTCGCGCAGGTAGCGGGCAATCAGGTCTCTGGTCGGCAGATCGTCTTCGACGATCAGGATCTTTGGAGTGTGTGCAAGCATGGTCAGCGACTAGGTCCTGTCAAAGTCATGTTGTGCGCGATCTGGTGCGCGCTCAGCCACCAATCGACCAGCATAGGCGTCGCTTGTGGGCGGCATTGCGCCTTTTCGTAAGCATAGTGTTTCTGAACTGTAAGCGTCGCTCGCAGCCCGAAACAATTCGCGATGCTGGCTGCGTCGCGTCGCGCTAACAGTCCCAAACCACTGGAAATAATTCCGCAATCCTGCAGCCACACCGCAGCCATCACCATCCCGACACAACGGGGGGCTTGTTCGCGAGGTGTGGAATGAACACGTGGCGGGGCTTTGTCGCG
This sequence comes from Bradyrhizobium sp. KZN70725, assembly GCF_055264925.1. Taxonomy (NCBI): domain Bacteria; kingdom Pseudomonadati; phylum Pseudomonadota; class Alphaproteobacteria; order Hyphomicrobiales; family Nitrobacteraceae; genus Bradyrhizobium; species Bradyrhizobium sp. KZN70725. The sequence continues at coordinate 12,445 of NZ_JBUYWT010000017.1, forward strand.
GCGATCGTGCTGTCGGGCTTTTCGATTCCGGGGGCGCCGGTGATATGGCCATTGTTGGCTCCGGCGGCGGCCCAATCGCTTGATGCGATCACGGTCGAAGGCAACCGGAGGGTAGAGGCGGAGACCATCCGCTCCTATTTCAGGCCGGGGCCCGGCGGCCATCTCGATCAAGCTGCCATCGACGACGCCCTCAAGGAACTGGTCGGGACCGGGTTGTTCCAGAACGTCATGATCAATCAGGCGGGCGGCAGGATCGTCGTTTCCGTGATCGAGAATCCAGTGATCGAGCGCGTCGCGTTCGAGGGCAACAAAAAGATCAAGGACGAGCAGCTCTCGGCCGAAATGCAGTCCAAGCCGCGGGGCACCCTGTCGCGGCCGATGGTGCAGTCCGATGCACTGCGGATCGCCGAGATCTATCGGCGCTCAGGCCGCTACGACGTGCACGTTACGCCGGAAATCATCGAGCGCTCGAACAATCGCGTCGATCTCGTCTTCACCGTCGACGAGGGAGCGAAGACCGGCATCAAGACCATCGCGTTCATGGGCAATAACAGTTTTTCGGCGGCGCGCCTGAAAGACGTGATCAAGACCCATGAGACAAACTTCCTGAGCTTTCTCGGCAATGCCGACATCTACGACCCGGATCGGGTCGAGGCCGACCGTGACCTGATCCGCCGCTTCTATCTGAAGCACGGCTACGCGGACGTCCAAATCGTGGCAGCGCTCGCCGAGTATGATCCGGAGCGCAAGGGCTTTCAGGTGATGTTCAAGATCGATGAGGGGCAGCAGTACCGCGTTGCGACGGTCAGTTTCCGCTCGAACATTGCGGGCTTCGATCCGACGACGCTGCGTTCATTGTCGCGCGTCGGCGAAGGCTCGCTCTACAATGTCGAGGCGGTCGAGAAGTCGGTCGAGGACATGCAGATCGAAGCGTCACGCCGCGGTTACGCCTTCGCGGTGGTCCGTCCGGACGGCGCACGGAATTTCGAGGCCCACACGGTGGGAATCATGTTTCGCGTGGAGGAGGGGCCGCGCACCTATATCGAGCGGATCGACATTCGCGGCAACGACCGCACCCGAGACTACGTGATCCGGCGCGAGTTCGATCTCTCCGAGGGCGATGCATATAACCGTGCGCTGGTCGATCGCGCCGAGCGGCGGCTGAAGAATCTCGACTATTTCAAGACGGTCAAGATCACCACCGAGCCCGGCTCGACGAGCGATCGCGTCGTTCTGATCGTCAACCTGGAGGAAAAGTCGACCGGCGACTTCTCCGTGTCTGGCGGTTATTCCACGACGGACGGCGCGCTCGCCGAGGTCAGCATCTCGGAGCGAAATCTGCTCGGCCGTGGCCTGTTTGCCAAGGCAACGGTCAGCTACGGCCAGTACTCGCGCGGCCTGTCGCTGTCCTTTGTCGAACCGTATTTGCTCGACTATCGCGTCGCTCTCGGGCTCGATGCGTATTACAAGGAGCAATTGCCGACGGACTACACGACCTATGGCGTGAAGACGATCGGGTTCTCGCCGCGGCTCGGCCTGGCCTTGCGCGAAGACCTGACCCTCCAGTTGCGATACTCGCTCTATCAGCAGGAAATCTCGCTCGATAGCGCCTACGCGAACTGCAACAACAATCCGTCCAACCCGTTGCTCGCGTTCAATCCGACGCCTGCCTACATCCAGAGTGTGCTCGGCGGCGTCGATCCCACCAACTCGGTCTCGTCGGGGCTGTATGGATATGGCTGCTACGGCGACGGCGAATCCACCTTGCCGGTGCGCAAGGAGCTGGCCGCAGGGGCGACCTGGACCTCGCAGATCGGCTACACCCTGAGCTACAACACCGTCGACAACAACAAGAACCCGACCGATGGCCTGCTGATCGACTTCAAGCAGGACTTTGCCGGCGTCGGCGGCGACGTGACGTATCTGAAGAGCGCGGTCGACGCGAAATACTACACGCCGCTGGTGTCCGACCTGATCGGACTGATCCACCTGCAGGGCGGCCTGCTCACCAAGGTCGGCGACAATGATCTGCGCATGCTGGACCATTTCCAGATGGGGCCGAATCTGGTGCGCGGCTTTGCCACCAACGGCATCGGCCCGCGCGACATCACCTATGCGAGCCTTGGCGCGGTCGGGGATGCGCTCGGCGGCACCAAATACTGGGGTGCGTCGATGGAGCTGCAGATGCCGTTCTGGTTCCTGCCCTCCGAGGTTGGGCTGAAGGGGGCTGTCTATGCGGATGCCGGCTCGCTGTGGGGTTATCAAGGCCCGACGTCGTGGGCCGCAACCGGCGAGGTGAATACGGCTGCTTGCAAATGCGGCCTTCAATACGACGACGGGAACGTGGTACGAACCTCGGTCGGCGTCGGCCTGATCTGGGCCTCGCCGTTCGGCCCGCTGCGGTTCGATTACGCCGTGCCGATCACGAAGGGCAAGTACGACATCGTGCAGGAGTTCCGGTTCGGAGGCGGGACGTCGTTCTGAGCCGACGGTTGCTCCGCTTGCCGGACCGCGCCGCGGGTTGCGGCCAGCGTGACGCCTGCCATGCCGCCCTGCGGCTTGCAGTATCAGGCGAAGCGGGGCAGGCTGCATTGGTTCAATTTCCGATCCGAGGCAATCCATGTCACGCGTGTCAATCAAGACCAGGAACGACCTGCCGAGCGAGCTCAAGCCGCTGTGGGACAAGATGACCACCTATGGCGCGTTCGAGAACCAGGCCGGCGTCATGGCGCAGCGCCCGCCGATCTTCAAGCACATGTGGTCGCTGCTGGTCGATCTCGCCGACGAGGCGGTGGTCTCGAAGCGGCATCTCGAGCTCGCGCTGGTAACGGTGTCGCTGCTCAACAAGTGCGATTATTGCGTGTCGCACCATGCGCCGAAGCTCGCGATCCAGGGAGTTTCGGAAGCGGGCGCCGAACGGCTGCTCGACTATCAGGATCATCCCGAGCTCGATGCGCTCGACAAGCTTGTGGTCGAATATGCGATCGCCGTAACCAACAACTGGAACAAGACCCGCGACGAGATATTCGCACGGCTGCGCGAACATTTCTCGGAAGCGCAGATCGTCGAGCTGACCTGGCGGATCGCGCTGTGCGGCGCGTTCAATCGCTTCAACGACATCTTGCAGCTCGATGTCGAGCAGGGCGTTCCGCAGCGTGAGGCCGCGGAGTGACGGCCTGATCAGGCCTCAGTCAGGATGCCGCCGCCGAGCGTCGCCAGCACGAAATCGGCGCGCGCGGACGGCGATAGCTTCGGCAGGTGGATCACGTCGTAGCCGAGCGTCGGAAGCGTCTCCATCAGCCGCCGATGCTCCGCCGTGGCTGCTTCGAAGCCGTGCCGCCGCTCCGAATCGGTGAGGTAGATCTCGGGCCATGGCGGCGTCATGAACACACGACCGTGGTAGCGATGGATGGAGCAGGTCGGGTGCAGCACCGGCTCGCCTGTCAACGCCTGCAGCGCCGACGCCGCGTCGACGAGGCCGCGATCGAAGAACACCCATCCGGAATGGGCTTTGGCCATCTCCATATCTTTCAGTGCGACGTCAATGGCGCGATGCAGGAATGCTGCCGCATCGACCCACGGCAGCGCCTTGCCGCCGGACGCGAGCTCATGGGCGATGATACGGCGGCCGGGCTCCTCGACGACCGGATAGCCGCGCGCACGCAGATCGGCCAGCAGCGTCGATTTTCCGGCGCCGGAGCAGCCGGAGATCAGGACGAAGCGGTTTTGCAAAGGGGGTCCTTTCATCGATCATGACAAGGCGTGGGCCGGCACTCCGCGGATGCGGGTTGCCGGATAGGCCAGAAATCTTGGGGAAGAAGGCGCGCGGAAATGTCTCGACGCGCGGAATGAGCATAGCCTCGAATGTGACGCAAATGGGGGGCGCTTGACGAATTCTTCAGTGCCACGCCGATAACCTCGATCAAGCATGGTTGTATCAAGCTTGAAGGGACGACGTATATGGCATCACGCTCGATCATCTGCACGACGCTCGCGCTTCTGCTCTGCGGTGCGCTGCTTCAGCCTTCGCGCGCCGCTGAACCCGGCGAACCGATCCGCGTCGGCGCGGTGCTGCCGTTTTCCGGCGGTGTCGAGCTCTACGGCCAGCAGGCGCGGCTCGGGCTCGATCTCGCCGCCAAGGACATCAACGCGGCCGGCGGCATTCTCGGCCGGCCGGTCGAAATCATATATGCCGACGACAAGACGCGGCCGGAGGCGGCCGCTGACGCCATGCGTTCGCTGGTCGACAAGGACGGCGTGCTGGCGGTGGTCGGTCCGATCACCTCGCGCAACCTGAATGCGCTGGTGCCGATTGCCGAGAGCTCGAAGACGCCGCTGCTGTATGCCACCAATTACGAGGGCGGCAAATGCAGCCGCTATCTGCTTTCGTTCGGCGCGGTGCCGAACCAGGAGCTCGGCCAGCTGCTGCCCTACATGACGCAAACCTTCGGCAACACCTACTTCCTGCTCGGCGCCGACCGGGTCTGGCCGCATCAGATGTTCGGCATCGCGCAGCCCTTGATCGAGAAGCTCGGCGGCAAGGTGGTCGAGACCAAATACACGCTGGGGACGGAGACCGACTTCTCTCCGCTGATCAAGGAGATCGCGGCGAGCAAGGCCAAGGTGCTGCTGTTCGCGCTGAAGGGCGACGGGATGGATTTCATCCGGCAGGCCGACGAGGCTGGGCTGTTGAAGGACATCACCGTCGCTTTTCTTGGATTGTCGGAAGTCGACCTCGGCATCTTCCGCGGCAAGGGGCAGAACATGGTGACCGTGGTGCCGGCGGTCGCGGCGAGCGAGGATCCTGCCGTCAAGGCATTCGTCGCGAAGGCCCGCGCCGCCGCGGAGCCGGGTGTCGCGGTGTCGAACTATGTGATGACGCATTACAACACGCTGATCGCGCTCAAGGCGGCGGCCGAGAAGGCCGGCAAGCTCGACAAGGAGGCGATCATCGACGCGATGGCGGGTCTCACCGTTCCGTCGCCGACCGGCCCTGTCACGCTCGGCCAGGATCATCACGCGGCGATGAACATGTTCATTGCCAAGACACAAGGTTCCAAGCTTGTGCAGATCCGCGCGCTCGGTGAGATCGCGCCGGAGCCGGGGTGCAGTCTGGCTGGCCGCTGACCAGCTGGAATATCTCGGTAGCCGCGCCAGACGCCATGCTCGCAAAAAAGTGAGCTGGCGGGCACGCCGGCTGTCGGTTCCGCTCCGGTCCGTTCGTCTTGCAGCCAGAACGAACTGCATGGGAGTTCCGGAATGAGCAATTCGACCTACCGCTGGGTGATCGTCGCGGCCGGCGGCCTGCTCGGCTGCGTCGCGATCGGCGGCATGTTTTCGCTGCCGGTGTTCCTCCAGCCCATGGCGCGCGAGACCGGCTGGTCGGTGACCGGCATTTCCAGCGCGATGACGATCGGCTTTCTCGCGATGGCCTTCACCAGCATGATCTGGGGCACGCTGTCCGACCGCTTCGGGCCGCTTCCGGTGGTGCTGACCGGATCGGTCGTGCTGGCGGCAAGCCTCGCGCTGGCCAGCCAGACAACATCGCTGCTGGCCTTTCAGTTCGTGTTCGGCGCGGTGGTCGGCGCGGCAACGGCGGCGATCTTCGCGCCGATGATGGCCTGCGTCACCGGCTGGTTCGACACCCATCGAAGCCTCGCCGTTTCGCTGGTGTCGGCCGGCATGGGCATGGCGCCGATGACGATGTCGCCGCTTGCGGCCTGGCTGATCTCCCACCACGACTGGCGCACCGCGATGCTGATCGTCTCGGGCGTGGTCGGCGCGATCATGATCCCGGTCTCATTCCTGGTGCGCCGCCCGCCGGCGCTGCAGGGCGACCACGCTGAAGCGGTCTCCGAAAACGGCGAACCGCCGATGTCGCTGGCGCAGGCGCTGCGCTCGCCGCAATTCATCATCCTGATCGCGACCAATTTCTTCTGCTGCGCGACCCATTCGGGCCCGATCATCCATACCGTGAGTTACGCGGTCACCTGCGGCATTCCGATGGTTGCTGCGGTGACGATCTACAGCGTCGAAGGGCTCGCCGGGATGGGCGGCCGCATCGCCTTCGGCCTGCTCGGCGACCGCTTTGGCGCCAAGCGCGTGCTGGTGCTCGGATTGCTGGCGCAGGCGTTCGGCGCGCTCGGCTACGTCTTCGTGCGCGAGCTCGCCGCATTCTACGCGGTCGCCGCGATCTTCGGCTTCATCTATGCCGGCACCATGCCGCTGTATTCCGTGCTGATCCGCGAGAATTTTCCGCTGCGGATGATGGGTACGGTGATCGGCGGCACCGCGATGGCCGGCAGCCTCGGCATGGCGACCGGACCGCTCGCCGGTGGGCTGATCTACGACACCTTCGCGAGCTACACGTGGCTCTATGTCGGCTCCTGGGCGGTCGGCATCGGCGCGTTCCTGATCATGATGACCTTCCGCCCGATGCCGGCGGCGCGGCCCACGGCGGTGCCTGCGCCGGCATGAGGTTTTAACTCCGTCATGCAGCGCGCCGCTCGGACCGACGCATTGGTCTTGCCGAGCGGCGGGCAAAAGGGGCAACGTTGTGGTGTCATTGCATCGGTCGGGCGTCTACGGCTGAATGCCATGACTGTTGGCACGACGTCAGGCGCACGAGAGCCCACTATGTACCGTGATCTCCAATGGTCCCCGGCCGAGAAGAAGATTGCGCGCAAGGCCTATGATTCGGCGGTGGAGTGCGCACTCGCCAAGGTGATGGTCGAATTCAAGAGCAGGGCCGTTGCGGCAGCGACGCCGTCGGAGATGTGGGAAGTTGGCGAGTATCTGCACCAGCGAAGGAGGGAGCTCGATGAGATGTTCGACTATCGATACTCGCAGCTCCCGCTTGTCTTCGCACGGCTCATCCGAGAACAGCATCTCGACGAGGCGCTGCTCGCGGGTTTGTCGGACGAGAAGCGCCAGGTGATCCGCTCTATTCTTTCACTGGCCGAAAGGTGATCGCAAATCGCTTCACGTGCGGCTGCGCTTCGGTCGCCGGATGGCACGCACCTTGTTGTTGGCGGAGCCGCTTCCGCAGAAGAAGCGGTCGGCGCCGTCGGACTCGAGGCCAGAGACGAACACGCCCTGCGGCATCTCCAGCTTTTCCATGACTTCGCCGGTCTGCGGGTCGATGCGCCGCACGTCGCTTTCATCGCCTTCCCAGGTGCCGTGCCAGAGTTCGCCATCGACCCAGGAGACGCCGGTGACGAACCGGTTGCTTTCGATGGTGCGCAGAACCTTGCCGGTTTCCGGATCGATCTGAACGATGGTGCGGTCGCGATACTGGCCGACCCACAGCGAGCCCTCCGCCCAGGCGAGGCCCGAGTCGCGGCCGCCGCCGGGTGAGGGGATGGTGGATATCACGCGCCCGCTGTTCGGCTCGATCTTCAGAATGCGGTCCTCGGCGATCTGATAGAGTGCTTGCCGTCGAAGGCGGTGCCGGCATGAGCCGCGATCTCGAGGGTGCGGGTGGTGTTGCCGCTGTCGGGATCGAAGGCGACCAGGCGATCGCCGGCCGCGAACCAGACCTGCTCGCCGTCGAAGCTGACGCCGCCGACGTTCTCGACGCCGTCGAAGGGACCGTATTCCCGGATGATCTCGGCCGTGGCCTTTTTCATGTGCGCTCCTGTCGCCTGGAGCTTCAATTCTGATTGAATCAGAATCGAGGCTCCAGAATCCTGCTTTGACGCGTTTTCTTCACGCGAACCGGTATCCGCTTCGCTCGAAAACGCTTCCGATTGCGCCCCGATGCTAGCCGTTCGGCAGCGGGGCAGGGAGTAACAACGTCGTCGTGAATCCCGGCACCGGCGGCGTCATCCAGCGCCGGGCGCGGGCGCGGCCGACCGATTGCACCTTGCCGGTGGCGGCCAGCGCGTCGAGCGCACGCTGCACGGTGCGCTGGCTCGCCCCTAGTGCGACCGACAGCGCCGAGCTCGACCAGGCCTCGCCGTCGGCGAGAAAAGCCAGCACCGCGGCATGCTCCTCCTCGACCGGCAGCGCCAGCACGGTCACCTCGCGCCGGCCATGCGGCTGGAGCACAAAGCCGTCCGGTGTCGCGCTGAGATCGGCCAGCGGCCGCAGCGCCCGGCGCAGCCGTCCGATCTCGACCCGCAGCCGCGCCCGGTGTGATTCATCGGCATGCTTGCCGCGAAACGCCCGCGCGATCAGCGTGCCGCGCGACACGTCCTGCGGCCACGCTTCGCCCAGCGCGCGGGCAAGCGCGAACAGCACTGGCCGCCGGGTCAGCGAGACCGTCGTGCCGATATCGCGCACGACGTAGCGGCAGGCATCGACGACGAGCGCCTTCGACGCCATCAGGGCTTCGACCTCCTCGAGCAGGAGGGGCCGCTCGCTACCGCGCGCGATCAGGCGCGCCGCGGGCGTGGCGAGCAGGCGCGCGGTACTCTCGACCTCGGCCGCGAGCTCGGCGATGCCGGCGCGGCGCGCGGCTTCCCTTGCGAGGGCCAACGCATCGCGTGCCGGCTTGGTCTGCAGCCGCCGCATCGCGATTCCGGCGACGACCAGTTCATGGCCGACCCGCAGCGCCGGCGGGAACGGTGCCGGGTCGAGGCCAGCAAGCATGCGCTCGGCCGCATCGAGGCTCCCGATCAGCATCAGGCGGCGGATTTCGAGATAGCCGGCATGGGCGGCATTGAGTGCATCGCCTCGTGCCGCGAGCGTTGCGCGCGCCGCGGCGAGGCTCTTGCCGGGAAAGGAAAGGTCGCGCGACACCAGCGCGATCTCGGCCTCCGCCACCACGCAACGTGCCCGCGCGACCGCTTCGCGCGGGCCGAAGGCGCGGCCTGCGCGCCGCAGCAGCTCCTTGGCGCGGGCGAAATCGCCGAGCCGGGCCATCGCGATGCCGCGCAGCGCCAGCGCCGGCGCATCGTCGCGCAGGGCCACCCGTTTCAGTGCGCCGAGGGGATCACCCGCCGCGAGCGCGCGCGCCGCAGCTATGATCAACGAATCCATTCGAATCCCGACACACTTGTCACTCTCACCCTCCGAGGCCCGGTCCTAACCTAGCACATGACGACATGGATCATCTCCAGAGAGATCGAACGATGACCGGTTTCGAAACACGAGAAGATTGGGTGAGGGGGCGGCTCAGCGGACGCGGGCCCATCGTGGCGCGCTTTCTGTCGCTGGCGGCGGCGCCGACCTTCGCCGTGATGGCGCTGATTGCCGCGATGGCGCCGGCCGACATGATCTGCGGCGCGATGCAGGGACCGCTGTCATTGCAGGGCATGGTCCCGATGTACGCGCTGATGAGCGCATTTCATCTGGCGCCATGGCTGCGCCTGTTCAGATGACCGGTTCAAGTCTCCGGCAAAGTGAAGACCGCGCATGGCCGCGCAATGCCGCGCAATTCATGACTGCCGAGCGCGACCAGCGGCGTCTCGGTCTCGGCGGCGAGGGCGCCCGAAACCAGCACGGTCTGCTCGAGCGGCTTGCAGAGCCCTTCGAGCCGGCTCACCAGATTGACCGCGGCGCCGATCGCGGTGAAGTCGAGGCGGTCGGCGGCGCCGATATTGCCCCAGTGCACCTCGCCAAGATGCAGCGCCGCGCCGAATGGCAACGGCGGCAAGCCCTGCTTGCGTCGCTCTGCATCGAGATGCGCCATGCCGACGCGCGCCGCCGACACCGCGCGCAATGCCGCCTCGGATGCGCTGCGCGCGCTGGTCGTGACCGGAAAGATCGCAAGCAGGCCGTCGCCGATGAATTTCAACACCTCGCCGCCGAAGGCGTGGATGGCGCCCGCGATGCGGTCGAACCAGGCATCGAGCGCCGCGATCACCTCGGCAGGCGGATGGCTTTCCGACAGCGCGGTGAAGCCGCGGAGGTCGGCAAACAGCAGTGCCGCCCGGATGGTTTCGCCGGTATTGCGCCGCAATGGCGATGCCAGAACGCGCGCGGCGCTGCGCCGGCCGAGATACGCCTCCAGCGCCGCCGTCAGTGTCGCGCGCGCCGCGAGCGCGGCGAGCGGCGCGGCCATGAACCGCGCCGCCTCGCGCAATTGATCCGCCTCGGCAGGCGTGAAGGCGCGTGTCCCGATCCAACCGAGGGTCGGGCCGTCCGGCCGCGTTCCAATCGTGCCCTCGTGGATCGGGCCGGGCGCGAGAGTTCCGAGCCAGCGCCGGCCGGCGTCGCCGGATCCCACCATATCGGGCATCGCAAAAGGTTGTTCCGGCGCGAATCCGAGCGCTTCGATGACCTCGCCATTGTCGGCACGCCACAGCCAGGTTCGTCTTGCAATCAGGGGGTGCGGAACCTCGAGCGTCAGAGCGCCGCCGGCAAGCGGCAGGCCATCCGTGATAAGGTGGCTACCGAGGTCCGCCAACAACCGGTTGGCGCCCGCGGTCTCGGCGGCGGCGTCGACCAGCCAGCTCAACGTCGAGGACAATTGCATCACACCATCATGGGGTTGACGCACCACCCTTGTATCATGGGGTTGACGCACCACCCTTGTCACGAATTATCCCTGAGCGCCGACTGTCAATGGAGCATGGATCGATGACTGAAGCCTTCATCGTTCAACGCGAGATCCAGATCGCAGCCCCGGCTGCAACCGTGTTCGCCTTCCTGACCGATCCGCAAAAGATCGTAAGCTGGATGGGGCTGGAAGCCGCGACCGAGACGCATCCCGGGGGCCTCTACTTCCTCAAGGGGCTCGGCAGTGATCGCAGCCGCGCCGCGCGCGGAGCGTTCCGCGAGGTCGTGCCGGTGCATCGTCTCGCCTACAGCTTCGGCTGGGAGGGCAGCGAGGAAGTGCCGCCGGGATCGAGCCTGATCGAGATCGACCTGATGGAGCAGGACAACGGCACGCTGCTCCGCATGACCCATAGCGGCCTGCCGAACGCCGCGCAGTGCGAGAGCCACGACAAGGGTTGGGCGCATTACATGGGCCGGCTCTCCCACGCGGCCGCCGGTCGGGATCCCGGCCCCGACCACGGTCCTGCCAACCGCCATTGACGTCGCGTCATGTCGGCCATTTCGAGCCGAGGATGATCGAGCAGAAGTTCGTCCTGCTATAGTTCATGTCCTTCAGCGCCAGCACGTCGGCCTTGACGTTGCCGAAGGTCGTCAGCGGCTTCCTGATGGTGCCGGCGGCGAAATGATCGATGATGTTCTCCTTGAAATTCGCCTCGCGCGGATGGTGCGCGCAGACATGGTCGCGGTGCTCGTGCGAGAAATCGTCGTAGGCGATGCCGAGCACGTCCATCTCGACGCCGGCGGTGACCAGCGCAATGGTCGGACGCATATGCTCGGGGACGCCAGGCGTGGTGTGCAGGGCGATTGAGGTCCAGACATCCTCGATGTCGCGCTCCGGAACGCCATAGCCCTTGAGGAAGTCGCGTGCAGCGTTGGCGCCGTCGACCTCGAAGCGCAGATCGGGGCTCGCGTGAGCAGCGGTGAGGCCCATGTCGTGGAACATGGCGCCGATATAGAGCAGTTCGGGATCGAATTTCAGCTTGCGGCGGTTGCCGGTCAGCGCGCCCCAGAAGAACACGCGGCGGCTGTGATTGTAGAGCAGGGCGTCCTCGGTATCCCATACCAGCTGGGTGGCGGCGCGGGCCATCGCGCTGTCGGGTACGCGGATGCCGGCGATGATCTCGGTCATTTCAAGACGCTCCTCGATGTGGCAAGACGATGCCGTGGCGTGCGAACACGCGAGCCCGGCGCTTGTCTCTGCGGTGTGTGCGGATCGCCGGATGGCGCGATCCGTGGGGTGCTTGTCGCCCGTTTTGGCCCGATCCCGCAACGATCGCGCGCCGCCGGATCGGGCCAACCAGACGTCGTTTCGCGCCAGCGGGCAGGGAGAAGGCATGGCGGTTCAGAGGGTCGCGATCGCGATTCACGAAGGGGTTCAGGCGCTCGATGTCGCGGGTCCCGTCGACGTGTTCGCGGAGACGAACGGCTTTGTGCCAGCGGGCGATGGCTATGAGACCGTGATGGTCGGTGCCGACTGCGAACCGCTCCGCGCGTCGAACGGCATGAAGATATCGGCCGATCTCAGCTTCGCCGAGGCACAAGAGAGGTTCGATATCCTGCTGGTGGCGGGCGGGCCGGCATTGCCCGATGCCGCGCCGGATCCCGAACTGACACAGTGGCTGCGTGGGGCGCCCGCGCGCGCCGAGCTCTATGGTTCGATTTGCACCGGCGCCTTCGCGCTCGGCCATGCCGGGCTGCTCGACGGCCGCAAGGTGACGACGCATTGGCAGAACGCGCAGCGGCTGGCGGCGCGCTTTCCCGCGGCCGAGGTGATCTTCGACCGCATCTACATTCGCGACGGACATCTGATGACCTCGGCCGGCGTGACCGCGGGGATCGATCTCGGGCTCGCGCTGGTCGCCGAGCGGCACGGGCCGCAGGTTGCGGTCGCGGTGGCCAAGCGCCTGGTCGTGGTGGCGCAGCGCCAGGGCGGGCAGTCGCAATTCAGTCCCTATCTCACCGCGCCGGTCGATGAGGATTCGCCGATTGCGCGCGCGCAGGCGCATGTCATGCAGCATGTCGGCGAGCGCCACACGCTGCAGTCGCTGGCGGAAGCCGTCGGCATGAGCGTGCGCAATTTCGGCCGCGCCTTTGCGCAGGAGACCGGAATCACGCCGCACGAATTCATCGAGCGGGCGCGGGTCGACGCCGCGCGCCGGCTGCTCGAGGGCTCAGACCGGCCGCTGAAGGCGGTTGCATTCGACTGCGGCTTCGGTTCGGCCGACCGGATGAGGATCGTGTTCACCGAGCGGCTCGGCGTGTCGCCGGCGCAGTACCGCGCGAGTTTTCGCAAACTGTGATGCGGTTCATCAACCGGAGGCTGTATCGGGGATAGGATCGACGTCGCCGACGCCGGATCCTGCCACACATCTTCTCCCGAGAGGCCACCCATGGACGCGCTCACGCTCTTCATCATCCGTCATGCCGAGAAGCCGGGCGATTCCTGGCCGGGACCCGGTTTCACCGCGGATGGCGTCTCCGACACTGAGTCGCTTGTACTCCGTGGGTGGGAGCGTGCGGGCGCGTGGACCGCGTTGTTCGGCACCGATCTCACCGGCGGTGACTATGCCAAGCCCGATGCAATCTATGCCGCGACACCGGGCACCACGGCCAATCAGCCGCCGTCGAGCCGTCCGGCCGAGACGATCTCGGCGCTTGCCGCACGGCGCGGCCTGACCCCGAACGAAAGCTTTGGCAAGGGCGATGAGCCGAGGCTGGTGCCTGCGGTGCTGGCGCTGAAGGGCGTCGTGCTGCTGTGCTGGGAGCACAAGGCGATCATCTCCGATATCCTTCCGCTGATCCCGGTCAGCAAGGGCACCCCGCCGACCAAATGGGAGGGCAGCCGGTTCGACGTCGTGCTGCGCTTCGACCGCGCCAAGGGCGACGACAAGTTCGCCTTCAAGGAGCTGTTTCCGAAATTGCTGTCGGGCGATTCCGACAAGCCGCTGGGTGGCTGAATAGCGTCGCAGCTTGGCCGATCAATCGAGCCCGAGCGCCTTGCGCGACTTCCGCGTCAACTTTTCGACGATGAGCGCATGCGCCTGGCCGAGATAGGCCTTGAGCTCAGCGTCGGGCAGGGAGTCGTTCCTCACCAGTTGCACCCATGTGGCGCGCGCCAGATATGGCGCGGGCCGCGCCAAGCCCTGCTCGATCAGCAGCTGGTAGGCCATGTTCGAGGTCTTGAACATGAAGCCGCCGGTGCTCTCGATGTAGCCGCCGGCCAGCGCGAACATCTTGCCGCCGACCTTGAACACCGACGTGCCTTCCCATTGCACCACCTTGGTGGCGGCGGGCAGGCGCAGACAATGGGCTTCGAAGGTCTTGGGGCGCATGAGTCGCAGGGCTGGAAGGCGTTCAAAGCCATAGGCCAGCCGCGCGAGGGTCGACAAGCCCCCGGGGCCGAGCCGGCCATCCTTGGCCAGCTCTGGTCGCCGCCCATTTCGGAAATCTCACGAAAATGTGGGTAGTCGCTTTTCCATCTGTAGATATATCGTAAGATATGTTTTTAGTAAGGAATGAGCAAATGAGACGATCGATGTTTCGCGACCGGGACGATGACGGCTTCCGGTTTGGGTTCTTCGCCATGGGCCGGCACGGCCGGGGCGGCCATCGCTTCGGCCGCGGCGGCCATGGCTTCTTCGGGCGGGGTGGCGGCGGTGATTTTCCGGGATCGCGGCGGCTTTCGTCGCAGGATCTGCAACTGGTCATCCTGGCGCTGCTCGGCGAGCAGCCGGCGCACGGCTACGAGTTGATCAAGAGGATCGAAGAGCGGTCGGACGGCTTCTACAGCCCGAGCCCGGGCGTGATCTATCCGGCGCTGACATACCTCAAGGAGATCGGCAATGCCAGCGTCACCCAGGACGCGGCACGCAAACTCTACAGCATCACCGAGCAGGGCAGGGCGTATCTCGGCGAGAACCGCACGACCGCGGATACCATCCTCGAGGCGCTGTCGCGGATAGGCCGCCGCATGGAGGAGGTGCGCGAAGCCTTCGCCGGCGTGAGCGATCTCGACGGCGAGGCGTCCGACGAGGTGCACCGCGCCCGTCACGCGCTGAAGAGCGCGCTGCGCCAGAAGCGCGGCTGCGATGCCGCGGAGGCGCGGCGGATCGCAAAGATCCTCGACCGCGCGGCCGCTGAGATCCTGCAGCAATGACGCCGTCGCAGCAAAGGAGACCTTTCATGTACAACGCCGAACCGCACAGCGCGATCCGTGATGCCCGCGTCACCGCCGTCATCGAGCGCCTGCAGGCCACCCGCCGGGCGCCCGTGAGGGGCAATCCGACGCAGAGCGGCAGCCGCGACCCCCACGACTATGCCGAGCAGGGATTCTCGATCCACCCGGAGCAGGGCGAGCTGATCTATCTGTTGTGCCGCGGCCTGCGCGCCCAGCGCGTCGCCGAGTTCGCGACGTCGGTCGGAATGTCGACGCTCTATTTCGCCGCCGCGATGCGCGACAATGGCGGCGGCACCGTGATCGGGTCGGAGATCGTGCCGGCTAAGGTCGCAGCGGCGAAGCGCAATCTCGCGGACGCCGGCCTTGCCGATTACGCCGACATCCGCGAGGGCGATGCGCGCAAGACGTTGCGCGATCTTGGTAGTCCCGTCGACTTCATCCTGATCGACGGCTGGCCGGGCGACAAGGGGCCGACGCTGGCGCGCCAGGTGATCGAGATCGTGGCGCCGCAACTGCGCGTCGGCGGCTACGTCATGAACGACAATGCCGAGGCGGATTTCCTGGAGTTCGTGCGCGATCCCGACAACGGCTTCGTGTCGATCACGCTGCCGCTCAAAGGTGGCACCGAGCTCTGCCTGAAGGTGGCCTGACCCGGTGGACGGCATCACTTGATCGACGGCTGTCGGGATTGTGAGCCGCAACCGCACCATGCCATGCTGGATTTTGCCGGCGCTTCTTGCTCTGTTCGAGGAAAATCAGGAGCGAAGCGCCGCATGTCCGAAGTCCCGCCCAATCATCCGCTCGATCGCCCAATCTGGAGCGCGCTGACCACGAGACAACGCGAGCTGGCGGAAGGCGGCACCGATGCGCGGCGCTTCCCGCTCGCGATCGCACCCTTCGCCGACATGGTCGACATGTCGCCAAGGAGCTTTGCCGCGCTCGGTGCACTGCTGTCGGGACCTGACATCGCGGTGCTGTTCACGCCCGATCCTGTCCCGGTGCCGCCGCAGTTCAAGGTGCTGCTGGCCGAGACCGGCGAGCAGATGATCGGCGTGCCCGCGGACCATTCTGCGCCCGGCGTCGAGATCGTCACGCTCGGCGCTACCGATGTTCCTGCGATGATGGCGTTGACGGAGCTGACAAAGCCCGGCCCGTTCAGCGTGCGGACGCATGAGCTCGGCAGCTTTCTCGGCATCCGCATCAATGGCGAACTGGTCGCGATGACCGGCGAACGGATGAAGCCGGGGAACTACACCGAGATGACAGCCGTCTGCGTGCATCCGGAGCATCGCGGCCGTGGCTACGCGCAGGCGCTGCTGTCGGCGGTCGCCCGCCAGATCGTGGCGCGTGGCGAAATTCCATTCCTGCACGTCTTCACCAGCAACGTCTCGGCGATCGCGCTCTATCGCCGCCAGGGCATGGAGATCCGCCGCCGCCTGCACATCACGGTGTTGCAGAAACAGGGATAGGGATGCCCGGGAAAGTGGGTTGAGGGAAATCCCTCATTCCTCATCGCGGATCTCGTGCTTACCTTTGCCGGATCGCAACACGATGAGAGAGGATATCTCGATGTCCGAGCAATCCCAGGACAAGCGTCCCGTACCCGATCCGGCGGAGAGCAATGCTTTCTTTCCGTCGCCTTACTCGCTTGGGCAATTCACCTCGGCCAAGTCGGATCTCTCCGGCGCTGACTATCCCAACGCCTACAGAGGCGGCCGCTGGAAAATTCTGATGATCGCCGCGGACGAGCGCTATCTGCTGTTGCAGAAGGGCACGATGTTCTCGACCGGCAACCATCCCGTCGAGACCTTGTTGCCGATGTATCACCTCGACAAGGCGGGCTTCGAATTCGATATCGCGACCGTGTCGGGCAATCCGGTCAAATTCGAGCTCTGGGCGTTTCCGAAGGAGGACGACGCGGTCAAGAGCATCTACCAGAAATATCTCGCCAGGCTGAAGCAGCCGCTGAAGCTCTCCGACGTGATCGAAAACAAGCTCGGCAAGGATTCCGATTACATCGCGGTGTTCATTCCCGGCGGCCATGGTGCGCTGATCGGCTTGCCCGAAAGCACCGACGTGAAGGCCGCCCTGAAATGGGCGCTCGACAACGACAAGCACATCATCTCGCTTTGCCATGGCCCGGCGGCGCTGCTGGCGTCCGCGGTCGGCGAAGCCAAGGGCGACTATCCCTTCAAGGGCTACAAGATCTGCGCATTTCCCGACGCCATCGATCGGACCACGCCCGATATCGGCTACATGCCGGGCGCGCTGACCTGGGCGTTCGGCGAACAGTTGCAGGCGCTCGGGGTTGAGATCCTGAACAAGGACATCACCGGCAAGACCCATCAGGATCGCAAGCTGATCACCGGTGACAGCCCCTTCGCCGCCAATAATGTCGGCAAGGCAGCCGCAAAGGCTCTGCTCGATACGCTCGGCGGGCGTTGAGCGGACGGCGGCTCAACCTGCGGGCGGGCGAACCTCGCCCCGCCGCCGGTGGCGGCTCAATGTCGCGCGCCTTGCAGGCCGACCTCGCTTGAGGGAAAATCCTCAACGCGCTCGGCCGCGCGCGACCGGCCTTCCGCACGACACGATGGCACCGCATGGACCGCTACATCGAAGCCGTGGTTGCGATCGAGGGCAGCGAGAGCTTGCCCGCGATCCAGGCGGCGGTGCGGTCCGCGAGCGTGCCGCTCGGCTACGACCGGTTCGTGATGTTCTCGGCGTCGCCGGCACGCGAGGACCTGGTTGACCGGATCTACTGGGTCGAAGGCGACTGGTTCGGCAAAGGCGTGACCGTCGATGCCGAGACCTATGTCCGGCATTGTCCGGTGACGCGCAATTTCCTCAATGTGGACCAGGCGTTTTTCTGGACCAAGGTGATGTCGGCGCGCGGCGAGAAGTATCGCGTGGTGCGCACGCCGCGCGGGCCCGGTTTCCATGGGCTGCAGGTTCCGGTGTTCGGGCGCAGCGGCCTCGAAGGCGCGATGAGCTTCGCTGGAACGCGGATCGATGCGTCGCCGCGGACGCGTGCGGCGCTGACGATGATCGGCGCCGCGGCCTTCCGCGCCGCCCGCGGGCTGATGGAAGCGCACGAGCCGAACGGTGCGTCGAGCCTGTCGCCGCGCGAGCGCGAGGTGTTGCGCTGGATTTCGGCGGGACGACGCCAGGCCGACATCGCGGCATCGCTCGGCCTGTCCGAACGCACGGTCGAGAACCATTTGCGGCGTGCGCGGCTTCGGCTCGGCGTCGCCACGACCGCGCAGGCCATCCGGCTTGCGATCCGCAGCGGCGAGATCGAGGACTGAGGCGCTTGCGGTCGGCCGCCACAGGGCCGGGCGAGCGATAGCTGCGGCTCAGTGTTTCTTCGCCGTCTTCGCCCTGATCTTCGGCGCATGCGTGCCCGCAGCGATCCGCGTCAATGCATCGGCAAATGCACGTGCCGCAGGTCCCAGCGGTTCATCGAGCCGGTGGGCGAGATAGGCCTCCATCGCGAGCGCGGCGTTGCGGCCGAGCGCGCCGGTTTCGACCCGCACCAGGCGGCGCTCCTTCAGGTCGCGCGCCACCTGCCAGAGCGGCAGCCGGCCCCAGCCGAGCCCGGCCAGGATCATGGCGTGCTTGGTGTCCTGATTGCTCACCCGGCAGATCTGCGGCGAGAGCACGCCGAAGCTGCGGCCCTCCGACAGCGGGGTCGGATCCGACAGCACGATCTGCAGATGATCGGCGAGATCCGCCACGCTCTTGCGGCCGCGGCGCGCGAGCGGATGGCCGGCGGAGGCGACGGCGACGATCTGCACCGCGCAGATCGCATCGAGCGCAAGACGCGGATCGCGAAAATCCTCGCCGACCGTGACCGCGAGCGTGCTGCGCCGTTCGGTCAAGCCAGCGATCGGACCGCCCATCGGTTCGACCGCGAGCCGCACGCTGACGGACGGATAGGCCGCCCGCATTTCCGTCAGCGCCGCGCCGACGGCGGCGATCGGAAACAGCGTATCGACCACCAGCGACAGTTCCGATTCCACGCCATCGCCCAGGCCGCGTGCCCGCGCCCGCATCGCGTCGACACGAAGCAGCAGGTCGCGCGCGTTGCCCAGCAGTGCCTTGCCCTCGGCCGTCAGCGCCGGGCGATGGCTGGAGCGGTCGAACAGCGTCAGGCCGAGTTCGGCCTCGAGGTTGGCGATGGCATGGCTGACCGCGGATTGCACCCGCGCCAGTTTGGCCGCGGCGGCGCGGAAGCTGCCGCGCTCGGCGATGGCGACAAAGGTGCGGATCTGATCGAGCGTGAGGTTGTCGAGCATGATCTATGAAATCGATCAATCGGATGCAAAACATATCACTCCTGTCGATGGTCGGGAAACGCTATCTCTGTGCTCTGACCCAGGGCGGAGTGGACGCATGACGATCGAGACGGCCGTGATGCAGCAGACCGAGGCGAAGCGATGGGCCACGGTCGCCATCGTGATCGGTTGCGGGATCGGCGCGGCGCTGCAGGTCGGCAAGGTTCCGATTGCCGCCTCGATGCTGCAACAGAGCCTCGGCATCGACCTTGCCGCGGTCGGAACGATCGCCGGCATCTTTGCGGTCCTCGGGCTTGTCGGCAGCGTGCCGGCGGGCGTGGTGATTGCCGCGGTTGGTGCTCGCAAGGTGCTGCTGTGCGGGCTCGCGGCCATCACGCTGGGGGCAGCCTCGGGCGCGCTCGCGCCACAGCTAGCGGTGCTATTGGCGTCGCGCCTGCTGGAAGGGCTCGGCTTCCTGCTGGTGATGGTCGCGGCTCCTGCATTGCTGGATCGTGTCGTCGATGTCAGCGCGCGCGACGTCACCATGGCGGTGTGGAGCTGCGTGATGCCGTTCGGGATCGCGCTGGCGCTGGTCGCCGGTCCGATCTTCGATGGCTGGCGCACGATCTGGTGGGCCAGTGCTGCCTTTGTCGCCGTGCTGTTCGTGCTCGCCGGCGTCATTGTGCCTGAAGTGGCATCGCGGACCGGCCCGGCGCGGAGCGGCCTGATGCAGGAAGCCACCGCGCTGGCGCGGCGCCGCACCCCGGCGCTCCTGATGGTGCTGTTTGCGCTCTACAGCCTGATGTTCTTTGCGCTGTTCAGCTTCCTGCCGATCCTGCTGACCGAGCGGCTCGGCGTGTCCAGCCAAGGCGCCGGCGGGCTCAGTGCGTTGGCCGCGGCCGGCAACATCGTCGGCAATCTCGCCGCCGGTCATCTGCTCGCGCGCGGCGTCAGCCGCAACCTGCTGATTGCCGTGGCGGCATTCGTGATGGGCGCGTCCGCGCTTGGAATCTTCCTGCCGGTGCTCGGCGGCTGGGGCGCATTCTGGCTGTGCCTTTTGTTCTCCGCGATCGGCGGCCTGATCCCGGCGACGTTGCTTGCAACCGCACCCGCCGCGGCGCCATCGGCGGCGATGGTGCCTGTCATGATGGGCCTGTTGATGACGGGCAGCAATTTCGGCCAGGTCACCGGTCCAATCGCGGTCGGCGCCGTGGTCTCGGCATGGGGCTGGGGCGCGGCCTGCATCATGGTGGTGGCTGCGGCGATCCTTGCCGGTATTGCGGCATGGATGCTGGCGCGCGGCGATCACAAGCGCGTAAGCGAGGCGACGGACCCGGCTTGACGCCGCGCGCGCAGGAGCCGAAGGAGTGAAGGTCTCTCACGCCAACGACAACAGGAACCTTCATGACACGCGTGCGCTGTATCACCGAAATGGGCATGGGCGTCGACGTCCACGGCCGCGACGCCACCAAGGCCGCCAAGCGGGCCGTCTCGGACGCCATCCGCCATTCCAGCCTCGGCTTCTTCCGCATGCTCGGCAAGACCGCCAACGACATGTTCGTCGACGTCACGATCGCCGTGCCGAATCCCGAAGATGTCGATACCGCAGCGGTCGCGAAGGAGTTGCCTTATGGCACCAAGACCGTGAAGGCGATCGCAGGCGGGCTCGAGATTCCGTCCGATCTCGGCAACGACCCGATCCTGATCGCGAACGCCGCCGTCATCGTCAGCTTCGACGACGGCAAGTGAGGGAAGCGCGTCGGGCGACCGCCATGCGGGCGCTATTCGCCGCCTCTGAAATAGTCGGGCTTGCCGGTCGTCCAGGTCTCGCCCCAATGCTGGCCGCCGCCGTCGACGGTCAGCGTCTCGCCGGTGATGAACTTGCCGGAGGGCGCGGCGAGGTAGACGGCGGCCTCCGCAATGTCCCAGGGCGTGCCCGGGCGCATCATCGGATTGGAGCGCGGGTAGGCGGCGCGCGCCGCTTCGCTGTAGACGTTCCAGCCCTCGGTCTCGATCGCGCCGGGCGCGATGCAGTTGATGCGGATGTTCAGCGGCGCCCATTCGACCGCGAGCGCGCGCGACAGGCCGATCACACCGGAGCGTGCCGCGATCGAGTGCGCAATGCCGTAGAGGCCGTGCGTCGTGACCACGACGATGTTGACGATGCTGCCGGGATGCTTGCGGTCGCGCCAGCGCTGCGCCGCGGCCTGCATCATGTACCAGGTGCCGTTGAGGTTGGTGTTGATGACCGCATTCCAGCCCTTGATCGAGACGTCGATCGCGGGTTGCGGGAACTGGCCACCGGCGCTGTTGACGAGATGATCGACGCGGCCGTGCTCAGTCCACAGCGCCTCGAACATTGCATCGACCGCGTCGGGATCCTTGATGTCGGCGACATGCGCGGACGCCTTGAGCCCGCGATGGACGAGACGATCGACCAGTGCGTCGAGCCTGCCGGCATTGCGGCCTGCGACGACGACATGCGCGCCGAGCCGCGCGAACAGCCATGCGATGGCGCGGCCGATGCCGCCGGCGCCGCCGGACACCACGACCACCCGACCGGCGAGCGCATCGGGGGCGAACACGGTCGGGTGCGTTGCGAGTTCGTCGTCGGAGAGGCCGAGCATTGCGCCTGTCGTTGCGCCCGTCTGTTGATCGTTCATGGCCGGTTGCAGACCTTGCGGCTTTCACTGAGCTCCGTACATTAGCCGTCCAACAACAACCCTGCAAAAGAATGTCGACATGACCGACTTGTCTGCCTTTCCCATCACAAAACGCTGGCCCGCCCAGCATCCGGACCGCCTGCAGCTCTATTCGCTGCCGACGCCGAACGGCGTGAAGGTCTCGATCATGCTCGAGGAGATCGGGCTGCCCTACGAGGTCCATCTCGTCGACTTCAACAAGGATGACCAGAAGACGCCGGAGTTCCTGTCGCTGAACCCGAACGGCAAGATCCCGGCGATCGTCGATCCCAACGGCCCCGGCGGCAAGCCGCTGCCATTGTTCGAATCCGGCGCTATCCTGCAATATCTCGCCGACAAGACCGGCAAGCTGCTGCCGGCGGACGCGGCGCGCCGCTATCAGGCGATCCAGTGGGTACATTTCCAGATGGGCGGCCTCGGACCGATGTTCGGCCAGGTCGGGTTCTTCCACAAATTCGCCGGCAAGGATTACGAGGACAAGCGGCCGCTGCAGCGCTACGTCGCCGAGTCGAAGCGCCTGCTCCGCGTGATGGAGACGCATCTCGCCGGACGGCAGTGGTTCATGGACGATGAATACAGCATCGCCGACATCTCGATGCTCGGCTGGGTGCGCAATCTGATCGGCTTCTACGGTGCGCGCGAGCTCGTCGAATTCGACGAGTTCACGCAGGTCGCGGCCTGGCTGGAGCGCGGTCTCAAGCGGCCGGCGGTGGAGCGCGGATTGAACATTCCGAAGCGTCCCTAAGCAACCTACTTCAGCAGCTCATAGACGATGGGATTGTCGGCACAGGCGGCAAAGCCGCACTCGAGCAGGGTGGAGAACACATTCAGTGCCGTCAGCCCGACCACCAGCCACACCGCACCTTGCGCGAACCTGCCGGGCGAGCTGCCCGGCGCCGCGCGGTGCTCGAACTGGCGGTCGAACAGCAGCATCGCAGCGAGCAGCACGATCGCGACGACAAATCCGATCAGCGCCCACGTATAATAACGATAGCCGAGCAGCGCCGACCCGTAACCGGCGTCGCCGGGGAGGATGTGCAGCAGCACCTGCCGGGCCGAGACCGTGGCGCCAAGGACGGCCGTCAGCAGCGACAACGCATAATGACTCGGCCGTGGCCCGAAGCGGATATTGAGGATCGGCCCGATCGCCAGCAGGGCGAACAGGATGCGCTGCAACAGACAGAGCGGGCAGGGCAGCTCGTGGAGCAGCAGCTGCGCGGCAAAGGCGGCGGCCAGTACCAGCGCCAGCCCATAGAGCGCGACGGCATTGAGGGTGACGGCCTGCGTGTCGTTCATGGCCGGCCTCAGAACGACAAAGTGAGACGGTCGGTGGCGTGGTGCAGCAAGGTCGCGACGCAGGCGATCAGGATCACCGCGAACAGACCGATCGCGACGGGACGCGGGCCACGCCAGGCCACCAGCAGGGCGATGGTGATGGCGAGAAACAATGCCGTGAATTCCATTCCCAGCCTCCCGATGCGAGCCGGCCGCAGTCTATGACAGATTCGTGTGCGCTCGCGACGGTGCGAATGGGCATTGTCGCTTGCGCGCGGCTCCGCCAAGATGGCATCACCAGTTGAGTTCATCCCAGCCGGGGCACCTCATGACCACAGCCGCCATCAAGCCCGTTGCCCATCCCCGTCATCAGCCCTGGTACAAGATCCTCTACGTCCAGGTGCTGATCGCGATCGTGGCAGGTGTCCTGATCGGATATTTCTATCCGAATCTCGGCAAGGAATTGAAGCCGCTGGGCGACGGCTTCATCGCGCTGATCAAGATGATGATCGCGCCGGTCATCTTCTGCACCGTGGTGCACGGCATCTCCTCGATGGGCGACCTCAAGCGCGTCGGCCGGGTCGGGTTGAAGACCCTGATCTATTTCGAGGCGGTGTCGACGGTGGCGCTTGCGGTCGGTCTTCTGGTCGGCGAGCTGCTACAGCCCGGCCACGGCTTCAACATCGATCCTTCCACGATCGATCCGAAATCGGTCTCCAATTACGTCACGCAGGCCAAAGAGCAGGGCATCGTTGCCCATCTGATGGCGATCATTCCGGACAGCTATCTCGGCGCGGTCGCGCGCGGCGACCTGTTGCAGGTGCTGCTGATCTCGATCCTCTCGGGCTTCGCCATCGCTCTCATGGGCAAGGTCGGCGAGCCGATTGCGTCAGCGATCGACACGGCCGCCAAGATGTTCTTCGGCATCATCCGGATCATCGTCCGCGTCGCGCCGCTCGGCGCATTCGGCGCGATGGCCTTCACGGTCGGCGCCTACGGCCTCGGCTCGCTGCTGAATCTGGCAGCGCTGATCGCGACCTTCTACCTCACCAGCATCCTGTTCGTGCTGATCGTGCTGGGCGCCATCGCGCGGCTCGCCGGCTTCTCGATCATCCGCTTCATCGCCTATATCAAGGACGAGCTCCTGATCGTGCTCGGCACGTCGTCGTCGGAGACGGTGCTGCCGCAGATGATCCAGAAGATGGAGCATCTCGGCGCCTCGCGCTCGGTGGTCGGCCTCGTGGTGCCGACCGGCTACAGCTTCAATCTCGACGGCACCAACATCTACATGACGCTGGCGACGCTGTTCCTGGCGCAGGCCACCAACACGCATCTGACGATCTGGCAGGAGCTCGGCATTTTGGGCATCGCCATGATCACCTCGAAGGGCGCGTCCGGCGTCACCGGCGCCGGCTTCATCACGCTCGCCGCAACGCTGTCGATCGTGCCCGATATTCCGATCCAGTCGATCGCGATCCTGGTCGGCATCGACAAGTTCATGAGCGAGTGCCGCGCGCTCACCAACCTGATCGGCAACGGCGTCGCCTGCGTCGTGATCAGCCTGTCGGAAGGCGAGCTCGACAAGCAGGCGCTGCACGAGACGATGGCGCATCCGCTCGAGCTCGGCGAGGCGCTGGAGCCGGGCGGCTCAGGCTAGAGCAATATGAAGTTAAGGGGCCGTCGGATGGGCGCTGCCAAAATATCGAAAACAACCCCATGCAAAGCAGCCGGCGGCGGCCGGTATTCGAGCAGGCAACTTGACATGTCGGGCAACTCAGGGATACTCTTCTAATATTCCGAAATTGCGCAGGTATCCGCTCGTCCCAAGGCTGTCGCATATGGCATCTGCGGGCCTCTGCAACTGACTGCGTCGCAGGCGGGAGAGGGGAACGCGTCTCGTTCGCGGCCGCAGCCCAGGTCGTGAACCCATGAAGTGGGAAGGGCCCGCACTGTAGGATGACGACTATGCGCCAAGCCTTGCGTGCATGATGCTCCATCGATAGTCCGTGGCGGGACTGGCTCACCTCAGCGAGTTCGTCCATCCAGCCCAATCCAGGAACGCTTAACTATGCTCACCGTCTATGGCGAAGGTCGTGGCTTCCGTGTTGTCTGGCTGCTCGAGGAACTAGGGTTGGCTTATCGGCTGCGCCCGGTCGATCTGTTCGCAGTCGAGAATGATCGCGATTTCCTCGCCATCAACCCTGCCGGCTTCATTCCGGTACTGCAGGACGGCGAGACGATCATGGTCGAATCGATCGCGATTCTCGAGTACCTGCTCGCCCGGCACGGCTCAGGTTCGCTTGCCGTCGCTCCGGACGATCCCGCCTTCGCGTCCTATCTGCAATTTCTCCATCTGGGCGAGGCCGGGCTCGCCGGGCCGATGAACGCCGTCATTGTCGGTCGCCAACTGGCGCCCGAAGCCGAGCGAGATGCCCGGGTTACCTGCTGGGCATTCGAGACCTTCGAGAGCCGGCTGGGGTTGGTTATCCGCCGCCTCGCGGATTGCCCCTATCTCGCCGGCGACCGATTCACCGCTGCCGATATCTCGGTGAGCTACGCCCTTCTGCTCGGCATGCGAACCGGCAACTACGTCCCCGGTCCTACCGAGCGGGACTATCTCGCCCGCACGACGGCACGCCCTGCCTACACGCGAGCGATGGAAAGCTGCCAGGCCACCAAGGCTTGGGCGGCGAGATCACCGGGATTGTAGTGCTCGCTTCAAGCCGCCTGTGGCTCCACGCTTACAAGTCCACTGCCCGGGCTGTGTACTCATTAGCGGCTGGCGCTGATGTGCGCTCAACCCCCACAGCGGCGAAAAAGCGGTCATCTCCCGAGATCGCCGAACGGCCGCAAGCGGGAGTGCCGCCTACTTCCCTCGATACCGAAGAGCTTCAACCAGCAGCGAGAATGCCGGTGAAGGTTGACGACGGCTAGGGTAGTACAGGTGGTATCCGGAAAATGGAGGACACCAATCCGACAGTACCCGAACGAGCCGTCCGTCGGAGACGTAGGGCTGCACGTTACGCTCCATCAGGTATGCGAGGCCAAAGCCGTTCAACGCCGCTTGCAGGAGCGGGCCTGCGCCGTTGAAGACGAGCTGCCCGTCGACCCGCTCGTTGAGCGCGCGCCCGTCCTTCTCGAATTCCCAAGCGTAGAGCCCGCCATGGGTCGGCAGGCGCAGGTTCAGGCAGTTGTGGCTGTTCAGATCCTGGGGGGGGCGCGGCCTCTTTCGGTTGGCAAAATATGACGGAGCGCCCACGACCGCGGACCGCAAATCCGGTCCGACGCGAACGGTAATCATGTCTTTGGCGACCAGCTCGCCAGGTCGGATACCGGCGTCGTATCGCTGCGCAACGATGTTCGCGAGGCCGTAGTCGACAATGACTTCGACACTGATGTCCGGGTAATTCGGCAGGATCTTCGCCAGGGCGGGCAGCAGGATCGCTTCGGCGGCGTGTTCGGTCGCCGTGATCCGGATGTTGCCGGCCGGTTTCTCCCGCAACTCGCCAAGGGCCGACAGCTCGGCGTCCATTTCCTCAAATTTCGGCCCGACGCTTCGGAGCAGGCGCTCTCCCGCCGGAGTCGGCGCAACGCTTCGCGTGGTGCGGTTGTACGCCGCGGCCTCTCGGCTCAACAATCGGCGTCTCTGGAATACTGGATCACCCGCATGCGCGTGTGATGACACTGAGCAAGCTGAGTAAGCCAATTCCGTCACTCTGAGCAGCGCCGCCTATTCGACGAGATCCAGCATTTTGAAAGGTCAGCAATGGTAGAGAGCTTCGAAGGAAAGGTTGCGCTTGTTACCGGCGCCGCTGGTGGCATTGGTCTGGCGACAGCCAGGGCATTTGGTGTTGCAGGCGCGTCCGTGGTCATTGCAGACAGCAACACAGCGTTGCTCGAAACTGCCGCTGCTGAACTGCGATCCGCGGGTCATGACGTCCTTGCCGTCGGCTGCGATGTAACGGATCGGGGCCAGGTGAACGCAATGATCGAGCAGGCGATCGAGACTTACGGGAAGCTCGATGCAGCTTTCAACAATGCGGGCATCAACTGCGATGCTGCGCCATTGGTTGAAACGGAAGATGCCGAGTTTGACAACATCATCGATGTCAATCTGCGCGGTGTGTGGAACTGCATGAAGGCGGAGCTTCGCCACATGACCGCACAAGGAAGCGGCGCAATCGTCAACTGCTCGTCGATCGGCGGGATGAGGGGCTCCAAAGGGCGCGCCGCCTATTCCGCCAGCAAATTCGGGGTGATAGGTCTCACCCGCGCCTCCGCACTCGATTATGCCGGGAAGGGCATCGGTATCAACGCAGTATGCCCGGGCATTATCGGCAATACTCCGATGGCGAAGCGGGTAACAAGGAACAACGATCCAGAGATGGTCAAGGCGTTCGTAGCAGCCGAACCGATCGGACGCCTTGGTGAACCTGAAGAAATCGCTGCCGCTGTTCTATGGTTATGCGGTTCGGCGGCAAGCTTTGTGGTCGGCCATGCCTTGGTGGTCGATGGAGGTATCTTGGCCTGACCAGCGGGTGAATGACGTCGCGCCGCCAGAGCAGCATCAGTCCGGGACGCCGGCCGCCTTCAGCGTCTCGCGATAGGTCGCGGACATCGCTTCCACCGGAAAGGGAATCCGCGACAGGAAGCCGGAGATCGTGAACTCCGGGTCGACCTTGAGCAGCTCGCGCGCGATCTGGGCCGCGCGTGCGGTGTCGCCGGTCCTGACCAGCGCCACGATCAGGACGCGCAGCGCCACCGCGAAGCGGCGGTTCTGCGCCAGCGCCTTGTCGGCCCACATCACTGCTTCGGCAAAATTTCGGTCGAGCACTGCGCAGATCGCCAGCGCCGCGGCGGCGAACCAGCCGCGCGGGTCGCGCGGGTTCAGCCGTTGCGCGCGCTCGATCATGGCGCGGCCGGCTTTCTGATTACCGCGCATCGCCTCGATCCAGCCGCCGAGCACGAGCGCCATCGCCGAGTTCGGATTGATCGCAAGCGACCGCTCGAACAGGTCGCGCGCAGGCTCAATCTCGTCGGCCATGTTCCAGATCGCGAACGCCGCCATCCACAACACCTGCGGGTCACCGGGCGCCAGCTCGACCGCGCGCCAGGCCTGCGCGACCGCGCGTTCGCGGTAGGCATCGTTCAGCTTCAGCCAGCCCTGGACATGGCGCATCGCATGACAATAGGCGGAGGCCGCCAGTGCGGGCGCGTAGGCGGGGTCGAGCGCCAGCGCCTGGTCGAGGCAATCGAGCGCCGCTTCCATGCTCTCGGGCGTGAACTCGTAACGCAGGCTGTAGGCGCGCAGCAGCAGGTCGTAGGCGTCGAGCCTGTCGGGCGGCGCTGCCCGCAGCCGTTCGGCTTCCGCGACGAGCAGGGTCGGCTCGATCGCGCCGACCACGTTCTCGGTGATGCGGTCCTGCAGGTCGAACACGTCGGCGGCCGCGCCGTCGAAGCGGTCGGCCCACAGATGCGCGCCAGAGCTGGCGTCGATCAACTGCCCGGTGATCCGCAACCGATCGCCGCCGCGGCGGACGCTGCCTTCGAGCACATAGCCGACGCCGAGATCGCGGCCGACCTGGCGGATGTCGACCGCCTTGCCTTTGTAGGTGAAGGCGGAGTTGCGCGCGATCACCGTGAGGCGGCTGCAACGCGCCAGCGCGGTGGTGATGTCCTCGGCGATGCCGTCGGCGAAATAATCCTGCTCGGGATCGCCGCTCATATTGGTGAAGGGCAGCACCGCGATCGACGGACCCTCGCTCGGCCGCGGCGGGCTGGCATTGTCTGCAACAGGGCGATCGTGCGCGGTGACCTCGCGGACATCGCCGACAAAGCGGAGACCCTTGCGGGGCAGGGTGCGGATCAGCCGCTGCTCCTCGCCATTGTCGCCGATCGCCGTCCGCGCGGCGTTGATCCGGCTGCTCAGCGTCGCTTCCGAGACGATCCGGCCGTGCCAGACGGCGGCCAGCACCTCGTCGCGGCTGACCACCCGATCGCGGGCGCGGATCAGGAACTCGATGAGGTCGAAGACCTGCGGCTCGACGGCCACCAGAGCATCGCCGCGGCGCAGCTCACGGCGCTCGGAATCGAGGGTCAAGTCGTTGAAATGGTAAGTCAAATCGAAGAGTCCGGCGGCCGGCGGCTGAGTTCGTGGCGGAACCTAGCACAGGCTGGGTGGAGCCAAAATCACGACGCTCTGAAGGACAAATCCACGTCCTCTGAAAGCGGACGGGGGCGGTCTCTGCAATATTCAATCCCGACACCAGAACTTAAGGAGATCGCCATGTCGCAGTCCATCAATCAGCAGCGCCGCCGCTTCCTTGGCATCGCCGGCGGGATCCTTGCCGCTTCCCGGTTCGGGTTTGTCGGTTCCGCTCAGGCTCAGTCCAAGCCGGCGCTGCCTGCGATCAAGGCCGGCGCCCACACCACGATCGATCCGGTCAAGCAGATCAATGCCGGCGTGCTTAATACCGGCTATGTCGAGATGGGTCCTGCGTCCGGTCCCGCAGTGATCCTGCTGCACGGCTGGCCCTACGACATCCACAGCTATGCCGACGTCGCGCCGGCGCTGGCCGAGGCCGGCTACCGCGTGATCGTGCCGCATCTGCGCGGCTATGGCACCACGCGCTTCCTCTCCAGCGACACCATGCGCAGCGGCCAGCCGGTCGCGGTCTCAGCCGACATCATCGCGCTGATGGACGCGTTGAAGATCGAGAAGGCCGTGCTCGGCGGCTATGATTGGGGCGCGCGCACCGCCAACATCATGGCGGTGCTCTGGCCCGAGCGCTGTAAAGCCATGGTCTCGGTGAGCGGCTATCTGATCGGCAGCCAGGCGGCCGGCAAGATGCCGCTGCCGCCGAAGGCCGAGCTGCAATGGTGGTACCAGTTCTATTTCGCGACCGAGCGCGGCCGCGAGGGCTATGCCAAGAACCGGCACGATTTCAACAAGCTGATCTGGCAGCTGGCGTCGCCGCAGTGGAAGTTCGACGACGCCACCTACGACCGCAGCGCGGCGGCCTTCGAGAATCCTGATCACGTCGATATCGTGATCCACAATTACCGCTGGCGGCTTGGTCTCGCCGAGGGCGAGGCGAAGTACGACGCGTTCGAGAAGACGCTCGCCCAGGCGCCCGTCATCGCGATCCCGACCATTACGATGGAAGGCGATGCCAACGGCGCGCCGCATCCGGAGCCCGCGGCCTATGCCAAGAAATTCTCCGGCCACTATGAGCATCGGCTTCTGACCGGCGGCATCGGCCACAATCTGCCGCAGGAGGCGCCGCAGGCCTTCGTCCAGGCCATCATCGACGTCAGCAAGGTCTGAGACGGAGCGGATCGGGGATCATGAGACAAATTGTGAAATGGGCAGCTGCCGCGACCGCAGCAGCCTGCATCAGCGCGTCATTGCCGTTCGCCGTCGGGCATGCCGATGATGCTGCACCGGCATCGCCGATCTTCGGCGTGAAAATCCCTGACGGCTATCGCGACTGGAAGCTGATCGCGGTCGGCGAGGAGACCGGGCTCGATGAGCTTCGCAGCGTGCTCGGCAACGCCACCGTCGTGAAGGCCTATCAGGACGGCGCCGCGCGTTTCCCCGACGGCACCGTGCTGGTCAAGCTGGCCTGGAAGCGCAAGCCCGTTGATGGCCTCAACGGCGCCTTCATCGCGGGGCCGGCGACCACGGTGCAGGTCATGGTCAAGGACGCGGCCAAATATGCATCGACCGGAGGCTGGGGGTTCGGCCGCTTCGTCGACGGCAAGCCGGTCGATGCCGCTCAGCACGAGACCTGTTTCGCCTGCCACGAGGCCCATGCCAGCGATCACGATTTCGTCTTCACGCACTATGCGCATTGAATGCCGGCAATATCGGTGTGGAGACCTGATGGCTCCGATCTGGCGCCGGGATTGCCGCGAGGCTAATTTCCCGCCGCAATCGCATGCGGGGAACGGCATTGACCATCACCATCTACGGCATCAAGAACTGCGACACCATGAAGAAGGCGCGGGCCTGGCTCGACGATCACGACGTCGCCTACGACTTCCACGACTACAAGACCGCCGGGATCGCCAAGGATAAGCTCAAGCAGTGGAGCGACGAGGTCGGCTGGGAGACACTGCTCAATCGCGCCGGCACCACCTTCAAGAAGCTGCCCGATGCCGACAAGGAAGGCCTGAACGAGCGCAAGGCGCTGGCGCTGATGGCCGAGCAGCCCTCGATGATCAAGCGCCCGGTGCTCGATCTCGGGGGCAAGCGCGTGGTCGGCTTCAAGCCGGACATCTACGCCAAGGAAGTGCCGGCGAAGGCGCGCAAGAAGGGCTAAGGCGCTTCCAGCGATGCCGCGACCGCTTCGCGAGAAGTGACGAGTCTAGATCAGCTCGACTGAATCCTGACTTGCCGGACGATCCGCGGGCACGGACCTGCGGTCGATCACCGCCCTGATGGTGACGACCGGGACCGACTTCGCCTTCACGCCCATCAGATTGTGCAGCCGAAAGCCGCCTTCGATGCTGATCGCCTTGTAGGAGCCGATGATGTGCTCGACGGTGTCGCCGCGTCCGAACGGCAGCAGCAGCCGCTCATAGGACACGTCCTTGCCGTCGGCGTCCGTGACCTCCGCAACCGTATAGGTTGGACGCTTGAGCGCGAGGCAAGCACGATATGACAGGATCACTCCTGCGTAGCGCTCGGGTCCGATCGCATCGTCAAGAAAGCGGTTGGTGCGCAGCGGCGGCTCGATGTGCTCGTTGCCATAGGCCGTCGTCAGCCTCGCGCCTTCCTGCGTAATCAGGAAACGTGCCGCCTCGCCACTGCCGACCACGTCAAAGCTCATCATGTCGGCGCGCTCGTCGGCGGTGCCCTCGGTATGGAAGTCGCACAACAGAGGAAGCGCGTCCGGCAGGCGCAGCCCGCGCAGCCAGGCGTTCAGCAGCACCCGCTGCGTGATCGATTTGACCATCGATGGATCGGCGCTTCGGAATTGCATCGGCTAGCCGAATTCAGGCACATCCCCGGACGGGATGCGGCCAGGGACAAGTTCATCGATCTGCGGGATGGTTTGGCTGCGGGCATAAAGTCGCAGCCACGTGCCGAGGAAATCACGTTGCGGGATCGATTTGACGACCGAAGAATTGGCGCGCTTGAAATGCAAGGCTCTAGCCGTTCATCATGCAATGGCCGGAGCTTCGGCGAGAGGCGCAAATATTCTATGAAAGTGGGAGTCCGGAGCAAAACACCGTTAACGACCGCTTTCCCGAGGCGCAAAGCGCACGGAAATGCCATTCGACTAAGGATCAACCGGAACCGGTCACGCTGATGCCGCACTGCACAGCTTTCCACCTTGCGTAACTGCCGCAGATGACGGCATATTCCGGCCCGGAGGCGACGGGCCCCGGACGGTTTCCAAGACGGATCGGACGCCTGTCGGACACGAAAAAAGCTGGCCACGCGGGCGAGGGGCTTCGCAGCGATGGCGTATGGGGGAATCTATTTGGCCGATGAGTTCATCCTCGAAACCAGCGGATTGACCAAGGAATTCGCGGGTTTCTTCGCCGTTCGCGACGTCGCGTTGAAAGTGCGTCGGGGCAGTATCCATGCGTTGATCGGGCCGAACGGCGCCGGCAAGACGACCTGTTTCAATCTGCTGACCAAATTCCTGAAGCCGTCGGCAGGCCAGATTCGCTACAAGGGCCACGACATCACCGCGATGCCGCCGGCCGACGTGGCGCGCCTCGGGCTGGTCCGTTCGTTTCAGATTTCGGCGGTATTTCCGCATCTGACCGCGCTCGAGAACGTTCGCGTGGCGCTGCAGCGGCAGCACGGTTCGTCGTTCGATTTCTGGCGCTCGAAAAGCGTGCTCGACCGCTTCAATCCGCGCGCCCACGAGCTCCTGAACGACGTCGGCTTGAGCGAATTCGCCAATACGCCGGCGGTCGAGATGCCGTACGGCCGCAAGCGCGCACTTGAAATTGCAACGACGCTCGCGCTCGACCCCGAGATGATGCTGCTCGACGAGCCGATGGCCGGCATGGGCCACGAGGACATCGACAAGATCGCGGCGCTGATCAAGCGGATCTCCGCGAAATACACCATCCTGATGGTCGAACATAACCTCTCGGTGGTGGCCAACCTCTCCGACATCATCACCGTGCTGACGCGCGGGCAGGTGCTGGCGGAGGGCAACTACGCCGACCTCTCCAAGGACGAGCGCGTGAAGGAAGCCTATCTGGGAGCGGGTCATGGCTGAGGCAAAACTGGCGGAGAAGCCCGTCGCTGCGGCCGGCGCCGACGTGCTGACGGTCAAGGATCTGCAGGCCTGGTACGGCGAATCCCACATCCTTCACGGCATCAATTTCAACGTGAAGGCCGGCGAGGTGGTGACGCTGCTCGGCCGCAACGGCGCCGGCAAGACCACCACGTTGAAGTCGGTGATGGGCGTCATCAACAAGCGCTCCGGCTCGATCCGCTTCGACAATCAGGAAATCATCCGCGCTACCTCGGACAGGATCGCGCGGCTCGGCATCGCATTCTGTCCCGAGGAGCGCGGCATTTTCGCCAGCCTCGACGTGCGCGAGAACCTGCTGCTGCCGCCGGTGGTGCGGCCGGGCGGCCTGCCGCTCGACCAGATCTTCACGCTGTTTCCCAACCTGAAGGAGCGCCTCACCAGCCAGGGCACCAAGCTCTCGGGCGGCGAGCAGCAGATGCTGGCGATTGCGCGCATCCTGCGCACCGGCGCGCGCTTCCTGATGCTGGACGAGCCGACCGAAGGGTTGGCGCCGGTCATCATCCAGCAGATCGGGCACACCATTGCGCGCCTGAAGTCGCAGGGATTCACGATCCTGTTGGTCGAGCAGAATTTCCGTTTCGCCTCGACCGTTGCGGACCGCTATTACATTGTCGAGCACGGCAAGGTGATCGACGGCTTCGCGAATTCGGAGCTGTCGGCCAACATGGACAAGCTCCATACCTATCTCGGCGTCTGATATCGCCAGAACCAGAAAATTTAGGACGAGGGAATACGACATGAAGAACAAGATTTCGGCGCTCTTGCTCGGCACCGCGATGGTGCTGTCCGCCGCAAGCGTCGCCTCCGCCCAGGAAAAGCTCGACAAGACGGTCAAGATCGGCGCGCTGTCGGACCAGTCCGGCCTCTACGCGGATCTCGCCGGCCCCGGCTCGACGCTGGCGGCGCAGATGGCGATCGAGGACTCCGGCCTCAAGGCCAAGGGCTGGACCATCGACCTGATCTCCGGCGATCACCAGAACAAGCCCGATATCGGCACCACCATCGCCCGCCAGTGGTTCGACGTCGACAAGGTCGACACCATCGTCGACGTGCCGAATTCCGGCGTCGCGCTCGCGGTCAACAACGTCGTGAAGGAAAAGAACGGCGTCTACATCAATTCGGGCGCCGCCACCTCGGATCTCACCAACGCGCAGTGCTCGCCGAATACCGTGCACTGGACCTACGACACCTACATGCTCGCCCACGCCACCGGCCAGGCGCTGGTGAAGGCGGGCGGGGACACCTGGTTCTTCCTCACCGCGGATTACGCGTTCGGCGCCGCGCTCGAGCGCGACACCACATCCGTCGTCACCGCCAATGGCGGCAAGGTGGTCGGCGGCGTCAAGCATCCGCTCAACACCGCTGACTTCTCCTCCTTCCTGCTGCAGGCGCAGGCCTCCAAGGCCAAGATCATCGGTCTCGCCAATGCCGGCGGCGACACCACCAACTCGATCAAGCAGGCGGCCGAGTTCGGCATCGTCAAGGGCGGCCAGAAGCTCGCGGCGCTGCTGCTGTTCCTCACCGACGTCAAGGCGATCGGGCTCGAGACTGCGCAGGGCCTCAACTTCACCGAGACGTTCTACTGGGACCTCAACGACAAGACCCGCGCCTTCTCCAAGCGCTTCTCGGAGCGGATGAAGAACAGCGCGCCGCCGACCATGGTGCAGGCCGGCGTCTATGCGGGCCTCATGCATTACTTCAAGGCGCTGGAAGCGCTCGGCGGCAATCCGCATGACGGCGCCAAGGTGGTCGCGAAGATGAAGACGATCCCGACCGACGATCCGCTGTTCGGCAAGGGCGAGGTCGAGCCCAACGGCCGCGTCACCCACGACGCCTACCTGTTCGAAGTGAAGAAGCCTTCGGAGTCCAAGGGACCGTGGGACTTCTACAAGCTGGTCGGCACCGTGCCGGGCAACCAGGCCTTCACGCCGCTCGACAAGAGCGCCTGCGCGCTTCTGAAGAAGTGACGATCATGCCCGCCGGCCATGCGCGTGGCCGGCGGGCTTCATCTATCTAGCGAAAGCTCATTCGATGCAGGCTCTCTACGCACAGCTTCTGGTGGGACTGATCAACGGCTCGTTCTACGCGCTGCTCAGTCTGGGGCTCGCCGTCATCTTCGGCATGCTCAACATCATCAATTTCGCGCATGGCGCGCTCTACATGATGGGCGCCTTCGTGGCGTATTTCCTGCTCAACCTGGGCGGCATCAATTACTGGTGGGCGCTGATCATCGCACCCGTCGTGGTCGGCATCTTCGGCATGATCCTCGAGCGGACCATGCTGCAATGGCTGACCGGCCTCGATCATCTCTACGGATTGCTGCTGACCTTCGGCATCGCGCTGATCGTGCAGGGCGTGTTCCAGAACTATTTCGGCTCCTCGGGCCTGCCTTACTCGATCCCCGATCAGCTCAAGGGCGGCGTCAATCTCGGCTTCATGTTCCTGCCGATCTATCGTGGCTGGGTCGTCATCTTCTCGCTCGTGGTGTGCCTTGCGACCTGGTTCCTGATCGAGAAGACGCAGCTCGGCGCCTACCTGCGCGCCGCGACCGAGAACCCGACGCTGGTGCGCGCGTTCGGCATCAACGTGCCGCGCATGATCACGCTGACCTACGGGCTCGGCGTCGGTCTTGCCGCGCTTGCCGGCGTGCTGTCGGCGCCGATCAACCAGGTCCGTCCGCTGATGGGCGCCGATCTCATCATTGTGGTGTTCGCGGTGGTCGTGATCGGCGGCATGGGCTCGATCATGGGCTCGATCATCACCGGCTTCGCGCTAGGCGTGATCGAGGGACTGACCAAGTATTTTTATCCCGAGGCCTCCAACACCGTGGTGTTTGTCCTGATGGTGGTGGTGTTGCTGGTGAAGCCAACGGGACTGACGGGACGGGCGGCTTGATATGTCAGCATTGACCGACGATACACTTCCGATCACGCCGCGCGCGATGCGCGACGAGATGATCGTATTCGCCGCGATGGCGCTGCTGCTGGCGATCGTGCCGTGGACGGGGATCTATCCGTTCTTCGTCATGCAGGCGCTGTGCTTCGCGCTGCTCGCCTGCGCCTTCAACCTCCTGATCGGCTATGGCGGCCTGCTGTCGTTCGGCCACGCGATGTTCCTCGGCACCGCCGGCTACGTCTCGGCCCACGCGCTGAAGGTGTGGGGGCTGACGCCGGAGCTCGGCATCCTGGTCGGCACCGCGGCCGCGGCCTTGCTCGGCCTGGTCACCGGCTACATCTCGATCAAGCGGCAGGGCATCTATTTCTCGATGATCACGCTGGCGCTGTCGCAGCTGCTTTACTTCCTCTATTTGCAGGCGCCGTTCACCCATGGTGAAGACGGCATCCAGGGCATTCCGCAAGGCCACCTGCTCGGCATCTTCGATCTCTCGAAGCCGCTGGTGCTTTACTATGTCGTGCTGGTCGGCTTCCTCGCCGGGTTCCTGCTGATCTACCGCACCATCAACTCGCCGTTCGGCGAGGTGCTGAAGTCGATCCGCGAAAACGAGCCGCGGGCGATTTCGCTTGGCTACAAGACCGACCAGTACAAGCTGCTCGCCTTCATCCTGTCGGGCACGCTGGCGGGCTTTGCCGGCTCGCTGAAGGTGTTCGTGGCGCAGAATGCCTCGCTCACCGACGTGCACTGGTCGATGTCCGGTGAAATCGTGCTGATGACGCTGGTCGGCGGTCTCGGCACCATCTTCGGCCCGGTGGTCGGCGCCTTCGTGATCATCGCCATGCAGCAATATCTCGCCGGTTTCGGCCAGTGGGTGACGGTGATCCAGGGCGTGATCTTCGTGGCCTGCGTGCTGCTGTTCCGGCGTGGCCTGGTCGGTGAGCTGGCCCATTTGTTGCGGCGGTCGCTGTAGGGCAGGTCCCGGCGACTTTCGGCCGACATAGCGGTGGACGACCGCCCGCTCGGGCGGTCGACCCCGATGCTTTCCCCGCCAGATGCTCTATGACAGTTCTGTGACAGTCGCTAAAAGGGCTGTCCCGGAATGATGGAACTGAGACATGCTGCGCTGGTTTCGCGCCTTCCTGCCCAAGGAAGAGCGGTTTTTCGACCTGTTCGCCCGACACGCCCGGACCTCCGTGCAATGCGCATTGGCGTTGCAGGACATGCTGAAGGGCGGGGAGGAGACTCCGGTCTTTTGCCAGCGCGTCAATCAGTTCGAGAACGACGCCGATAGCGTCACCCGCGAGGTCCTGACCGCGGTTCGCCGCACCTTCATCACCCCGTTCGATCGTGGCGATATCAAGAACCTGATCACCTCGATGGACGACGCGGTCGACCAGATGCAGGCGACCGCAAAGGCGGTCATGCTGTTCGAGGTGCGCGAGTTCGAGCCGCCGATGCGCGAGATGGGCGGCCTGATCGTCGAATGCGCCAATCTGGTCGGCCGCGCGCTGCCCCTGTTGCAGTCGATCGGCCACAACGTCTCGATGCTGACCCAGATCACCGAGGAACTGACCAAGCTCGAGGGCCGGGTCGACGATCTCCAGGATATCGGGCTCAAGGAGCTGTTCCTGAAGCACCGCGACGCCAACACGATGGACTACATCGTCGGCGCGGAGATCTACGACCATCTCGAGAAAGTGGCCGACCGTTTCGACGACGTGGCGAACGAGATCAACTCGATCGTGATCGAGCAAGTCTGAGCATGATCCGGAAAAGTGTGATGCGGTTTTCCCTGCGACAAACACGAAGCGTTTGCGCGGCGATCATGCTCAACAAAGCACAATAGGGCAGGGCCATCACGTGGACGCCACGCTGGGTCTTCCGATTCTGACCATCCTGATCGCGGTCGCGCTGCTGTTCGACTTCCTGAACGGCCTGCACGATGCCGCGAACTCGATCGCGACCATCGTCTCGACCCGCGTGCTGCGGCCGCAATATGCGGTGGTCTGGGCGGCGTTCTTCAACTTCGTCGCGTTCCTCGTGTTCGGCCTGCACGTTGCCAACACGATCGGCACCGGGATCATCGAGCCGTCGGTGGTGGATGCGACCGTGATCTTCGCAGCATTGGTCGGCGCGATCGTCTGGAACGTGATCACCTGGGCGCTGGGCATTCCGTCGTCGAGCTCGCACGCGCTGATCGGCGGCCTGGTCGGCGCCGGCATGGCGAAGGCGGGGATTTCGGCGGCGGTGTGGAGCGGGCTCTCCAAGACCTTGCTCGCGATCGTGCTGTCGCCGCTGGTCGGCTTCCTGCTGGCGCTGGTGCTGGTCGCGATCGTGTCCTGGCTCTCGGTGCGCTCGACGCCGTTCGCGGTCGATCGCGCATTCCGCATCCTGCAATTCGCCTCGGCGTCGCTCTATTCGCTCGGCCATGGCGGCAACGACGCGCAAAAGACCATGGGCATCATCGCCGTGCTGCTCTATTCGCAGGGCCATCTCGGCGACACCTTCGAAATTCCGTTCTGGGTGGTGCTGGCCTGCCAGGGCGCGATGGCGCTGGGTACCCTGATGGGCGGCTGGCGGATCGTCCGCACCATGGGGCTGCGGATCACCAAGCTGACGCCGATGCAGGGTTTCTGCGCCGAAACCGGCGGCGCCGTGACGCTGTTCATGGCGACCTATCTCGGGGTTCCCGTATCGACCACGCACACCATCACGGGCGCCATCGTCGGCGTCGGCGCCGCACGGCGGCTTTCCGCCGTGCGCTGGAATGTGGCGAGCTCGATCG
Organism: Bradyrhizobium sp. KZN70725; assembly: GCF_055264925.1. NCBI lineage: Bacteria > Pseudomonadati > Pseudomonadota > Alphaproteobacteria > Hyphomicrobiales > Nitrobacteraceae > Bradyrhizobium > Bradyrhizobium sp. KZN70725. The sequence continues at coordinate 51,342 of NZ_JBUYWT010000017.1, forward strand.
TCTACGCCTGGGTGATCACGATCCCGGCGTCGGCCGCGGTCGCAGCCGCGAGCTATTGGGCGGTGCAGATTCTGAAGTAGCGTTTTCGAGCGAAGTGGAAGCCGGTTCGCGTTAAGAAAACGCGTCCCAAAAAGGAGTAATCAGCCGACCAGCTTCAGCCCGACGATGCCGGCAACGATCAGTCCGATGCTGGCAAGCCGCATCGCGGTCGCGGGTTCGCCGAGCAGGATGATGCCGAGCGCCGCGGTGCCGACCGCGCCGATCCCGGTCCAGACCGCATAGGCGGTTCCAATCGGCAGCGTCTTCAGCGCGAGGCCGAGCAGGATCACGCTGCCGGCCATCGCCGCCAGCGTCAGCACCGACGGCACCAGCCGCGAGAAACCTTCGGTATATTTCAGCCCGATCGCCCAGCCGATCTCGAGCAGGCCAGCGGTGAACAGAATGGTCCAAGCCATCACGAACCCTCCAGATAAGGCAGGGTCGTCCCCGCGAATGGTATGGTGAGGAGAAGGTCGTCCTTCCGGTGCCCATATGGGGATGGTGCGGGCGTTCCGCATTGCGACAAAACGCCCTTGATTGCGCCCGTTTTCCCTGCCAAATGCCCCGCCATGTCCGACATTTCAGTTTCAGCCGAATCGCCGTCCCGCTCGCCGCTTTCAGAGGAAGTGGCGCGACGGCGTACCTTCGCGATCATCTCGCACCCGGACGCCGGCAAGACCACGCTGACGGAAAAGCTGCTGCTGTTCGGGGGCGCCATCAATCTCGCGGGCCAGGTCAAGGCCAAGGGCGAGCGGCGCAACACGCGCTCGGACTGGATGAAGATCGAGCGCGAGCGCGGCATCTCGGTCGTCACCTCGGTGATGACCTTCGAGTTCAACGACCTCGTGTTCAACCTCTTGGACACGCCGGGCCACGAGGACTTTTCGGAAGATACCTATCGCACGCTGACCGCGGTCGATTCCGCTGTGATGGTGATCGACGCGGCGAAAGGCATCGAGGCGCGCACGCGAAAGCTGTTCGAGGTGTGCCGGCTGCGTGACATCCCGATCATCACCTTCATTAACAAGATGGACCGCGAGAGCCGCGACACGTTCGAGCTTCTGGACGAGATCGAGAAGACGCTGGCGCTCGACACGACGCCGATGACCTGGCCGGTCGGCCGTGGCCGCGACTTCCTCGGCACCTATGACGTCGTCAATGGCGGCGTGCGGCTACTCGAGGGCGGCGGCGCCAAGACCGGCGCCACCGAGCAGATCGACATCGCCGATCTCGGCAAGCGCAATCCCAATCTCGACGTCGCCGAGGTCAAGGACGAGCTCGCGCTGGCCTCGGAAGCCTGCAAGCCGTTCGAGCTCGCGGCGTTCCGCGAGGGCCACCTGACGCCGGTCTATTTCGGCAGCGCGCTGCGCAATTTCGGCGTCGGCGATTTGCTCGAAGGCCTCGGCAAGTTCGCGCCGGCGCCGCGCGCGCAGGACTCGGATTTGCGCAAGGTCGAGGCATCGGAGCCGCGCATGAGCGCATTCGTGTTCAAGATCCAGGCCAACATGGATCCGAACCACCGTGACCGCATCGCCTTCGCCCGGCTGTGCTCGGGCAAGCTCAGCCGCGGCATGAAGGCCAAGCTGGTACGCACCGGCAAAAACATGAGCCTGTCGAGCCCGCAGTTCTTTTTCGCGCAGGACCGCTCGGTCGCCGACGAGGCCTTTGCCGGTGACGTCGTCGGCATTCCCAACCACGGCACGCTCAGGATAGGCGACACCCTGACCGAGGGCGAGGATCTGACCTTCGTCGGCGTACCGAGCTTCGCGCCGGAAATCGTCCGCCGCGTCCGGCTGACCGATGCGATGAAGGCGAAGAAGCTGAAGGAAGCCTTGCAGCAGATGTCGGAGGAGGGCGTCGTGCAGGTGTTCCGCCCGCGCGACGGCGCGCCCGCGCTGGTCGGCGTGGTCGGCCCGCTGCAGCTCGATGTGTTGAAGGCGCGGCTCGATGCGGAATATTCGCTGCCGGTCGAGTTCGAGATCAGCGAATTTTCGCTGGCGCGCTGGATCTCGTCCGACGACCGCAAGCAGCTTGACGCCTTCATCTCCGCCAACAATTCCGGCATCGCCGACGACGTCGACGGCGATCCCGTGTTCATGGCCAAGAACGAGTTCTATCTTGGCTACACCCGCGAGCGCGCCGAGGGCATCACCTTCTCCAACGTCAAGGACGTGAAGAAGAAGGCGTAGTGGCGCTCGCTCCTGTGTCGTCCCTCGGCTCGATCGGGGACCCTGTACGCGGCGGCTTCTCCGTTACTCGCTACGGTTCTCGGCGGGGAGGTGACTGCCGAAAAAGTCGATCAGGCTCTGCGGCGCGTTAGCGCCGTAGCACAACTCGAGGAGCTCCTCCGCATCAGCCGCTTCGGACGCGCTGCGGGGAAACAGGTCCTTTTCATAGGCGGCGAGCGCGGCCTCGACGTCACCTGGGTTGGCAGCGATCGCCGCGCCGAGTTCGGCACCGTCGTACATTGCGAGATTGGCGCCTTCGCCCGATGGAACCATCAGATGCGCTGCATCGCCGAGCAGCGTGACGCCGGGCACGTGGTCCCATTGATGTGCGACCGGAAGCGCATGGATGAGGCGCAGCACCGGCGCCGTCTCGCCATCGGTGATCAGCGCGGTCAGCGCCCGGGCCCAGCCATCGAATTCCTCGGCGACGCGGGCGAGGGCGCTCGCAGGGTTGGAGAAGTCGAGGTTGGCAAACCATTCCTCACGCTTGGTCAGCGCCACATAGGTGTGCAGCACGCCGTTCGGCTCACGATGCGCGGCGATGCCCTTTCCCGGCGCCAGCGCGAACATGGCGCCGCCGCCAACCGCTTCCGCGCTCGCTCGGTGACGGACATCGGCGTCGAACAGATATGTCTCGATGAACGAAGTGCCGACATAGGTCGGCTTGTCTGCGGAGAGAAGCGATCGCACGCGCGACCAGGCACCGTCGGCCCCGACCAGAAGGTCGGTCGTCACCGTCGTGCCGTCGGCAAAGCTCAATACATGCCGCCCGCCGCCGAGCGGTGAGGCCGCTATGACCTTGTGTCCCCACCGCACCGTGCCTTCGGGCAACGAATTGAGCAGGATCCGGCGCAGCTCGCCCCGCGGCACCTCGGGGCGCCCGCCCGTGCCGTCATCCGGATGATGCAGCAGGACATTGCCTTGGGTATCGAGCGCGCGGGTTTCCTGGCCGCCGGGGTGGATCAGCTCGCGGAACTCCTCAAACAGGCCTGCGGCCTTCAGCGCGCGTTGGCCGTTGTGCTCATGGATATCGAGCATGCCGCCCTGCGTTCGTGCCTCTGCGGAGGCCTCCGCTTCGTAGACGATCGCTGCGATCCCGTGGACGTGGAGGACGCGGGCAAGCGTCAGGCCGCCGAGGCCGGCACCGACGATCGTGACGGGAGATTTCATGCGGAGTCCTTCCGGGCTGAGAGTTATGGAACGTCGTTCCAATACTTGGAATGCCGTTCCAGACGTGTCAAGGTGCGGCATGGTCAAGAAGGCGCGCAGCAGCCAGCGACGCGAGGACTCGCTCTCGCGGGATCGCATCATCGAGGCTTCGATCGAGCTCCTGGACGAAAGCGGCGAGGACGGTCTGACGTTCCGCGCCCTGTCCGAACGGCTCGCGACCGGTCCCGGCGCGATCTACTGGCATATCGCCAACAAGAGTGATCTGCTGGTCGCCGCCTGCGACGCCATTGTCGCGCGTATGGTGGATGCGCACGCGGTCAGCGGATCGCCGAAGGCCACCATTCGCGCCCTTGCGCTCGGCATGTTCGACGCAATGGAGGCGCATGCGTGGGTCGGGACAGCGCTGATCCGTGCTGCCGGGCAGTTGCCGACCGTGCGCGTTCTGGAATGCATCGGCCAGCAGGTTCGCGCGCTTGGCGTGGCTGCCGACACGCAGTGGACGATCGTCTCGGTCCTGCTGAACTACATCCTTGGCGTCGGTGGCCAGAACGCAGCCAACGCGCAGTTCGCGCGGACGCATGGCCTGGACCGATCGAGCTTCCTGGATGCGGTGGCGACCGACTGGTCCGCGCTCGACGCAAGCGACTACCCGTTTGCACGCAGCGTGGCCGGCGCGATGCGGGACCACGACGACCGTGTCGACTATCTCGCCGGCATCGATCTCATCCTCGCCGGTATCAAGGGGACACGAACCGGCCGAACCTAGGTTTTAGTATTGACAAGCGCGAGGAATTGAACGCCGCCCCGCTTGATGCGGTCCGGCCGCGGACCCATTTTCTCCGGAGTGCAATCCGGGTCCGCCTGCATGCTCCGACGCGTCGCCATCTGCCTCGCTTTTGCCGTGCCGGCCTTTGCGCTCGTGAGCGCGGCCTCTGCGCAGCAGCGGCAACAAACCAACCCGGCGCCCTTCGCACACACGCCTTGCAGCGTGCTCGACGAAGGGCCTTGCATCCCGTCCTATTGCAGCGTGTTCAACCACGGGCCATGCCTGCCCGAGATGGATTATCCGTACGGCGAAAATCTCCAGCTCACGATCCTGACCGTGCCACCGCAGGATCAGGCCGAGAAGTACCGCAAGCCGGATCATGATCTCAATACCATCGGCGATCTGTTCGCCGCGCTGCGCGCCTGCTGGGCGCCGCCACCGCCGGACGACGCGCGCGCGGGCATGCAGATGTCGGTGCGATTCAGCTTCAAACGATCGGGCGAGATGATCGGCGCGCCGCGCCTGACGTTTTCGACGCGGGGCATCCCGGCCGACACCCGCACCACCTACCTCAATGCGATCAACGCCTCGCTGGATGCCTGCCTGCCGCTGAAATTCACCGGCGGATTGGGCGGCGCGCTGGCCGGCCGGCCGATCATGATCCGCTATGTCGACAACCGGGAGCTGGCCAAATCGGCCGGCAAGCCGTGAGACACGTCATTCCGGGGCGCGCTGCAAGCGCGAACCCGGAATCCCGGGATTGGCTTGCGCGCCCGGCAACCTCGAGATTCCGGGTCCGGCCCTGCGGGCCATCCCGGAATGACGGAGTCGTGTCGTGACGCATTGCCACCCGCCCGGCGAAGGTGATACGCGAAGGCATTAGTTCGATCAGGGGAGGAACATCGTGGGACTGCTCGTCATGATCCTGGGTCTCGTGCTGTTCCTCGGCGTCCATGTGCTGTCAAGCCTGCGCGAGATGCGCGCCGGCCTGATCAAGGCGATGGGCGAGGGCGGCTACAAGATCGCCTATTCGCTCGCCTCCGCGGCCGGGCTCGTGCTGATCATCTGGGGCTTTGCGCATTATCGCGCGAGCGGATGGATCGACGTCTGGACCCCGCCGACGGCGCTCAAGCACATCACGGTCGCGCTGATGCTGCCCGCCGTCATCCTCGTCGTCGCCTCCTATATCCGCGGCCGCATCTACACCACGCTGAAGCATCCGATGCTCGCCGGCGTGAAGCTGTGGGCGTTCGCGCATCTGCTCGCCAACGGCGACCTCGGCTCGATCATCCTGTTCGGCTCGTTTCTCGGCTGGGCGGTCTATGACCGCATCTCGCTGAAGCGCCGCACGGATGCTGGCGCGCCGCCGATTCCGGTGGGCGGCCCAACCAACGACCTGATCGCGATCGCGGTCGGTGTCATCGTCTATCTGGCGCTGGCGTTTGCGTTCCACCCGGTCGTGATCGGCGTGCCTGTCATGGGAGCCTGACTATGTCTGTTCAATCCGCCATCAAGCGCAAGACCGCGCCCGATCTCCGCGCCCGCAAGAACGGCGAGCCGATCGTGATGCTGACGTCCTATCATGCGCACACCGCGGCGCTGGTCGACCGTCATTGCGACGCCATCCTGGTCGGCGATTCCCTCGGCAACGTCATGCATGGCTTCGAGACCACCGTGCCGGTCACGCTCGACATGATGATCCTGCAAGGCCGCGCGGTGATGCGCGGCTCGCAAGCTGCGCTCGTCGTGGTGGACATGCCGTTCGGCTCCTATGAGGGTTCGAAGGAGCAGGCGTTTCAATCCGCGGTGCGGATCATGAAGGAGACGCTGTGCGGCGCGGTCAAGCTCGAGGGCGGCGCGCGGATGGCGGAGACGGTGGCGTTCCTGTCCGAGCGCGGCATTCCGGTGATGGGCCATATCGGTCTGACGCCGCAGTCGATCAACACGCTTGGCTCGTTCCGCGCGCAGGGCCGCGAGGAAGAGAACTGGGCGCCGATCGAGAACGACGCCAGGGCGATCGCGGAGGCGGGCGCGTTCTCGATCGTGGTCGAGGCGGTCGCCGAGCCGCTGGCGCGCAAGATCACGCAGTCGATCGCGGTGCCGACCATCGGCATCGGCGCCAGCGCTGCCTGCGACGGCCAGGTGCTGGTGCTGGAGGACATGCTCGGCCTGTCGCCGCGGGCGCCGAAATTCGTGCGCCGCTACGGCAATCTCGGGCCGATGATCGAGGAGGCGATCGCCGGCTATGCGCGCGACGTGAAGAGCCGCGCCTTCCCGGGGCCGGAGCACGTCTACGGCATGAAGAAGAGCTGACCGGGCGCGCATGGACTGGTCGCAGCACGCAATTCCGCCGATGCGGCTCGAGCCGCGGTTCGGCGACCGCGTCGTGCCGGCTTTCCCGGAGCGGCCCGGCAGCCTTTGGGCGATGATCGCGGACGCCGTTGCGCAGAACGGCGACGGCGAGGCGCTGGTCTGCGGCGCGACGCGCCTGAGCTGGCGCGAGGTCGCGGAGAAATCGGCAAAGGTCGCGGCGGGCTTTGCAAGACTCGGCCTTGCGCCCGGCGACCGCGTCGCGATCCTGCTCGGCAACCGCATCGAATTCGTGCTGACGATGTTCGCCGCCGCGCATGCCGGGTTGGTCACGGTGCTGCTCTCGACGCGCCAGCAGAAGCCCGAGATCGCCTATGTGCTGAACGATTGCGGCGCGACGCTTCTGGTCCATGAGGCCACGCTCGCCGACCGCATCCCTGATGCGGCCGATGTTCCCGGCCTCAAGCATCGCATCTCGGTCAGCGACGACGGCGCGTCGCAATTCGCCGGTCTCGTCGACAACGTTGCGGCCCGGGCGCCGGCACAGGTGAGGGAAGAGGACACCGCGATGATCCTCTACACATCGGGCACCACGGGCCGGCCCAAGGGCGCCATGCTCGCCCATTGCAACATCATCCACTCCTCGATGGTGTTCGTGTCGTGCCTGAAGCTGACCAAGTCGGATCGCTCGATCGCCGCGGTGCCGCTCGCGCATGTTACCGGCGCGGTCGCCAACATCACCACCATGGCACGCTGCGCCGGCGCGCTGATCATTATGCCGGAGTTCAAGGCCTCGGAATATCTGAAGGTCGCGGCGCGCGAGCGCGTCAGCTACACGGTGATGGTGCCGGCGATGTACAATCTCTGCCTGATGCAGCCGGATTTCGACAGCTACGATCTGTCGAGCTGGCGGATCGGCGGCTTCGGCGGCGCGCCGATGCCGGTCGCAACCATCGAAAAACTCGACGCCAAGATTCCCGGGCTGAAGCTTGCGAATTGCTACGGCGCGACCGAGACCACGTCGCCCTCGACGCTGATGCCGGGCGAACTGACCGCCGCCCATATCGACAGCGTCGGTTTGCCGTGCCCCGGTGCCGAGATCATCGTGATGGGCGCTGACGGCCGCGAACTGCCGCGCGGCGAGATCGGCGAGCTCTGGATCCGCAGCGCCTCGGTCATCAAGGGTTACTGGAACAATCCGAAGGCGACAGCGGAGAGTTTTACGGCCGGCTTCTGGCATTCCGGCGATCTCGGCTCGATCGACGCGGCAAACTTCGTCCGTGTGTTCGATCGCCAGAAGGACATGATCAACCGCGGCGGCCTGAAGATCTATTCCGCCGAGGTCGAGTCTGTTCTGGCCGGCCATCCCGCCGTGGTCGAGAGCGCGATCATCGCCAAGCCGTGCCCGGTGCTCGGCGAGCGCGTGCACGCCGTGATCGTGACCCGCACGGACGTGAATGCAGAGAGCCTGCGCGCCTGGTGCGCCGAGCGGCTCTCCGACTACAAGGTGCCGGAGACCATGGCGCTGACATCAGAGCCGCTGCCGCGCAACGCCAACGGCAAGGTGATCAAGCGCCAGATCAGGGAGAGCCTGTCCGCGATAGGCACCTAGCGAGGCGTGGACGTACCATCCGCGAATTCGGTCGACCTCTCCCGCTTGCGGGGGTCGAGACGAGCGAAGCTCGCTCTTAGGTCGGCACGTGCAGCGCGGGCTGGGGGCCTGTTGCGGCAAGTCGCAAACGTCCCCCGTTAACGCTTTGATCCGCCTCGCTTTGCCTTGCCTCCGCCACACCATTAGGGTAACGCCGCCGCGATGTGGGGATCGGGTAGGGCTGGGCCCCACCGATAGCAGCGGTCCCGAGGGGATGGGATAGCCTTAAGTGTCTGAATTATTTGACGAAGTCGACGAGGAAGTCCGTCGCGATCAGCTCAAGAAGCTGTGGGACAAGTACTCGCTCTTTATCATCGCCCTGGCGATCCTGATCGTTGCGGGCGTCGGTGGCTGGCGCGGCTACCAGTATCTTGAGGCCAAGAAGGCCGCCGAGGCCGGTGCGGCGTTCGACCGTGCCGTCGAATTGTCCGATCAGAACAAGCACGCCGAGGCCGAGGCTGCGTTCGCCGCTCTCATCACCAAGGCACCGTCCGGCTACCGCAATCTGGCGCGGCTGCGCATGGCCGCCGAGGTCGCGACCCGCGATCAGCCGGCTGCCGCGAAGCTCTATGACGAGATCGCAGCCGACCGCAGCGTCGGCGGTCCCGAGCAGGACCTGGCGCGGATCCGCGCCGCGCAGCTCGCGATGGAAACCACCACCTATCCGAATATGCTGCAACGGCTCGAGGCCACGGCAACGGCGAAGGACTCGACGTTCCGTCACTCCGCCCGCGAGCTGCTGGCGCTGTCGGCCTGGCGCGCCAACGATGCCACCGCCGCGCGGCAGTGGCTCGACCAGATTGCCAATGACGGTGAGACGCCGCCGAGCCTGCGCTCGCGTGCCGAAGCGCTGCAGGCCTTGTTGCCGCCGGTCGCGAAGAGCTGACTTGGCGCGAAACCCGAGTTTGAGTGAGAGATCGACCATGCGCCGCTCGCAACGCCTGATCGCAGCCGCAGTTCTGACAGCGCTTTGCAGCGTGCTGGCGGGGTGCGGCGGTGGCGGCATGTCCAATTTCGATCCGAGCGACCTGCTCGACTTCCTTGACACCAAGAAGAAGCTGGCCGGCGACCGCAAGCCGGTATTCCCCGAAGGCGTGCCCGGCCTCGAGCAGGGTGTGCCGAAGGAATTGTACAAGGGCTCGCAGCAGGAACAGCTCGATCAGCAGAACGCCGCGGCAGCCGCTGCCGCCCAGCCGGCCCCGCCGCCCGAGCCGCCGAAGGGCGCGAAGAAGCACGCCAAGGGCAGGGCGGCGCCGGCCGCGGATCAGGCGGCTGCTCCCGATGCCGCAGCCGAGGAGGGCGCGCCCGCCGCGCTGCCGCCGGAGCCGAAGCCGAAGAAGATCGTCCGCCGCCGCACCACCGCGCCGCCCGCCGACGACCAGCAGGCACAGCCCGCGGCGCCGGCCCAGCAGACCCAGACCACGCAACAATCCGGCGGCGCCTTCCCCGCACCGCTACCGAGCGGCGGATTTAGCCGGTAGAGCATGATCCGGAAAAGTGCGAAGCGGTTTTCCGAAAAGATCATGCTAAAACAAGAATCTAAGGCGCGATGACGATTCAATCCGATCTCATCGCGCTTTAGGCTCCTGCTTCAATTCATTGACGCGCGCCGCAACGCGGCGCCTGGTGATCCATGTCTTTTACCATCGCCATTGTCGGCCGGCCCAATGTCGGAAAGTCGACGCTGTTCAACCGGCTGGTCGGCCAGAAGCTCGCGCTCGTCGACGACGAGCCCGGCGTGACGCGTGACCGTCGCGAGGGTCAGGCCAGGCTCTACGACCTCGACTTCACCATCATCGACACCGCGGGCCTGGACGAAGGCGCCAAGGGTTCGCTGACGGCGCGGATGCAGGAGCAGACCGAAACCGCGATCGAGCTCGCCGACGCCTTGATGTTCGTGATCGACGCCCGCGTCGGCCTGACGCCGACCGACCGTGCCTTCGCCGACTTCGCGCGAAAGGCCAACAAGCCGGTGGTGCTGGTCGCCAACAAGGCCGAGGGCAAGCATGGCGAGATCGGCGCGATGGAGTCCTACGCGCTCGGGCTCGGCGATCCCGTCCAGATCTCGGCCGAGCATGGCGAGGGCATGGGCGACCTCCACGAGGCGCTGAGCGCGCTGGTGCCGGAGACACCGGAGGAGGAAGACGACGAGCTTGAGGACGATGAGGACATCTCGGAGGAGGAGGCCGCGCAGCGCCCGATCCGTGTCGCCATCGTCGGCCGGCCGAATGCCGGCAAGTCGACGCTGATCAACCATCTGCTGGGCGAGGAGCGGCTGCTGACCAGCCCCGAGGCCGGCACCACGCGCGATTCCATTGCGGTCGAGATCACCTGGCAGGGCCGCCAGTTCCGGGTGTTCGACACCGCCGGCCTGCGCCGCCGCTCGCGGATCGAGGAGAAACTGGAGAAGCTCTCGGTGGCCGACGCGTTGCGCGCGGTGCGCTTTGCCGAAGTCGTCGTGATGATGATGGACGCGCAGAACAAGTTCGAGGAGCAGGACCTGCGCATCGCCGACCTGGTCGAGCGCGAAGGCCGCGCCATCGTGCTCGCGGTCAACAAATGGGACCTGGTCGAGCGCAAGCCCAACCAGATCTCGCAACTGCGCACCGATGCCGACCACTGGCTGCCGCAGGTCAAGGGCGCGCCGATCGTCGCCGTCTCCGGCCTGATGGGCGAAGGCATCGACCGCCTGATGACGGCGATCCAGGAGGCCTACGCGGTCTGGAACCGGCGCTTGCCGACCTCGGCGCTCAATCGCTGGTTCGAGCAGGCGATCCAGGCCAACCCGCCGCCGGCGGTTTCGGGCCGCAGGCTGAAGCTGAACTACATCACGCAAGTGAAGGCGCGCCCGCCGAGCTTCGTGCTGTTCTGCTCGCGCGCCGACGCGATCCCGCGATCCTATCTGCGCTACCTCATCAACTCGCTGCGCGAGACCTTCGATCTGCCGGGCACGCCGATCCGGATCACGCTGCGCGAGAAGGCCAATCCGTTCGCCCACAAGCGCAAACGGCCGTCGTGAGCGAAAGGTCGGAGGGTGACACGGTTGCTGTAGCGCAACCGCGCAGCGGCGCGGTGATCTTCATCTTCATCACGTTGCTGCTCGACATGCTCGCGCTCGGGATCATCATCCCGATCCTGCCCAAGCTGATCGAGGGCTTCGTCAACAACGACACCGCAAATGCGGCGCGCATCTTCGGCGTGTTCGGCTCGATCTGGGCCTTGATGCAGTTCGTCTGCTCGCCGATCCTCGGCGCGCTGTCCGATCGCTTCGGCCGCCGGCCGGTGGTTCTGCTGTCGAATTTCGGCCTCGCCGCCGACTATGTGCTGATGGCGCTGGCGCCGAACCTGATCTGGCTGTTCATCGGGCGGGCGATCTCGGGCATCACCTCGTCGAGCATCTCGACCGTGTTCGCCTATATCGCCGACGTCACCGCGCCGGAGCAGCGCGCCGCGATGTTCGGCAAGATTGGCGTCGCCTTCGGCGCCGGCTTCATCCTCGGACCGGCGCTCGGCGGCCTGCTCGGCGAGATCGATCCGCGGCTGCCGTTCTGGGCGGCGGCGGGTTTGAGCTTCGTCAACGGGCTGTATGGCCTGTTCATCCTGCCGGAATCGCTGCCCGTGGAGCGGCGCGCGCCGTTCAAATGGAAGAGCGCCAATCCGATCGGCGCGCTGCATTTCCTGCGCTCGAACCGGACGCTCGCCGGCCTGTCGCTGGCGACGTTCTTCGGCCAGCTCGCGCATGTCGTGCTGCCCTCAGTGTTCGTGCTCTACGCCACCTATCGCTATGGCTGGGACACCGGCACCGTCGGCGCGACGCTGGCGCTGGTCGGGCTCTGCGGCATGATCGTGCAGGGCGCGGCGATCGGCCCGATCGTGCAGCGCCTCGGCGAGCGCAACGCGCTGTTCCTCGGCCTCGTCTGCGGCGCCTTGGGCTTCGTGATCTTCGGCGCCGCGCCGACCGGCCAGCTGTTCTGGATCGGCATTCCCGTGATGGCGCTGTGGGGCCTCTCGGGCGCTGCGACGCAGGCGCTGACGACGCAGCTCGTCGCCGCCGATCAACAGGGCCAGTTGCAGGGCGCGACTTCAAGCGTGCAGAGCATGTCGGAATTGATCGGCCCGTTCCTGTTCACGCTGACGTTTGCGTATTTCATCGGCGATACCGTGCCGGTGAAGATGCCCGGCGCGCCGTTCTATCTGGCCGGCGCGCTGCTGCTGCTCGCGCTCGCCATCGCCTGGCGCACGACGGCGGCAAAGAGAGCGTAGGGCGGGCCGCCGACGGATCCACCACGAGACGCTCTATTCCGTCGCCGGCACCGAATGGTGCTCGTGCGTGACGCGCCACTCGCCGTCGACCTTGCGCAATCCGATCGTCAGCCTGAACTGGAACGTGGCATCAGGTGGCCCGCACCGCATCACCGCGACCGCGAAGGCCACATCATCGCCGGCCGTGATCGCGATCTCCTCGACATCGAAGGCGTAGGATGGGCGGTGATACCTGAAGAACAAGTCCCACGTCTTCCGGTATTCATCCAATCCGCGTGACTGCAATGGCGGCGGAACGTCGAACATCACGATGTCCTGATCGTGATGGGCGAAGATGCCGGGATAGTCGCGTCGGCGGACGGCGTCCGTCCAGGCGTCGATGAGCGCCCTGATTTCGGTTTCCGCTTTCTGTTTCTGCTGTGTCATCGCTCGCGTGCTCCGAATGCTGGCTGATGCTTCGAGGACGAATGCGAGCGCGCCGATCCGACACGATGATGTGTCCGGCCGCACCGGGCGGATTGCGTCATATTGTCCATTTACAAACCATCCGGTTGGTTTGTATAGGAGCTGATACGGATGAAGACGCGCCTCGCTCCGGGGCGCGCTGCCAGGAGCAGCATGGTGACCGACGAGGCCGTTGATATCTGCGATGAATTGACCCGCTTCAGCGCCGCGCAGGCGGCGCTGCTGACGTCGCGCGGCCTTGTCTACCTGACCGACCTGAAACTCGATGGCGGCAGGCACGGGACGATCGTCGCGGCGAGTTATGCCGACGCGCAGGCCGTCGCACGCGCACGCGGTCGAGGGGAACGGGTCGTCGGCCGAATGGCCTACGGCTTCCTTCATGGCCTGCTGCAAAAGGTTCGCTTGTGCGCGTGAGCGATCGGATAGGTCGAAGACCGATTCCCGAGATTGACGCGTCTTCCGAGGGCGACACCGCCATTCCGGGGACGCCGTTCGCGCTGCCTCGCAGCGCTTGAGATTGACCGAAGCCGCTGAGATACTGTGATCTCAAGCGACTCCTTCCTGAGTACACCATGGATAATCCTTCCCGTTCGGAACGCTCCCGCAACGCCGCACTCGACGCCGCGATCACCATCGTGACGCGCGATGGTCCGGGGCGCCTGACGCTGGACGCGATTGCGCGCGAGAGCGGTCTCAGCAAGGGCGGCGTGATGCATCAGTTCCGTACCAAGGAAGCGGTGCTGCGCGCCTTGCTCGAGCAGCAGATGGCGCATTTCGAGGAATTCTCGAACCGCTACATCGAAAAGGTACGCGGGACCACGGACCAGCCCGAGCTGTCGGCGCAGATCGCGACGCTCCGGGAGGCGATCTCAACGCCGCGGGCAGGGGCGTTCGCACTGCTGGCGGCGATGAACGAGAACCCCGAATTGATGGCGATGCCGCGCGATGTCGACATCAAGAAGGTCGCGCTGATGAAGGCCGAGGCGAGGGATCCGGATCTCGCGCTGCTGCGCTGGGCGGCGGCGCGGGGGCTGCTGCTCAGTTCGTTGTTCGGCATGTTGTCGCTGACCGAGGCCGAGCGCGATCGTCTGTTCGAGCGCTTGCTCGACGACAGCAAGTGGACCGCGATGGAGCAGGGCGCGACGGAGGCAGCAAAGCCAGCCAAGACAACGGCGGCGCGTACGGCATCTTCGCCTCCGGCCGGCGCGCGCGCGGCAAAGCCGGCATCGGAGCGCAAGCGCGGCTGAATTTCCGGCGCTGCCGAAAGCGCAACGCCGCCCAAGCGGAATATGGATCGCTTGGCGGCGTTGGATCGGCACCGGGCCCCTGAAATCCCCCGGCGATTTCTGCCGTACCACACGAGATGTCGCGGGTTTGTGACAACGCGCGGCCGCCATTCGCGAAGCCGCCTCGCCAGCTAACACGACATTTCGACCGCCGCATTTTTCCGACGCGTTTCCTGCGATTGCAATTTTACAAACCAACTGGTCGGTTTTATGGTTGATCGCACTGAGGCAAGGTCTGGCGGTGCCGCGACGGCGAGTCAAACCAGTGACGGCCGCAGCCGTACTTTCAGCCCCGGACGCGGCTGCGGCCGAGCTGCTTTTCCGCCCAGGTCGGATGAGGAGATTGGAATGGAGAGCTCGATCGCCGCGCGCGGTCTGGGAGCGATGGCGCTTTGCGTCCTCGCGGGAGGATGTGCCGCCGTCACGCCGGTGGCCTATTCGGAGGTGGCATCGTCGGCCTACATGACGCCGGACACGTCCGATTCTTCGGGGCGTGTGCCGTATCGCTATGCGCCGCCGGTCGACTGGCGCAGCTACAACAAGGTGATGATCGATCCGGTCGTGATCTATCGCGGCGCGGATCATCAGTTCGGCGACATGTCCGAGAAGGACAAGCAGACGCTCGCCGCCTACATGCAGACCCGCTTCGCCGACAAACTGCGCGGCCGCTTCACGCTGGTGAACACGCGCGGGCCGAACACGTTCCGCCTGCGGCTGACGCTGACCGGCGCGGTCGCCAACACGCCGGTGCTCGGCACGCTGTCGCGCTTCGATCTGGCGGGCGCGGTCTACAACGGCGTGCAGGCCGCGCGCGACGGCGAGGGCACGATGACGGGCTCCGTGATCTATGCCGTCGAGATGTTCGACAGCTCGACCTCGCGCCTGCTCGGCGCCCATGTCAGCAAGCAATATCCCAACGCCTACGACATCAAGGCCAGCGTCGGCGATCTCGCCGCGGCCACCGCCGGCATCGACAAGGGTGCCGATGCCTTCATGGCGCAATTGAAGTGAGGCGCGCCGCGCGCGTCCGCAAACCATCCCGACGCTGAAAGGTCCTTTACCATGAACTTTCTGGTTCGCATGTTTCTGCGCAGCCTCGTCGCTGCCTTGCTGATGAGCTCGACCGGCCGCGCCGAGACGATTGCCCCAGCCGATCCCAGCGGCACCTGGCTGACCGAAGACGGCCGCGCACGCATCCGCCTCGAGCGCTGCGACCCTGCGCATGACCGCATCTGCGGCTTCATCGTGTGGATGAAGGATCCGCTCGATTCACACGGCCAGCCGCTCCGCGACAGCTTCAATCCCGAACCCGACAAGCGGACGCGTGCGCTGCTCGGCCATCAGCTGATCCTCGGATTGAAGCTGACGCCGGAGGGCAGGTTCGACGGCGAACATCTACAACGCCGAGGACGGCAAGTCCTATGCGGTCTCGCTGTGGCGCGACAAGTCCGACCTGGCTGAAGCTCAAGGGATGCCTGCTCAAGCTGATGTGCCAGACCCAGACCTGGACGCAGACGCTGGACGTGCAGCCGGGCCAGCTCGTCGGCCTGACCGGCGATGTCGGCGGCCCGCGCGCCGACAGGGAATGGGCGTCGTTGCCGCCGCCGGCGCGGAAGTCCGCCGCGAAGTGATGCGTGTAGGGTGGGTTGCGCTTCGCTAACCCACCCTACGGACTTCGCTTACTTCTTCAGCAGCGGACAGTCGCTGGCCTCAAGCGGCTTCGCGGCGTCTTCCGGCGCGATCGTGGCGATCAGCTTGTAATAGTCCCAGGGATATTTGGACTCTTCGGGCTTCTTCACCTCGAACAGATAGGCCGGAATCAGGCGCCGGCCGTCGGCGCGCAGCGGGCCCTTGCCGAACAGCGGATCGTCGGTCGGCAATTCCTTCATCTTGGCGACGACCTTGGCGCCGTCATGCGGATTGCCGCCGAGCGCTTCCATCGCCTTGAGATAGTGCAGCACCATCGCGTAGTTGCCGGCCTGGGTCATCGACGGCATCGCGTTCTTGCTGGCGAGGGCGGCGAACCGCTTCGACCAGGCGCGGGTCTGATCGTTCATGTCCCAATAGAAGGATTCCGTGAACGTCAGGCCTTGCGCGGTCTTCAACCCGAGCGAATGCACGTCGTTGATGAACAGCAGCAGCGCCGCGAGCTTTTGGCCGCCGGAAACGATGCCGAATTCGGCCGCCTGCTTGATCGCGTTGGTGGTGTCGCCGCCGGCATTGGCGAGGCCGACCACCTTGGCCTTGGACGATTGTGCCTGCAACAGGAACGACGAGAAATCGGCGGTGTTGATCGGATGCTTGACGCTTCCGAGCACCTTGCCGCCATTGGCGTTGACGACCGCGGTGGTGTCACGCTCAAGCGCGTGGCCGAATGCATAGTCGGCCGTCAGGAAGAACCAGGTGTCGCCGCCGGCCTTCGTCAGGGCCTTGCCGGTGCCGTTGGCCAGCATGTAGGTGTCGTAAGTATATGAAATCGTGTTCGGCGTGCAGGCCTTGCCGGTGAGGTCGGCGGTCGCCGCGCCCGAATTCAGCAGGACGATGTTCTTTTCCTTGACGAGATTGTTGACCGCAAGCGCCACGCCGGAGTTCGGCGTGTCGGCGATCGCATCGACCTTCTCGTTGTCGACCCATTGCCGAGCGATGTTGACGCCGACGTCGGGCTTGTTCTGGTGGTCGCCACTGAGGACGTCGATCTTCCAGCCCTTCTTGAGCAGGCCGGAATCCTCCACGGCCATCTTGATCGCGACCACGGAGTTCGGGCCGCCGATGTCGGCATAGAGGCTCGACATATCGTTGAGCACGCCGATCTTGACGGTCTTGTCCTGCGCGAACGCAGAAGTTGAGAAGCCGAGTGCGGCGCAAGCAAGAAGCGCGGCGCAGCGCCGCGCAAACGTCGTTGTCATGAAATTCCCTCCACTGTCTAAAGCCCGGACAGCCCTCTTGCGGAGCCTTTTTGCCGGTCGCTCAAGTTCCCGCTTACCCTTTCCCGGGGGAGGCGGCAATCCGCCTAAAGCCGGGTAGGCCTGCGTCGAAGCGTCATCCGGTGAAACCCTTACTTGAGCTCGTCGGACGTCAGCTTGAATTTCTGGATCCTTTTTCCGGTGTCGACCTCGGCGGTATAGATGTTGCCCCTGGCGTCGACCGCGAGCGCGTGCACCCAGTGGAACTGCCCGGCGTTGCGGCCGTTGCGGCCGAAGCTGCCGACCACCGCGCCGTCGTCACGCCTGATGATGCGGATCTCGTTGTTCTCGCCGTCGGCGGAGAGCAGGTAGGTCTGCTTGGGATCGGGCCACAGCGCGATGTCCCACACCGCGCCGTTGCCGAGCGTGCTCTTCTCGAAGAAGAACTCCTTCACGAAGCTGCCGTCCTTCCTGAACACCTGGATGCGGTTGTTGATGCGGTCGCAGACATAGACCAGTCCGTCATCGGCGATCTTCACGCAGTGCACGGGATTGCCGAACTGCTGCGCGACCTGCGCCTTCGGATCGTAGGGTGGCTGCTTGGCGTCGTCGGGCTTGTTGCCATAGGCGCCCCAGTGCCGCTTGTAGGCGCCGGTGGTGGCATCGAACACGATGACGCGCCGGTTGCCGTAACCGTCGGCGACGTAGATCTCGTTGGCCTCCTTGTCGATCGCGGTCTCGGCGGGCTTGCCGAGCTGGGTGGTGTCGTTGCTGCCCTTGCTCGGTGCGATCGAGCCGATCTGCGAGACGAACTTGCCGTCGAGGGTGAACTTGAGGATCGCATTGTCATTGTCGGCGTTGCCGCCGATCCAGACGAAGCCGCGCTCGTCGACCTCGATGCCGTGCTCGCGGCCAACCCACTCATAGCCGTCACCCGGACCGCCCCAGGACCGCAGTAGATTGCCGTCAGCGTCGAATTCGAGCACCGGCGGCGCCGAGACGCAGCATTTCGAGCGCGGCGGATTGAGGCTCGCGCCCTTCTCGTCGTCGGTCAGCGAGCGCGGCCGGTGGATCACCCAGATGTGGCCCTGCCAATCCACCGTGATGCCGCCGACCTGGCCGAGGATCCAGTTGTTGGGAAGTTGCTTCGGCCAGGACGCATCGACCGCAAACGTCGGGACGTCACTGGCCCTGGCGGGCGCTGGCTGAGCAAAAAGGGCTGATGATGCGATGCAGGCGGAGAGAAACAATCCGGACAGAATGAAGCGCGCGCGATTGAACGTCGGCGTCATGTTGCCTCCCGAAATTTTTCTTGGCGGGCGTCCCGCTGGGAAGGGCAGTCAATCGTGGGGACGCGAGCGAGTCAATCGCAAGGAGGTGCGTAGCCCGGATGGAGCGAAGCGAAATCCGGGGCCGGTTTCTCGGCGTAGAGATTATCCCGGATTGCGCTTCGCTCCATCCGGGCTACGGGAGAGAGAGCCGCGCTCACGCCGGCGGCTGGAAGCTGCGCAGCGTGCGCGCCTTGTAGTCGTAGAGCTTGCCGGTCTCGGTCCATGCGGGCGAACACATCGGCACGATGAATTCGGCGGCCATGTCGGGCGTATCCAGCGTCATCGGGTCTTCGCCGGGAAACACCTGCGCGCGCATCCGGGTGCGGATCGGGCCGGGGCTGAACAGGTTGACGCGGAGCTTTGTGTTGGCGGTCTCGTTGGCCCAGGAGCGCACCAGTGCCTCCAGCGCGGCCTTCGAGGCCGCATAGGGGCCGAGATAGGCGTTGGCCTTGTGGGCCACGCCCGACGTCACGAACACCGCGCGGCCGGCGTCGGATTGCCGCAGCAGCGGGTCCATGCAGCGGATCAGCTGGAAATTGGCGGTGACGTTGATCGCGAACACGTCGTTCCATGGCTTCAGCTCGATATGGCCGAGCGGCGACGACGGCCCTGCGGTGCCGGCATTGCCGACCAGGATATCGAGCTTGCCGTGGCGCTCATGCAGCGCAAGGCCGAGCCGCGCGATGCCGTCGTAATCGGTGAGCGAGAGCGGCACCAGGGTGGCGCTGCCGCCGGCCGTGCGGATCTCGTCGTCGAGCTCTTCCAGCCCGCCTTGCGTGCGCGCCACCGCCACGACATGCGCGCCGGCCTTGGCCAGTGCGACCGCGGTCGCATGGCCGATGCCGCGCGAGGCGCCGGTCACGAGGGCGATACGGGAGGCGAGGGGTTTTGTCATGGAAGGGACTCTAACAAATCGTCGTCCCTGCGAAAGCAGGGACCCATACGCCGTGACGGCGGTAATGGAAAACGGTGCTTGTGTCTAACGCTGCCCAGCCAGATAGGCCGGTGGTTATGGGTCCCTGCTTTCAGGGACGACAGCGCGGATGTGGCTAGCTCGCCTCCGCCAGCAGCGAGAGCTGGCGCGGCGGGGCCTCGGTTTCGCTCTGGTCGGTGAGGTGTGTCGGGTAGGCGCCGGTGAAGCAATGGTCGGCGAATCTCGGATTTGCCGGGTCGCGCCCCTCATGGCCCATCGCGCGGTACATGCCGTCGATCGACAGGAAGGCGAGCGAGTCGGCGCCGATGATGTCGCGCATCTCCTCGAGCGAATGGGTCGCGGCGAGCAGGCCGCCGCGGTCCGGCAGGTCGATGCCGTAATAGTCGGGATAGAGGATCGGCGGCGAGGCGAGGCGGAAATGCACCTCGCGGGCGCCCGCATCGCGCATCATGCGCACGATCTTCTTCGAGGTGGTGCCGCGAACCAGACTGTCGTCGATCAGGATGATGCGCTTGCCTTCGATCGCGGCGCGGTTGGCCGAATGCTTCATGCGCACGCCGAGCTCGCGCACGCTCTGGGTCGGCTGGATGAAGGTGCGGCCGACATAGTGGTTGCGGATGATGCCGAGCTCGAACGGCACGCCGGAATACTGGCTGTAGCCGACCGCGGCGGGCACGCCGGAATCCGGCACCGGCACCACGACGTCGACCTCGGGATGGCTCTCGCGCGCCAGCTGGGCGCCAAATGCCTTGCGCACGTCGTAGACCGAACGGCCGCCGACGATCGAGTCCGGGCGCGCGAAATAGATGTATTCGAAGATGCAGGGCCGGGCCGGCTTCGGCGGGAACGGCTTGTGGCTGTGAGCCCCTCGCTCGTCGAACACGATGATCTCGCCGGGCTCGATGTCGCGGACGTATTTCGCGCCGATCATGTCGAGCGCGCAGGTCTCCGAGGTCAGGATCGGACAGCCGTCGAGATCGCCGAGCACCAGCGGGCGGATGCCGAGCGGGTCGCGCGCGCCGACCAGCTTCTTGTTGGTCAGCGCGACCAGCGCATAGGCGCCCTCAATGGTGCGCAGCGCCTCGATGAAGCGGTCGATGAAGCGGGTGCGCTTGGACTGCGCCACGAGATGCAGGATCACCTCAGTGTCGGTGGTCGACTGCATCATGGCGCCGCCCTTGACCAGCTCGCGGCGCAAGGTCAGGCCATTGGTGAGGTTGCCGTTGTGGCCGACCGCAAATCCGCCGGCGCTGAGCTCGGCGAACAGTGGCTGCACGTTGCGCAGGATGGTGCCGCCGGTGGTGGAGTAGCGGACATGGCCGACCGCGGCGTTGCCCGGCAGGCGCTCGATCACCTCGCGGCGGGAGAAGGCGTCGCCGACCAGGCCGAGGCGGCGTTCACTGTGGAAGCGGCTGCCGTCGAAGGAGACGATGCCGGCGGCTTCCTGGCCGCGGTGTTGCAGGGCGTGCAGGCCGAGTGCGGTGATCGCGGCGGCCTCGGGATGGCCGAAGATGCCGAACACGCCGCATTCCTCGCGGAGCGTGTCGCCATCGAGGTCGGGGTGGTATCTGAGAGGGTCGTTTTTAGGGTCGTCTTGCAGTTCGATCGGGCCGAGGTCGAGATCCATCTGGTCGGTATGATCCGAAGGGGTCTGCATCTCGTTCATCGCCTCTCGTAAGGGCCCAAATAGTTTATCGGCCCGCGGGTTTCTCGATCAGCTTCTTCAAGCTGTCACGCGCAGGTTTGCTATAGCCATCGCCCGACGCCGGCGTCGCCTGATCATTGGTATCGGCCGCAGAATCGTCGTCTGGCTTATTCTTCTTGAACTTCTTTAAGATGGTGTTCTCGGGGTCGTCAGGCAAGAGCGACATCAGCCAATCCCCGGTTCCCTGCAGCACCACCCGGGACTTCGCCCCGGTCACCCAATCGGGCCGCTGCTTGTCCGGAACCAGCCAGGTGAAGAACATGAACGCCACGACCACGATCAGGAGGCCGCGGGCGAGCCCGAACAGGAAGCCGAGGGTGCGGTCGAGCGCGCCGATCCGGGAATCCAGGATCATGTCCGAGATCCGCACCGTGACGATCGAGACCACGATCAGCGTGCCGATGAAGACGCCGGCCACCACGACCACGGCGGCGACCGTGTCGTTGTTGAAATAGGTCTTGGCGGTCGGCAGAAGCTTCGAAAACGCATACAGCGTGACCAGCGCGGCGGCGCCCCAGGCCGCGATCGACAGGATCTCGCGCATGAAGCCGCGCACCATCGCGAGCAGGCCCGAAATCAGCATCACGCCGAGCAGGACGAGATCAAGTATCGTTATGGGCATCGGCTGGTCAGGTCCGCTGGTACGTTTTCGGTACGCTGTTAAGGGCTTACGTTGTTAAGGGCTTACGCTGCTAAGTGCTCTCGCGAATCGGCGAAGTCGGTGCCGTCCTAACTGAGGCGCATTGGGGGCATCCGGCAAGGCCAGAGCGCCACCTGTCCCGCGCGGCGGATGTATAGCGGCGGGGGGCTGATACGTCACGCCCGCTTTAGCTGGTCTCGCGAGGGAATCGGGCCGGTGTGGCATTTTTCTCAGCCGCATCAGGGCCTCCGGAGCCGTCCTGGTCGCGCCGGCCGCCCCGGGGCGTTCCGCGTGCCGCAATTTCGGCGACCAGCGTGGTGAGGTTGCCGACGCTGTTGAGGGTGAGCCCTGAATCGCCGCCGCTCTCGCCGCGGGCCGATTCGGGCAGGATGGCGCGGGCGAAGCCGAGCTTGAGGGCCTCCTTGAGCCGGGCCGGGGTCTGCGCCACAGGGCGGATCGCGCCCGATAGCGAAATCTCGCCGAAATAGACCGCATCCGTCGGCAGCGGCGCGTTCACCAGCGAGGAGACCAGCGCGGCCGCCGCGGCAAGGTCCGCGGCCGGTTCCTGGATGCGCAGGCCGCCGGCGACGTTGAGATAGACGTCATGTCCGGACAATTTGACGCCGCAATGCGCTTCGAGCACCGCGAGCACCATCGACAGCCGGCTCGGGTCCCAGCCGACCACGGCGCGGCGCGGCGTGCCGAGCGAGGTCGGCGCCACCAGCGCCTGCAACTCGACCAGGACCGGACGGGTGCCCTCGATGCCGGCGAACACCGCCGTGCCGGGGCTGCCGAGCTCGCGCTCGGAGAGGAACAATTCCGAGGGGTTGGTGACCTCGCGCAGGCCGAGGCCGGTCATCTCGAATACGCCGATCTCGTCGGTCGCGCCAAAACGGTTCTTCACCGAGCGCAGAATGCGGAACTGCTGCGAGCCTTCGCCCTCGAACGACAGCACCGCATCGACCATGTGCTCGACCACGCGGGGACCGGCGATCTGGCCGTCCTTTGTCACATGGCCGACCAGGATGATCGCGGCACCCGTCTTCTTGGCAAAACGAATGAGGGCCTGCGCCGAGGCGCGGACCTGGGTCACCGTGCCGGGCGCGGATTCCACCGTGTCGGTCCACATGGTCTGGATCGAGTCGATCACGATCAGGCGCGGCACTGCGCCTTCCGACAGCGTCGCGACGATGTCCTCGACCGAGGTTTCCGAAGCCAGCTGCACCGGCGCGTCCGCGAGGCCGAGCCGTTCGGCGCGCAGCCGCACCTGGGCGACCGCCTCTTCGCCGGAGATATAGACTGCGCGGTGGCCGGCGCGCGCCATCATGCTGGTCGCCTGGGTCAGCAGCGTCGATTTTCCGATGCCGGGATCGCCGCCGACCAAAAGCACCGAGCCGCGGACGAAGCCGCCGCCGGTGACGCGGTCGAGCTCGGCCATCCCGGAGGACAGCCGCGGCGCGTCCTGGGTCTTGCCGGACAGCGATTCCAGCGCAAACGTCCGTCCCTTGCGCTTGCTGCGGATCGAGACCGGCACCGAGCCCGTGGTGTCTTCCTCGGCCAGCGTGTTCCACTCGCCGCAGGAATCGCACTTGCCCTGCCAGCGATTATACGCCGCGCCGCAGTTCTGGCAGACGAAGGAGAGGGTGGATTTGGCCATGGAGCAGGTGAGTCGCGCTATCGAGCACGATGCATAACACGGTTCGGCCGCCGCGCACGATCCATCGAAGAAGACGAAGCGCCAGATGGCGGGGCCGGCTCAGCGCGAGAACACCCGCGTTCCGCCCGGCCAGCGCGGCTTGTCGCCGACCGGGCTGGCGCCGATTTCCCAGCCGACGCCGCCCCACAGCACGTCGACGGCACCAAGCTCTCCGGCGCTGTCGCGGACGTAAAACACGTTCGGCTTGGCGTTGACCTCCAGCGGGCCGTTGCTGCCGCTGGGCTGTCGCCTCAACGCGCACCAGACGTCGGCCAGTCTGCTCTCGTGGCTCTGACCCAGTTTGGCGAGGATCTCCTTGTCGCTCGAGGCTGCGCTCAGGATGAAGGTCTGCAACGATGCGCCGCCGCTATCGTCCTCGATCTTGTTCGTGAAGCGCTGCGCGAAGGTCGCGCCTAACCAGGAAATCCTGACCGGCGCGCTCGAGGCGATGTCCTCCTTGAAATGTTCCCGCGCGACGAATTTTTCGGCGTGAGGAATTGCCGAGGTCGACGACGGATCGGACGGTTCCTCACTTTTTGGCTGCAGGGAACATGCAACGCGGTCAGCAGCGGCAACGGCACCCGGTTGCCCCGGTCTTGTATCGTCTGCCGCGACGCTCAATCCCTGCGTCGCCAGAACAACGGTCAACCACAGGGTGAGGCTTGGTTGGCGCATGTTGTTGTTGTCCCTGAATCCGCTGTGCTCGCGGAGACAAGGTAAACCGCATCTTGCAGATGTAAATCAAAGATCAGGTTTCTGGTTAAGGATAAAAAGTAAGTTCAACTACAGCGCGAATTTGAATCAAATGCGCTTCGCGCAAGGGAACTGCTCTCGTTTGTACGCGCGGTCAAACGTGGATGTCCCGCCTCGACAGCAGCAGCGGCGGATTCTCGCGCGGCGTCAGACTCGTCGGCAGAGCGCGGCAGCATCTCGCCTGCGCGCGCAACGGATCGCTCCAGCTCCAGCGAACCCGCCACGACGGATTGTTGGCGTAGGCCGGAATGCGCCAGACCCAGATCGTCTCGTAGACGCTGTCTCCGAACTGCGCGACATCGGGCCTTGCCGTCGGCCAGAACGCCGAGCCGGCAACAGCGAACGTCACAATCGCCGCAGTCGTGATCATCATCTTGCGCATCGCGCGCCTGCCTTTCCCGCCTGTCGTGGGCTTTGACGACCCGCGACTCCCAATGCTTCGACTTGCGATCCCGCATTCGTCAGGCCGACATCGGCGACATCAGGCGCCGGGCTCTGCGCCCGATCTGCACGCCATGTTTCGCTGAACTCGTGTCGCCTGAACTCTCGGGACTCGCATCCGGGTCGTCGATCAACCCTGTGATGCCTGCTGGAGCAAAGTTCTTTTCCGCAAACGATCAAGTGCAAGTAATGAGATTGTCATAAACGCAGCGGCCGGACGATGGCAATCCGGATAACAACGGAAGGTGAGCGCTCAACAAAACTCTTTCGGGGTACGCGCCACCCGATGCGCAAAGCCCCGTAGAATTACGACACCATCGGGAGGATGTTGGTGTTCGTCACGGTGAAATCCGTTTGCCCAGGGCCTGGTCGATGTCGGAATTTTACTGCGTCATTGCAGACCACAATAGCGCCGTGCCCGCCGCCAGCATGATGCCGTCCATGATCAGGCGGAACGACTCCGGCTTCAGCTGCAGCACGAAGCGCTTGGCGATGAAGGCGCCGGCCATCAGCGAGGCGCCGGCGATCAGGCCCTTCAGTGCGATGTCCGGCGTCAGTGCGCCGAAGCGCTCGAACGTCACCGACTTGCTGACATAGAGCCCGAGCGAGCTCGCCGCCTCGGTGGCGAGGAACGCGCCCTTGCTGAGACCGTAGAACAGGAACAGCGGCACGCTGAGCGGGCCGGTCGAGGCCACGATGCCGGTGAGGTAGCCGATGAGCGCACCGCCGATTGCGAGATGCCAGAGATTGGCCTTCAGCCTGTGCCGCGCCAGCCAGTGCCGCACCGGCGCCATCGCGATCAGGAATACGCCGATCGCTATATCGACCGCATGCGAGGGCAGCGCGAGCAGGGTGCGCGCGCCGAGCGCGGCGGCCGGGATGCCGGTGATCGAGTAGGCGATGCAGGCACGCCAGTCGACCTCGCGCCACCAGGCGAGGATTCGCGACAGATTGGCCATCACGGCGGCGACGGCCATGATCGGCACCGCCTGCTTCGGCCCGTACTGATAGACCAGCACCGGCATCAGCATGATCGACGAGCCGGTGCCGACGATGCCGGAAATGGTGCCGGCGACCAGGCCGACGATGAGGACGAAGAGAAAGCCCACCTGCGCGCTCCGGTGAGGTGATCCCGAGCCATGCTGAATGCGTGTCCCGGGAGGGGCTCAGTGTGACCTCATGGTTCGAGACGGCGCAAGGGCGCCGCCGAGCCATCGACACGCCATCGTGCGCAGCGCAGCAAGACTTGGACAAATCATGTCGCGAGAATGCGGTAGTATGACTCATAGACCGCGCAACACATTTTATGTCGTCCCTGCGAACGCAGGGACCCATAACCACGAATGCGGATTTTTGCGCGCCGCCGGAACGACAAAGTCCCGTTCACAACATCGGCCGCGGAGTATGGGTCCCTGCTTTCGCAGGGACGACAGAGTGATTGTGGCGCGAGCGCGACACGCAAACCCGTCACCTCAACACCACCCACGCCGGCGCGTGATCGCTGGCGCCGTCCTCGCCGCGGATGGCGCGGTCGACGCCGGCTTTCACGAGGCGCGGCGCCACTGCGGGGCTGAGCAGGAGATGATCGAGCCGCAGGCCTGCATCGCGTGGCCAGCGCTGGCGCTTGTAGTCCCAGAAGGTGAACATCGGCGCGTCCGGATGCAGGGCGCGGATCGCATCGCACCAGCCCTGATCGACCAGCGCCTTGAAGGCGGCGCGGCTCTTCGGCTGGATCAGCGCATCCTTGTCCCAGGACCGCGTTGGGTAGATGTCGAACGGCGTCGGCGCGACATTGTAGTCGCCGGCGAGCACCACCGGGACGTCCTGCTTGAGCAGCTTGGCGGCATGGGCGCGCAGCCGCTTGAACCAGGCGAGCTTGTAATCGAATTTCGGCCCGGGCTGCGGATTGCCGTTCGGCAGATAGAGGCTGGTGACGACGATGCCGCGCACCGCGGCCTCGATGTAGCGCGCTTCGTGATCGCCGGCATCGCCGGGCAGGGCGGTGCGGATCAGCACCGGCTCGGCCTTGCGCGCGAGGATGGCGACGCCGTTCCAGGTCTTCTGTCCCTGCCACACCGCGCCGTAGCCGGCCTGCTCGATCGCGGCCGCGGGAAACTCGGCGTCGCTGGCCTTCAGCTCCTGCAGACTGACGATGTCGGGCCTGGCCGATTTCAGCCAGCGCAACAGGTTGGGCAGGCGGCGGTTGACGTTGTTGATGTTGAAGGTCGCGATCTTCATGCGCACCGGCAATCGCGAACCTTGATCATGTCAGGTGGACGTCGCTGTTGGCTCGGCGGCCGGCAGTGGCGGCGGCGCAGCGGGCGCTGCTGTTGGCAAGGCTGGCGGTGCTGCGGGCGTGGCAGCCGGCTCGCTCGTCTCGGCGACCGCGTCGCTTCTCGCGGCGACGGCATCGCCGCCCTTGTAGATGCGCACGAAGCGGCGGCCGAGGCTGGTCAGCACCTCGTAGCCGATGGTGCCGAAATGATGCGCGACCTCGTCGACCGTGATGCCTTCGCCGATCAGCGTCACCATGTGGCCGCGCCGCACGGCATTCTTGTCGAGGTCGGTGACATCGACCGCGATCAGGTCCATCGAGACGCGGCCGGCGATCGGGCAGCGCTTGCCGGCGACCACGACCTCGGCGCCGCGGGTGCCGTCATTGGCGCTGGCGGCGCGGAAATAGCCGTCGGCATAGCCGGCGGCGACGATCGCAAGCCGGGTCGGCCGGCGCGCGGTCCAGGTGCCGCCATAGCCGACGGTCTCGCCGCGATCGATGTTGCGGATCTGCACGACGCGCGCCTTGAGATCGACCACCTGCTGCATCGGGTTGTCGGCCTCCGGCGTCGGATTGACGCCATAGAGCGCGCAGCCCGGCCGCACCATCTCGAACTGGAATTGCGCGCCGAGAAACACGCCGGAAGAATTCGCCAGCGAGGCCGGCACGCCAGTGAACAGGCTCGCGATCTCGCGGAAGCTCGCAAGCTGCTTGGCGTTGGCGGGATTGTTGAGCAATTCGGCGGAGGCGAGGTGGCTCATGACCAGCGTGATGCCGTGATCGCCGGCATTGATCCGCGGGATGATGCCCTGTGCCTCGCTGACCGTGAGCCCCAGCCGGTTCATGCCGGTGTCGATATGGATGCCGGCGCCGCCGGACCAGCCGGAGCGGCGGCAGAACACGTCCCATTCGGCGAGCTCGTTGAGATCGCCGATCACCGGCTTGCAGTCGATCCTGGCGTAGGCGTCGCCGGTGTTCTGGAAAAAACCGCCGAGCGAATACACCGTCGCCTCGGGAGCGGCCGCGCGCACCGCGGCGGCCTCCTCGACGCTGGCGACGAAGAAGGTCTTGCAGCCGGCCTTGGCCAGCGCCCGCGCAACCTGCTCGGCGCCGCAGCCATAGGCGTTGGCCTTGACCACGGCGGCGCATTCGGCCGGCACCGCGGTCTTCTCGAGCTTGCGCCAGTTGGCGATGATGGCGTCGAGGTCGATGGTGAGGATACCGCTGGCGGTCGGGTGGGCCGCCAGCAAACTGGCCTCGGATGTCAGCTGCGATTTCGCGTCAGTCACGATGTTCATGGCTCAGTTGTACGCGGGTGCCCTGCGTCGTTCAACCGAGTCCGGATCTCAGTGGCCGTGATCCGGAACCTGACCGTCGGGTGCGAGGTCGCCGAAGCGCGTGACGCTGGCCTCGAAGTGCAGATCGACCGTGCCGGTCGGGCCGTGTCGCTGCTTGCCGATGATGACTTCGGCCTTGCCGTGGGCAAGGTCCATGTCCATCTGCCACTTCTCATATTCCGGCGTGCCCGCGCGCGGCTCCTTGTTGGCGAGGTAGTATTCCTCGCGATAGACGAAGATCACGACGTCGGCGTCCTGCTCGATCGAGCCGGATTCACGCAGGTCGGACAGCTGCGGCCGCTTGTCGTCGCGGTTTTCGACCTGACGCGACAGCTGCGACAGCGCGATGATCGGAACGTTCAGTTCCTTGGCAAGTGCCTTCAGGTTGGTGGTGATCTCGGTGATTTCCTGCACGCGGTTGTCGTTGCCGCGTTTGCCCGAGCCCTGCAGCAGCTGGATATAGTCGATCACGATCAGGTCGAGGCCCTTCTGGCGCTTGAGCCGTCGCGCCCGCGCGGTGAGCTGCGAGATCGAGAGACCGCCGGTTTCGTCGACGTAGAACGGCAGCGATTGCAGCTCGATCGAACAGTCGCGGATCTTCTCGAAATCGAGCTCGGAGATGCCGCCGCGACGGATCGAGCTCGAGGGGATGCCGGTGCGCTCGGCGAGAATACGGGTGGCGAGCTGTTCGCCGCTCATTTCGCAGGAGAAGAAGCCGACACAGCCGCCATTGACTGCCTTGGTGGTGCCGTCCGCCTGGACTTCCGGCACATAGGCTTTGGCGATGTTGTAGGCGATGTTGGTGGCGAGCGATGTCTTGCCCATGCCGGGACGGCCGGCGAGGATGATGAGGTCGGACGGCTGCAGGCCGCCCATCTTGGCGTCGAGGTCGCGCAGACCGGTCGAAATGCCCGACAGCTTGCCGTCGCGCTGGAACGCCTTCGCCGCCATGTCGACGGCGATCGTCAGTGCCTGCGCGAAGCGCTGGAAGCCGCCGTCATAGCGGCCGGTTTCAGCAAGGCCGTAGAGCTGCCGCTCGGCATCCTCGATCTGGGCGCGCGGCGCGAAGTCGACCGGCGCGTCATAGGCGACGTTGACGATGTCCTCGCCGATCTGGATCAGGTTGCGGCGCAGGCTGAGATCGTAAACGGTGCGTCCGTAGTCCTGCGCGTTGATGATGGTGGTCGCTTCGGCGGCAAGCCGGGCGAGGTACTGGCCGACCGTCATGCCGCCGATGTCGAGCTCGGCCGGCAGGAACGTCTTCAGGGTCACGGGGTTCGCGACCTTGCCCATCCGGATCAGGCTTCCGGCGGTCTCATAGATTTGCTGATGGATGGTTTCGAAGAAGTGCTTCGGCTCCAGGAAATCGGAGACCCGGTAGAAGGCGTCGTTATTGACCAGGATCGCGCCCAGCAGGCCCTGTTCCGCTTCGATGTTGTGCGGCGCACTTCGGTAGGCCGGGGATGCGGCGTCGGGCGCGAGCTTGTGGACGTTCGAATCAATCAAGGCCATGGACGAGCTTATTCTTCTGATTTCGTCGTTACTGAGATTTTCGGCTGTGGGGCGGCGATGAAGCGCCAGCCCGGCACGAAGCGAAAGGACGGATGTTTCTTATGCACGATTCACACAACGCGAGGTGTGAATCCGAAACAGCCGGATGCATTCCGCTTGACTGGGGTTTTGTCCGAAACCGGGCGGGAGCCGGCCGATCAGCACGGTCGTTGGCAAAAATTGGACGCCGCCTGAACCTTTTGCCAGGCGAGCGGACCCATGGAGAGGCGAGGCGGCTGTTGGCGTCGATTTCTCAGACCAGGATGAGGAAGGCCAGCGCGATCAAGGCGGCCACCACGCCAGTGGCGATCAGGGCGTAGTCAGTCGCGATATCGCGCTGCGGGTCCAACATCGTCTGGTGTGTTTCTCGGGTCATTCCGGACCACTACGACAGTCCGGGACAGACCTCTGTGAAGCAGATCACATGCGCCGCACTTTTTTTGCGGCAGGTTCGCGGGAACGACCCGGCGGATTCCAGGTTGTCTACGCTCAGGCAAGATACGGCGGCGATGGCTCGAGAGTTTCAGACAGCGCGATCAAGGCTTGGCCGGGCAGATGGCATGGATCGCCGCTGGCTGGCGGCGCTTGTCGATGCCATGGAGCAGGCGGCGCGTCCCGAGGTCCGCAATGTTCCCTGCGATGCCAGCTTGATTTCGGCCGCCGCGGCCCATCTGGCGCGTCCGGCGCCGACCTTTGGCCATTGCGGGTCGGCCTACAGCCTGCGCAACTAGCAGCACCCGTTCCTTCAGACCTATTCGCCGGCGAGTTGCAGCCGGGGCTTGGCCGCGCCGGCCTCCTTCAGCCGCAGGCGGGCTTCTTCGCCGCCGATATAGTCGCGGGTTATCGGGACGATGCCCTGGCGCTTGGTGAGCTGGAGCTGGAAGTTCATCATGTTCTGCACGCGGAACGACATCTCCGACGCAGCCAGGTAGAATTCCCACATCCGGGCAAAGGTCTCGTCGTAGAGCCGCACGGCCTCCTCGCGCCGCGCCATGAAGCGCTCGCGCCATGCCTTCAGCGTCTCGGCATAGTGCAGGCGGAGGATCTCCATGTCGCAGATCAGCAATCCGGCCTTCTCGATCGCCGGCATGACCTCGGACAGCGCCGGAATGTAGCCGCCGGGGAAGATGTATTTCCGGATCCAGGGGCTGGTGACGTCGGGGCCGGTCGAGCGGCCGATCGAGTGCAGCACCATGACACCGTCGTCGCTCAGCAGTTCGGCGCAGCGCGCGAAGAAGGTTTCATAGTAGGCGACCCCGACATGCTCGAACATGCCGACCGAGACGATGCGGTCGAACGGCCCGGGGATGTCGCGATAGTCCTGCAGCAGGAAGCGCGCCGATTGCGCCAGGTTCCGCTCCGCCGCCCGGGCGTTGGAAATTTGCAGCTGCTCGGTCGACAGCGTGACGCCGGTGACGTCGGCGCCGCTCATCTCGGCGAGATAGAGCCCAAGGCCACCCCAGCCGGAACCGATGTCGAGGATGCGGTGCCCGGGCTTGATCAGGAGTTTTGCGGCGAGGTGACGCTTCTTGGCGAGCTGGGCATCGTCCAGCGTCGCGTCCGGCGTCTCGAAATAGGCGCAGCTGTATTGCTTGTCCGCGTCGAGGAAGAGGGAATAGAGGCGGCCGTCGAGATCGTAATGACGGGCGACATTGCTTCTGGATCGGCCGCGCACATTGATCTGCTGGGCGCGGCGTCCGAGGAAGCGTACCCAGGCCTGCAGCCTGGCAAAGTTCGGCAGCATGGCTGCCTGACCCATCAGGACCGCCAGCACGTCGGCGACGGTGCCTTGCTCCACCACGAACGTGCCGTCCATGAAGGCTTCGCCGAGATAAAGCTCGGGATCGACTAGGATGCGGAGTTCCGCCCCTCGCGTCATAAAGCGCACGGCGACCGGTACACCCGTGCCGTCACCGCAGATGAACCGAGCGCCGCTCGCGGTCGTGAACGTGATCGAACCGCGGCGGATGAAGCGCCCCAAGAAGTATCGCAACAATCGGTCCATCGAAACACCAACGGAACGGCAAGCTGCACACCGACACCACCGGAGTTGATCACTCCAATGTGTCCCCAACCTCAAGATAGGCAGGGAATTAGATCGCGCTATAGCGTTGTGGTCAAAGCCGATATTCCAAAATGTGACAATTGCGTGGATGCGTCATGGGCGCGCTTCCATTCGCGCGATAATCGGCTAAAAGGTGACCGCCGCGGCCGATCCATCAGGCGCTGGCGGCGATTTTTCCGGAATCTGGAGACTTAAGGAATGTTGAGCCGAGCCCTCAGTCTGGCGACGGTGGCGCTTCTGATTGGCTGCCTGTCAGCCGTATCGGCGCAGGCGCAAAACCTCGAGGCCGGCAAGAGCCCCTCCCAGATCTTCGCAAGCACCTGCGCAGCTTGCCACAAGAGCCCGCGCGGCCTGCTGAAATCGGTGCCGGCCGGTTCGCTGCCGGGCTTCCTGCGCCAGCACTATACGACGTCCAGCGACATGGCCGGCGTGCTTGCGTCCTATCTGATTTCGAATGGTGCCAACGACTCGCGCTACCAGGCCAAGGATCAGCCCAAGGGGACTAAGGGCGGTAGGGAAGGCAGGCAGGAGGCGAACCAGTCCCCGGAGCAGCCGTCCGAGCGTCCGGCCCGCCGACGGCACCAGGATGCCGCGCCGCAGGAAGGGGCCAAACCCGATGGCGATGGCTTGAATCCCGAAGGACGTCCAGCTCACCGCGGCAAGCGGATGGCCCGCCCGAGCGAGGCGCCGGAGGGCGCGAAGCCGGACGACGGCCAGACGCCGCAGGCCTTGGGCGAGGGCAAGCCGTCGCGTCAGAAGCACGGCCGTCGCGGTAAGCCCGTCGAGGAGCCGAAGTCCGAGGAGGCGCCCAAGGGCGCGGCGACCAGCGACGAGCCCAAGACAGACCCCAAGACATCCACCCGGCATGATGACAAGGGTGAAGCCGAGAAGCCGGCGAAGCCTGCCGCCGAGCCCGACACGGCAAAGGTCGACGCGCCCAAGAGCAATGGCGGCGGCGAGCCGGCTGCCGTGCGATCCGATCCGGTTCCGCAGGTCACACCGGCGCCTGCCGCGGCTGCGCCTGCGGCGTCCGAGCCGGCAGCAGCCGCATCTCCCGCTCCGGCGCCAGCCGCGCCGCCGGTGACTGCGACGGCGCCGCCGCCGCCACCGCCCACGACGCCAGGCTCCGGCCCGCCGGAAGCTCCGACCTCGAAGTAATCGCCAACGCCGGGCCGCAAGGTCCGGCGTATTTGTTTGACCATCATTAGAGCAGTGCTCTAGAGTGTTAATCTAGTCAGGAGGACGACTTGAGCACGGCGCGCGAAGATCTGCTGGCAGCGGGACTGGCGGTGTTCGACCGCGACGGATTTGAGGGCGCGACGGTGGCCGAGATTCGCTCCCGCGCCCGCGCGTCCAACGGCAGCTTCTTCCACTTCTTCACCTCGAAGAAGGCGCTCGCCGGCACCCTGTTCCTGGAAATCCTGCAGGCCTATCACGCCGCCATCATCAGCTCGGTCGACGCCAGCTGCGGGGCGGGCGAGGGCGTTGAGCGGCTGATCCACGCCCATCTCGATTGGGTCGTGAGCAACCGGCGCGAGGCGCGCTTCCTGTTCGAGATTTCGCGCAGCGAGTGGGGCGAGGAGGTGCGCGGCGCGCAGCGCAGCGAGAATTCGCGGCTCACCGACGGCATCGAGCGCTGGCGCGCGCCACTGCTCGCGCGCGGCGAATTGCTGCCGATGAGCGCCGTGCTGTTCTTCAGCCAGATCGTCGGGCCGGCGCAGATCTTCTGCCGCGCCTGGCTATCGGGCCGCCATACCGGCGATCCGCGCGAACAGGTCGAGACGCTGATCGCCTGCGCGGTCCGCGCGGTGGTGGCGCCGGGTGCGCCAGAACGAACAGGAGAGACTTCATGAGCGAGACCGATCCGGACTTTGCACCGATCGCGACGCGAATTCGCGACAATGTCGGCCGGCAGGGCTTCATGGGTCTTGTCGGTGCCGAGGTAGCCGAGCTGTCGCGCGGCACCTGCACGCTCGCGGTCGACCGCCGGCCGGAGCTGTTGCAGCAGCATGGCCTGTTTCACGGCGGAGTGACGGCGTTTCTGGTCGACAACGCCACCACGATCGCAGCGGCGACGTCGCGCGGCCAGCCGGCGCTGACGGCGGAATACAAGCTGAACCTGCTGTCGCCGGCCTCGGGCGATCGTCTGATCTGCCGGGCGCGCGTGATCAAGCCGGGACGTCAGGTCGCCGTCGTTGCAGCCGACGTGTTCTGCGTCATCGACGGCAAGGAGAAGCACACCGCGACCGCATTGGCGTCGATCGCCATGCTCGACGACAAGGCGGCGGCACGAATCCAAAGCCCGGCCTGATCGAGGCCGGGCTTCGTAGCGTTTAGTCGGTTGGACGATGGAGAGAAGCTTACTTCTCTTCGGCGGCCGGAGCCGGCGCGGCTTCCTCGTCGTGCTGGGCTTCCGG
Organism: Bradyrhizobium sp. KZN70725; assembly: GCF_055264925.1. NCBI lineage: Bacteria > Pseudomonadati > Pseudomonadota > Alphaproteobacteria > Hyphomicrobiales > Nitrobacteraceae > Bradyrhizobium > Bradyrhizobium sp. KZN70725. Next base: position 85,568 of record NZ_JBUYWT010000017.1, read on the forward strand.
ATCGAAGAATTCGCCGGCGGCGGCGAGCGCCTCGGCGGCAGCGTCCTGGTCTTCCTGGCGGGTCGAGATGTCCTCGCCGCGCTTGATCCGCTCGGCCTCTTCGGCGGAGCGGGCGACCGTCACGGTGACGCTGGTCTCGACCTCGGGGTGGACGGCGATCGTCACCTTCTGCGCGCCGATCACCTTGATCGGCGAGTCGAGCCAGACCTGCGGGCGCGACACCGTCACGCCGTCGGCAGCCAGCGCGGCGACGATGTCGCGCACCGTCACCGAGCCGAACAGCTGGCCGGATTCGGAGGCCTGGCGGATGATGACGATGTCGCGGCCGTCGATCTTCTCGGCGACCTTGGCGGCTTCGCCCTTGGCCTGGATGTTGTTGGCCTCGAGCTCGGCCTTCATGCCATCATACTTGGCGCGGTTCGCCTCGGTGGCGCGCAGCGCCTTGCCGCGCTTCAGCAAGAAGTTGCGGGCGAACCCGTCCTTGACGCGCACGACTTCGCCCATTTGGCCAAGCTTGGCAACGCGTTCGAGCAGAATGACTTCCATTTTCGTTCTCCTTTAGATGCAAAGTACGGGTTTAAGTGGTTGGATCGAATCTCAAGCCGCGGGCAAAGGCGGCGGTCTTGTCTGCAGATAGCGCTGGCGCAGCCCGAACACGGCGTCGGCGATGCCGAGCGCGAACATCGCCACGATCGGCCAGCCGAACATGACGACGACCGCATAGATGCCACCGAGCCAGAAGCCGCGATTGGTGAGCGACAGCGTCAAGGTGTGCAGAACGGCGAAGCCGACCAGCGCATAGGCGATTACGAGTGCCGCGGTGACGATCTGCGCCAGCAGCGCAAGCATGCCGCCGATGAAGCTGACGGCGACAGCCGCCAGCAGCGCGACCAACGTCACGGCGGGAAGCGCCGTGGTGCGGAAATCCGGCCACGGCCGGTTCAACCGCCCGGAGGTTTGCGTGATCTTGCCGGCGAGCCAAAGGTTCAGCGTCAGCGTCACCATGGCGATGACGGTCGCCGCGAGCGGCGCGAAGATCACCAACGCGTCGACCAGCCGTTCGATGTCACCGCTGGGCTGCGCTTCGCCGGCGCTGAGCATCTTGAGCAGGCCGCGCCGCAACGTGCCGGTGATCGTGTCGGTATCGGTGCCGAGCGTGAGCAGCGCGGCGGTCGTGGTAACGATGGCGAAGGCTGCAATCCAGAGCAGGATGCGGCCGACGGGGTACCATTCAATCGCCGGCTGCTGCTGCTTGGCGCTGTCGCCGGCTTCGCCCGCGACCGGCCGTCCGAGCAGGGCGAGGTGGCCGAGCCACCAGCCGGGCACGGCGACCATCATGGCAAACGCGATGCTGTAGGGAAGGCCGAAGAGCGTGCCGAGCACGGATGCCGCACCCACTCCACCAATAGCGGCGGCGAGGGGGCCCCAGCCGAGCGCCGCCACCATGATCGGCAGCGGTGCGAGATAGAACAGCAATATCGAGATCGCCGCGCCCGAACTGATCGAGGCGAACATCAGCGCCGACGCGGCGCCGGCTGCGAGTGCAACTGTGAATATTCCGATCATCAGCTGTCCCGCCCCCTTCGAGCGGTTAGGGGTCCTGCATCGAGAACCCCAACCATCGGCGACCGGACGACCCGGAAGCCTTATGAGAATGAGCGGCCGGCGGCGCGGGCCGCCGGCCGTTGTCAATTAGCGAATGACGTAAGGCAGCAGGCCGAGGAAACGCGCGCGCTTGATGGCGCGGGCGAGCTCACGCTGCTTCTTGGCGGACACGGCCGTGATGCGGCTCGGCACGATCTTGCCGCGCTCGGAGACGTAACGCATCAGCAGTTTGGAATCCTTGTAGTCGATCTTCGGCGCATTCGCGCCCGTGAACGGGCAGGACTTGCGACGACGGAAAAACGGACGGCGGGCACCAGCATCAGCCATGATTCATTACTCCTCGGTCGCAGCTTCTTCTTCGCGCGGACGGCGCGGGCCACGGTCGCCACGGAAACCGCCACCATCGCGGTCACCACGGAAGCCGCCTTCGCGGTCGCCACGGAAGCCACCACCACGGTCATCGCGCTCGCGATCGCGGTCGGCCTTGCGCATCATCGCGGACGGGCCTTCCTCGTGCTCTTCAACGCGCACGGTGAGGTAACGGATGACGTCTTCGTTGATCCGCTCCTGGCGCTCGATCTCGGTGACGACAGCCGACGGTGCGTCGATGTTCATCAGCACGAAATGCGCCTTGCGGTTCTTGTTCATGCGGTAGGTGAGGGAGCGCACGCCCCAGCTCTCGGTCTTGGTGACCTTGCCGCCGCCCTGTTCGACGATGCCCGTCATCTGGGCCGTCAGTTCATCCACCTGCTGGGTGCTCGCATCCTGACGCGCGAGAAAAACATGCTCGTAAAGAGGCATGGTTGTCCTTTCCTGTGTTGGCGCGGTTTCCGGCGACAAGCCCTTCGAGACCTTCGGAAAGGACTCGAGCTGCTCAGAAGGCGGGAGCACGGGACGACGGGCCGACTGGCCCTGCCACATCAAAATCAACGGGTGAATTTGCTGAGACCGTCCGTTCAGCTCCCGGCCGGAGCCCACGAATGGCGCGCTTATACGGATTTTGGCCGCGAAAGCAAGGGTTCTCGGCCCCCGGATGCGCGAGGCTCGTAGCCCTCCAGGCCGTTTGACGCAACCGACGCAACCTCTGCGTTTTCCCGTTGATTTCTTTGTTTGTATGTCATACAAATATCTTTGGGAGGACGAGATATGGGTTCGGAGACCGCCAGCGGCATGTCTGCGCCCGATCCGAAGCACGCGGTCCGCGCGACGCGGTCGGCGGGCCGCAAGATGCGCTCGCTGCTGCTCGATGCCGCCAGCCGCCTGTTCAAGGAACGCGGGCTCTCGGGCACATCGATCTCCGATATCGCCGCGGCCGCGGACGCCTTTCCGAGCCAGATCACCTATTACTTCCGCACCAAGGAAGCGCTGTTCGTCGAAGCCGCCAGCCGCGACATGCTCTATCTCGCGCGCGCGACCGAGCAGGCCGCCCTGAATGCGCACACCCCGCGGGACTACACCCACGCTTTGGCCGAGACCGTGACCGCGACCGACACGGTCGCCTTTTTCGCGGAGGCCTTGACCCTCACGCGGCGCCGGCAGGACCTCGCCCCCCTCGTCGAGCGCACCATCGAGCGTCTGCACAGCGAGGGCGCGCGCGCCTATGCGGGCCAGGTCGAGCGGCACGGCTGGCGCTCGCTGCGCGCGCCCGAGGAGAGCTCGCGGCGGTTCTGGGCGATCGCGATCGGCGTGATCGTCGAAGGTTTTGCGATGGGCCGCGCTGCCGACGAGATGTGCCGCGAATTGCTGCGCGCGCTCGGCGAGCAGGCGACATCAACTTCGACGTCGGCCAATGACGGGACGCGGCTGCGCCTGGTCGGCGATCACGACACTTCATCCTCAACGGACGGCGAGACAGGCACATGACCGCGCTTCGCATGCGAGCCCGCGATTTCCTCACCGAGGACGAATTGGTTGCGGTGCGCGAGCGCACGACGTGGAAGGGCGCAGCCCTGATCGTGCATGCCTGGGCGCTGATCCTGGGCGCGATCGCGCTGGTCGCGTGGTGGCCCAATCCGCTGACCTATCTGCTCGCCGTTGCGATCATCGGCTCGCGCCAGCTCGGGCTTGCGATCCTGATGCATGACGGGGCGCACGGCTGTCTGTCGGCGGACGAGAGGACCAACCTGACGCTGAGCCAGTGGTTCTGCGCCTATCCGATCTTCGCGGAGACCCGCGGCTATCGCCGCTATCATCTGCAGCATCATGCGCGGACGCAGCAGGAGGATGATCCCGATCTCGTGCTGTCGGCGCCGTTTCCGATCACGAAGCTGAGCTACCGCCGGAAGTTCTTCCGCGATATCACCGGGCAGACCGGCTACCAGCAGCGCAAGGCGCAATTGCTCAATGCGATCGGGCCGAAGGAGTGGCCGTTGTCGCGGCGCGCCGACAACTTCTGGCAGAAGCTCGGGCCGCAATGCGTCACCAACGCCTTGCTGTTCGCGGGCCTCGCCGCCGCCGGTGTGTGGTGGGCCTATCCGCTGTTGTGGCTGGTGCCGCTGCTGACCTGGATGATGGTGATCACGCGCATCCGCAACATTGCCGAACACGCCGTCGTGCCCGACAGCTCCGATCCCCTGCGCAACACCCGCACCACGCGGGCCAATGTCCTCGAGCGTCTCTTCATCGCGCCGTACTACGTGAACTATCACCTCGAGCATCACCTGCTGTTCTACGTGCCCTGCTACAACCTGCCGCGCGTCCACCGCATCCTCAGCGAAAGCCGCTATGCCGGCCGGACGGAAGTGCAGCCGGGCTACGCCGCCGTGCTGCGGCTGGCGACCGCCAGGCCCGCCAACGAGGATCGTCCGGGCCAGCTGGTCAACAGCGCACGCCGGGCGAGGGCCGGCGCCGAGGTTAACGCCGACCAGAATGCCGGCGGGTTCTAGTGTGCTGAATGCGAAGTTCGTGCGATTTCGCGGCAGCCACTTTCACGAACTTCGCATTCATAAAGCACACTAGAATCATAAGTTTGCTAGTGTCCTTATCGAATCCGAAGTTCGCTCCGAAGGTGCGGCAAATGATGCGAACTTCGGATTCGGGACACTAGCACGCCTCGCCCACGGTGCGGGCGGAGGTGCTCGTTTCTTTCCGTGCCTTCACCTTGCCGCGACCCCGGCGTCGACCGCCTCGAGCAAGGTCACGAGGCCCCGCAGGATGGCGATCGGCGAAGGCGGGCAACCCGGAATATGGAGATCGACCGGAACAACCGCGGAGACTCCGCCAACCACGGCATAGCTGCCGGCGAAGCATCCGCCATCCCTGGCGCAATCGCCCGCAGCGACAACCCATTTGGGATCTGGCGTCGCACGGTATGTGCGCTCCAGCGCCTCGCGCATATTCTTGGTGACCGGACCCGTGACCAGCAGCACGTCGGCGTGACGGGGCGAGGCGACGAACCGGATTCCAAATCGTTCTACGTCGTAATACGCATTGCTTAACGCGTGTATTTCCAGCTCGCATCCGTTGCAGGAGCCTGCATCAACCTCGCGGATCGAGAGGCTGCGGCCGAGGCGTCGTCGTGCGGTGCGGCCGACCATGGCCGCGAGCTCCGCGAGCGCAGCGTCGTCCGGGCGCGGCGCCTGCTCCGTCAATGGCTGGCGAAACAGGCTCTGGAACAGAAGTTTGCGCATCGCCTCAAGCCCTCAGAGATCCTGCCCGGAATAGGAGCAGTTGAACGACTTATTGCAGAGTGGGAAGTCCGCCACGATGTTGCCTTCGATGGCCGCCTCGAGCAGCGGCCACTGAAACCACGACGGATCGCGCAGATGGCATCGCTCGATCCGATCGCCGTTCAGGCGCAGCCAGGCCAGGATGTCGCCGCGGAAACCTTCGACGAGCGCCATGCCTTCGCAAGGCTCCGCCGTATTGTGCAGTGGCACTTGCACCGGGCCGGCCTCGAGGCCGATCAGGATCTGGTACGCCAGCGCGAGACTCTGCTCAACCTCGCGGATCCGGATCCAGACCCGGGCGTTGACGTCGCCGTCGCTCAGGACGGGGACTTCGAAGCGGAGGCCATCATAGGGGAGATAGCCGGGCTTGCGTCGGGCATCATGATCGCGGCCGCTCGCGCGCCCGACATAGCCCCCGGCGGCGAATTGCCGGGCGAGCGTTGGAGCAACGATGCCGGTGCTGACGGTGCGGTCCTGCAACGAGGCAGTGTTGTCATAGAGCTCGACCAGCGCAGGGAAATGCCGGCGGATCTGGTCGAGCGCGGCCCGGATCGCGTCGGCTCCATGGCCGGCGATATCGCGCGCGACGCCGCCGGGAACGATGAGGTCGCGCATCAGGCGGTGGCCGAATGCAGCGTCGGCCGCGCGCAGCACGGATTCGCGTAGCACGGCGCAATGCGCCTGCATCAGCGCAAACGACGCATCGTTGCAGATCGCGCCGATATCGCCGAGATGATTGGCCAGCCGCTCGAGCTCGGCCATCAGCGCGCGCAACAGCAATGCGCGCGGCGGCACGGCAATCCGCTGCGCGGCCTCGACGGCTTGCGCGAACGCCAGCCCATAGGCGACTGTGCTGTCGCCGGAGACCCGGCCGGCGAGCCGCGCGGCCTGCTCGATCGTGCTGCCCGTCATCAGCCCTTCGACACCCTTGTGGGTGTAGCCGAGCCGCTGCTCGAGGCGGACGACCGTCTCTCCGCTCGCGGTAAAGCGGAAATGCCCGGGCTCGATGATGCCGGCATGCACCGGACCGACTGCGATCTGATGCAGGCTGTCCCCCTCGGCCGGAAGGAATTGATAAGGCGCTGCGTCCGCCGATGCATCGAGATGTTCGCCGAGCGGGAAGCGCGTTTGCCAACGGCCGTGATCAAGCCAGGGACGGGAATCCGGTGTGTCTGTCGCCTGCAATCCGAAGAGGTCGTGCAGGGTGCGCTCCAATCGAAGCGCCGGCGGATGATGGGCCGCAACCGAAGGAAATTGGCGATCGGGACAATCCAGGCTGATCACGCCGATATCGGACGTGCGGTCGTCGAGGACGGCCATGTGCACGCGCGAGGGCTCGCCCCACAGCCCGAGCAGGCTCAGGCCGCCATCCGCAAGCGCGTGAGCGGCAGTGCGCCAGGTATCGCCGTCGACCACGGCGCGCGGCCATGGATGATGTCGTTCGATCCTGTGGCCCGCCCGGATCAGATCGATCAACCTCGGCATATCCTGCTCTCCCTCGCGCTAACCCAGCAGGTTGGCGACGTGCTGGAACCAGACGACCAGCGGTCCCGGAAGGTAGATGCCCGCAGTCAGCACCAGTGCGAAATGCGCGAACATCGGCAAATAGGACGCATCCGCCGGCGCGGCATTGCCGCGCGGCTCGCCGAACGCAAGGCTGGTCAGGCGCAGGATCAGCGCGCCGAAGGCGAGCAGCAGGCCGAACACCAGCGGGATGGCGAGCAGCGGCTGGCGCGCGAAGGTGGAGCTGACGATGAGAAATTCGCTCATGAAGATACCGAGCGGCGGCAGGCCGGCGATCGCGACCACGCCGATCACGAGACTCCAGCCGAGTGCCGGATGCGACTCGGTCAGGCCGCGAATGTTGGCGATCCGCTGCGTGCCCTTCACCTGCGCAATGTGGCCGACCGCGTAGAAGATTCCCGACTTGGTGAGGCTGTGCATCACCATGTGCAGCAGGCCGGCAAAGTTGGCGAGCGGGCCACCCATGCCGAACGCAAACACGATGATGCCCATATGCTCGATCGAGGAGTAGGCGAACAGCCGCTTGATGTCGCGGCGGCGGTAAAGCATGAAGGCCGCGAACAACAGCGAGGTCAGCCCCATCGTCACCATCAGCGGGCCCGGCGATATCGCATCCGGATTGGCGGCGAGCAGGATCTTGAAGCGGAGCACTGCGTAGAGCGCGACGTTGAGCAGCAGGCCGGAGAGCACGGCGGAGATCGGGGTCGGGCCCTCGGCATGCGCATCCGGAAGCCAGGCGTGCAGCGGCGCCAGGCCGACCTTGGTGCCGTATCCGAGCAGCAGGAAGATGAAGGCGACGTTGAGCAATGCCGGGTCGAACGTCGCCGCACGGCTGATCAACACCGTCCACACCATGGCATCCTGACCCTCGCCGACCACCGGCAGTGCGGCCATGTACACCAGGATCGTGCCGAACAGCGCCAGCGCGATGCCGACGCTGCCGAGGATGAAGTACTTCCAGGCCGCTTCCAGCGCCGCATGGGTCCGGTAGATGCCGACCATCAGCACGGTGGTGAGCGTAGCGACCTCGACCGCGACCCAGATCAGGCCGATATTGTTCGACACGAATGCGAGGTTCATGCCGAACATCATCACCTGATACATGGCATGGTAGAATCGCAGATAGCCCGGCGTCAGCCGTCCGGTTTCGAGCTCATGGGCGATATAGCTTGCGCTGAACACGCTCGTGGTGAATCCCACGAAGGTGTTGAGCACGATGAAGACGATGTTGAGATCGTCGATCAGCAGGTACTGGCCGGGTTGCGGGCGCTCGACCACGAGCAGCGAAAGCGCGGCCAGCAAGGTGCCGAGACTGGCCAGGACATTGAGGCCCGCGGTCAGCCGGTAACCGGGCAGCGCGGCGAGCACCGCCGCTGCGGTGATCGGTATCAACAGGACCCAGGTGACGGCATCCGACGCGGCAGTCATCGGCGCTCCCCCCTGAATTCATCGAGCGCACCGACGTCGACGGTGTCGAACCGCTCGCGAATGCGGAACAAAAACACGCCGATCACGATGAATGCGATCAGGATCGAGAAGGCGACGCTGATCTCCACGACGAGCGGCATGCCCTTGGCGCCGGTCGCGGCCAGCACCAGGCCGTTTTCCAGCGACATGAAGCCGACGACCTGGCTGACGGCGTTGCGCCGCGTCACCATGACGAGCAATCCCAGCAGCACCACCGACAGTGCGAAGGCAAGGTCTTCCCGCGCCAGCGGATCGGCCGCGCCGGTCACGCGCAGCATCAGCACCATGGACAGGGCGACGAGCCCCATGCCCGCAAGCATGGTCGGACCGATGCTCACCGCGGTCTCGATATCGCGATGAATGCCGAGCTGCTTGATGATCCGATGCAACGCCACCGGGATGACGATCGCCTTGAAGACCAGTGCGATCGCCGCGGTCACGTAGAGATGCGGCGCATTCTGGATGAAGGCCTGCCAGGCGACGGAAGCTGCGAGCACCACGGCATGAAGTGCGAAGATGTTCAGCAGCGCATACAGGCGATCCTGGTACAGCATCATGAAGCTGATCAGCACGAGCCCGCCGGCGAGCAGATGGGCGATGTCGAAGGCGAGGTTGTGCATCAGAAGCCCCGTGACACGAACCGAAGCAGCGTGCCGAGCAGGCCGAGCATCAGCGCCGCGCCGAGGAATTCGGGGACGCGGAACACCCGCATCTTGGCCGTCGCGGTCTCGAACACGGCAAGGAGGAAGCTCGCGACCGCAAGCTTGAGGATGTAGACGGCGACGCTGACGAGATAGGACAGCGGCCCCGCGCCTTCGGTGGTGATCTGCCACGGGAAGAACACGCAGATGATCAGCGAGATGTAGAGCAGCAGCTTGAGGAAGGCGCCGAACTCGATCATGGCGAGGTGACGCCCGGAATATTCGAGGATCATCGCCTCGTGCACCATGGTCAGCTCCAGATGCGTCGCCGGGTTGTCGACCGGGATGCGCGCGTTTTCGGCGAGCGCCACCATGATGAGGGCGATCATCGCCATGCCGAGAGAGACGCGCAGTCCGACTTCCGACGACGCCATGAAGGTCGCGACCGTCGACAGCTGCGTCGAGCCGGCAATCAGCGCGACGCAGAACACCATCAACAGCATGGCCGGCTCGGCGAGCGCGGCAATCATCACCTCGCGGCTGGAGCCGATGCCGCCGAAGCTGGTGCCGACGTCCATGCCGGCAAGCGCGAGAAAGAAGCGCGCGCTGCCGAGCAGGGCGACGATCGCGATCAGGTCGGCGCTCCAGTTGAATTGCAGGCCGGTCGCGAATGTCGGGACCAGCGCCGCCGCGACCCAGATGGCCGCGAACGTCACATAGGGCGTGACACGGAACAGCCAGGACGCGTTTTCGGCGAGCACGACCTCCTTGCGCAGCAGCCGCAGCAGGTCGCGGTAGGGCTGGACGATCGACGGTCCTTTTCGCCGCAACAGCCGCGCCTTGATCTTGCGCACGACGCCGGTCAGGAGCGGCGCGAGCAGCAGCACGAGCGCCATCTGGCCGAGCTGAACGAGGATGTCCGAGATCACGACCATATCGCGAGCGCCAGCAGCAATGTGACGAGGGTTGCGAACACCAGGCTGAGGTAGCGGCGGATGGTCAGGAACTGGAGCTGGTTCAGCCGATCGGCGAAGAACCACACGAGTTCAGTCACGGGTGTGTAGAGCCGCTCCCAGACCAGGTCGTGCATATCGACCCTGAGGCGGGCCGGCCGCAGTTCGCCCGGCGCGGGCATGTCGACATGCTCGCGGGCTTGGAAAACCAGCGTGCCGAACACGCGGCGGATCGGCTGCACAAAGCTCACGCCGGAATACTGCGCCGCCGGTGTCGGGTCGGAGAAGCCGCAACCCCAGGCCGGTCCGTGCCGGATCGCGCGCGACGCAAAGCGATGGATAAAGTACGCCGCGAGCGACGCCGCGGCGGTGATGAAAGCAAAGACGAGCAATCCGTTGTAGGAACTGCGGCTCTCCTCGATCGGAACGATCGAGAGCCAGGGATCGTCCGCCTGAAGCGGCATCCGGTGGCCGATCACGGTCTGCGCAACCGGCGAAAGCGCGTCGATCACCAGGCCGGGCAGAATGCCGGCGAGGAAGCAGAGCACGGCAAGGCTGAACATCGCGGCGAGCGAATAGCGATCGACTTCGCCGGCGGCTTCCGCGGCCGGGCTCCGCGCGCGGCCGAGGAACGTGATGCCGAAGGCCTTGACGAAGCATGCAGCGGCCAGCGCCGCGGCCAGCGCCAGCAAGGCGCCGATCGCGGGCACCATGATCTTCAGCAGCCATTGCGGCAGGTCGGGGCTCTGCAGGACGGCCTGAAACATCAGCCACTCCGACACGAACCCGTTGAACGGCGGCAGCGCCGAGATCGCGACGCAGCCGACCAGAAAGACGAAGCTCGTGAGCGGCATACGGTGGATCAGGCCGCCCAGCTTCTCCATGTCGCGTTCGCCGGTCGACGTCAGCACCGCGCCGGCCCCGAAGAACAACAGGCTCTTGAAGAACGAATGGTTGAGCACGTGGAACAATGCGGCCGTGAAGGCGAGGGCGGCCGCGAGGCCAAGGCCGTTCGCCTGAAATGCCAGCGCAAGGCCGAGGCTTGCGAAGATGACGCCGATGTTCTCGATCGTGCTGTAGGCGAGCAGGCGCTTGAGATCCTTCTCCATCAGCGCGTAGAGGATCCCCATGACGGCCGTGGCGCCGCCGAGGATGAGAACCGCGACACCCGCCGACCAGCTTGGCGGCCCGAGCAGATCGAACACGACCCGGATGAATCCGTAGATCGCGACCTTCGTCATCACGCCGCTCATCAGCGCCGAGACATGGCTCGGCGCGGCGGGATGAGCCAGCGGCAGCCACACGTGCAACGGGATCAGGCCGGCTTTCGACCCGGCGCCGAGCAGCATCAGCGCGAGCACCAGTGCGGCTTCGGACGGAGTGTGCTGGGCAGCGCGGATGGCCGCAAAGCTGTAGCTGCCGCCGGCTCCCGCCAGCAGGCCGAAGGCAAGCAACAGAGCCAGCGTTCCGAAGCTTGCCATCACGAGATAGACGTAGCCTGCGCGGGCATTATCCGCGTCACGGTGATGCGCCATGACGAGCGCCCACGAGGCGAGCGACATGAATTCCCAGCACAAGAGGTAGGTGAACGCATCGTCGGCGAGCACGACGAGATTCATGCCGGCCAGGAACGCCGGGAAAAAGGGGAGGATGCGCTGTGGCGCGGATTCGTGGCTGCCGTAACCGAGGCCATAGAGACTTGCGGCCGCACCGCCGAGATTGACCACGACGAGAAAGAATGCGGCGAGCGCATCGAGGCGGAAATGCGATCCCAGCCAGGGCAACCCGATCGGCAGGGCCAGTTCCGTCGCGCTGGTACGGGAGATGAGCGAAATCATGGCCCCGGCCAGCGCGATCAGCGAAATCGCGAAAGTCGCGCCGTAGACGATGGCTGTCGATTGGCGCGATCTGCTCGTTGTAATCGCGAGAGCGGTCGTTCCCAGCAGGGCGGCTACACACCAGATCTGCTGAGTGACCGCCGGGATCATGTCTGCACCTTCGGTGAGCCCGATCCGGCCTTCAATCGCACCCCGCGGCCGCCGCCACTGCTGACGGCGCCCTCATTGATGACCTCGACGCCGGCTGCGCCGAGCGCATCGATCAGTTTCACGAGCGAGTCGACGTTGCCGCGAATGGTACCTTCGCTCGCCTCCATCCGCTGGATGGTTGGCACCGAAAGTCCGGACAGTTCGGCGAGCTGCCGTTGGTCGATGCCGAGCAAGGCTCTGGCCGCTCGTAGCTGCGCCGCGGTGATCATCGATTGATGGCCGTCGATCTGAGAGTCGCGTCTATTTGAATGTTATTTATGCACATCAAGTAATGATGGCACAAGGGCAATAAGTGATGTTTTATACATCATTCCTAGGCGCAGTCCTCAACGCGAGCGGTATCCGCGCGCCGACGGAGTTGCGCTGACGCGCGTTCAGTCGGAGATTTTTCGATAGACCGCCGCGGCGTGGCGCAGCAGCCGGCTCTTGCGCTTCCGTTCGTGCACGCGCTGGTGCCTGGCCTTGCGCTCGTGGGCGCGTTGCGCGGGTGCATCGACGCTCTCGAGCAGCCCGCGACGGACCTCGTCATCGTTCAATTCGCCGAGCAATTGCTGTCCCTTGCGCAGATGCTTCAGGATGATCCGCCATGACGCGTATTCGTCGGGGGGCAAACCGCCCTCCGAGAACTCGATCGCGTAACGCAGCCGCTTGCTGGCGAGACGGACGCGGTGGCGCTTGTTCTTGCCCATGCCTTGCAGCCCGCGACTCTTCTGGCACAGCTTGCCATGCCACCGCGCCAGCCGCCGCGCGTGAAACACCGCGACCGGCACGGCTCGCCGCTGCGCGGCGCGAGGGTCCTGCCGCGTGGTCCAGGGGCCGCTGCCGACCCAGTCCCACATGCCGTCGAACCATCGCCAGTATCGATCGCTTTGCAACGCCTCCTTGAGCGCCTCGAACGCGTCGGTTCGCGCCGTCTGGAGCATGCCTTCTTCAGGCAGGCCCTTGCTGTTCTCGATCGCGACGTCGAGGTCGCGCGTGGCGCCGAGATGGGCGCTCAGCCATCTCAACTCGGATTTCAGTCGCGTCCATTCGGTGTCCGCCACCATCGGCCCATAGAAGGCGATCGCCGCCTTCAGCCGCGTCAGCGCGATACGGGTCTGGTGCAGCGCGGCGGAATCGCCGGAACTTATGGCCTCGTGATTGGTGGCGACTTCCTCGAGGCATTCGGACAGGATCAGGCGAAACGCGGTCTCACAGCGCATGGCTTCGCTTAGATGGCGCGGCCGCTTTGGGCGGACAACACGCTCCTTGGCCGGACTTGCCGCTAACGTCATGACACTCTCGTGACCCCGCCGGTGCCGCAACGCAACCGGGCGGCTCCCGGGTGGGAAGATTTCCCGTTTGATCGATGTCGATCAAGGATTTTCTGCCGGGCCGCAGTGCGACGATCCAGCGACAGGATCAAAATGTCGCAATCAACCCGTTGGCGGGAGCTCATTCCAGTCGATATGCAGGCCGGGCTTTTGAGGGAACACCATGGTTTCGAGCACGCCGCAAAACCAGCCAGCGGACTTCGCCGCAGCACCAGATATTTCGTGCACGAAGTATCTTGATATTTCGCGTGCGAAATATATAACGGACGGCATGAAAGCGGAACACCGGCTGATCTTTCTTCTGACCGTGGCCTATCGCCGGTTGCAACGCGCCATCGAGCAGGAGACGGCCACGCACGATCTGACGTCGGCCCAGGCCGGCGTGCTGTTCTTTCTCGGGCGCAATGACGGCGCGCTGATCGGCGACGTCTCGCAGGCGCTCGACATCGTGCCGTCGGCGATGAGCGGGCTCGCCGACCGGATGGAACGTGCAGGCCTCGTGAAGCGCCGCCGCGATGGCGAGGACGGCCGCAGCCAGCGGCTCCATCTGACCGCGGCGGGGCAGGAGTTCGGCAAACGCGCCGCGACGCGGACCAGGGCGATCAACAACCGTCTGATGGACGGGTTCTCGGACGCGGAGATCGACGTGGTGTCGCGCTGGCTGACCAGCCTGCAAGACAAGTTTCCGAAAGGCAAGGACAGCTAGAGCGTCTTCAAGCGAAGTGGCTACCGGTTCGCGTGAAGAAGACGCGTCAAGCAGGAAGCGAGCAACAGGAGTGAAGCATGAGTGAAGTGGTCGTAGCGCTGGACGGCGGTGTCCTCACCGTGACGATGGCGCGCCCGGACAAGAAGAATGCGATCACCAACGCGATGTATGGCGCGATGGCCGATGCGCTCGAGCGCGCGGAGGGCGATTCCGCGATCCGCGCCGTGCTGCTGCAGGGCGACGGCGACAGCTTTACCGCCGGCAACGATCTCGCCGACTTCGCGGCGGTGTCGCGCGGCGTGCAGGGCGAGCGCCACGTGACGCGCTTCCTCGCCGGACTTGCCAAGGCGACGCGGCCGCTGGTTGCCGCCGTGCAGGGCAATGCGGTCGGCATCGGCACCACCATGCTGCTGCATTGCGACCTCGTCTACCTCGCGCCGACTGCGCGGCTGATCACGCCGTTCGTCAATCTGGCGCTGGTGCCGGAGGCGGCCTCGACCTATCTGCTGCCGCAGCGCATCGGCTATGCGCGGGCCTATGCGATGTTCGCGCTCGGCGAACCGGTCGAGGCGGAGACGGCGGTCTCGATCGGCCTCGCCAACGCGGTTGTGCCGCTCGCGGACCTGCGCGCCAAGGCACGCGCGGCGGCGGACGCGCTGGCGAAGCGGCCGTTCGGCTCGCTCCAGCACACCAAGGCGCTGATGCGCGACCCCGCCAGGATCAGCGCGCAAATGGCGCGCGAGGGCGAGATCTTCCAGGAGCGACTGATGAGTGCGGAAGCACGCGAGGCCTTTGCCGCCTTTGCCGAGCGTCGCCAGCCCGATTTCTCCAAGATTACCGGTTAGGCCCGGAGCGTGGGCCGCCACGCGTGGGCGGCGCTATTGCTTTGGGGTTGACGGCCTCGCCGGCTTCGAACATCTCCTGTCGGGGCATAGCGCAACCCGGCGAGGCGAGGCATGAGCGACAGTCACACGCTGCGCGGCGAAGGAATCGCCGCGACCATTTCGGCGCAGGGCGCCGAATTGTCGTCGCTCAGAAATGCCGACGGGACCGAACTGTTGTGGCAGGCCGGCCCGCAATGGCCGCGCCATGCCCCCATCCTGTTCCCGATCGTCGGCCGCTTGAAGAACGATACGCTGCGCCACAACGGCAAGACCTATCCGATGACGCAGCACGGCTTCGCGCGGGATCGCCGCTTTGCCTGGGTGGAGCAGGGGCCCCGATCCTGCAAGCTTGCGCTCACCGACGATACGGAGACGCGTGCGCGCTATCCCTTCGCGTTCAGGCTCGAGGTCACCTATACCGTTGATGGCGCCGATCTCGATGTCGCCTTCGACATCGTCAACACCGGCGCCGAGACGCTGTCGGCCTCGCTCGGCGGTCATCCTGCCTTCAACTGGCCGCTGCTTCCGGGATTGGCAAAGGAGGCGTACGCGCTGACCTTCGCGAAGGATGAGCCGGCGCCGATCCGGCGGCTGACGGAGGGACTGATGCGGCAGCGATCCGAGCCAAGTTCGATCAGGGGCGGGGTGCTGGCGTTGTCCGAGCAATTGTTCGATGACGATGCCATGATCCTCGATCAGGTTGCGAGCGCGTCGGTTCGCTTTGCTGCTACGCAGGGACCCGCGATCGAGCTGTCCTGGCGCGGCTTTCGCGAACTTGGCATCTGGTCGAAGGTCGGTGGCGCGGCGTTCCTCTGCATCGAGCCGTGGTACGGTTTCGCCAGCCCTGTCGAATTCGATGGCGAGTTCGCCGGCAAGCCCGGCCTCATGCACATCGCGCCGGGTGCGCGGCAGTCACTGGGCTATCGCATTCGCGTGAGCTGACGAAAGAACAGGTCAATGGGTGCGGGGGCTGAGCGCACTGGTGATCGCGCCGACCGATGGCGGGTTCTCGTTCGCCCAGGCCTCATGCGCGGCCAGGTCGCGGTAATGTTCGGCCATGCGCAGCAGCCGCTCGCGGATGCCGGCATCTTCCTCGCCCTTGGCCTGATCGGTCAATTGCGCGGCGCGTTCGAGAAGCGTTTTCGGATCGATCACGACAGGCTCCAAATCCGGTTTTCGCCAAGCGGACAACCGTTACAGGCAAGCACAGTTCCTGCCATGGTTTGATGACGGCGCATTCAGAGCTGGAACAAGCCGAGTCCCGCCATCACATCGCGCTTGGTGCGCTCGGTGATCTCCCGGGCTTTCAGGGTTCCGCGCCTAATCACGTCAGCGACATGGTCGCGATCGCCTGCCAGCTCGGCGCGTCGGGCCCGGATCGGCGCGATCAGGGCTTGCAGGATGTCCTCCAGCCGCCGCTTGACCGCTGCGTCGCCGAGACCGCCGCGCCGATAGCGCGCCTTCAATTTCTCGACGGCGTGCTGGTCGTCATCGAACGCGTCGAGATAGCTGAAGACGACATTGCCCTCGATCTTGCCGGGGTCGCCGACACGCAGATGGTCGGGATCGGTGAACATCGCGCGCACCGCGGCCGTGATGTCACCGGGCGAGGCCGAGAGCGCAATCGCATTGCCGGCGGATTTGCTCATCTTCGCGCGCCCGTCGACGCCCGGCAGCCGTCCCGCGCGCGGTATGACGGCCACCGCCTCCTGCAGGAGCGCACGGCCGGCGAGCGCGTTAACGCGCCTGATGATCTCGTTGGTCTGCTCGATCAGGGGAGCCTGGTCCTCGCCGACCGGCACGACGGTGGCCCGAAACGCGGTGATGTCGGCGGCCTGCGCCACCGGGTAGCACAGGAAGCCCGCCGGGATGTCGCGTCCGAATCCGCGGGCGCGGATCTCGTCCTTGATGGTGGGATTGCGCTCCAGCCGCGCGACGGTGACGAGGTTGAGATAGAGCATCGACAATTCCGCGAGCGCCGGAAGCTGCGACTGCAGGCAGATCGAGGTTCGTTCGGGATCGATTCCGACGGCGAGATAATCCAGTGCGACCTCGATGACGTTGCCGCGGACCTTGCCGATGTCGTGCGCGTTGTCGGTCAGCGCCTGCATGTCGGCGAGCAGCAGGAACTGCTCATGGCTGTCCTGAAACGCGAGACGGCTTCTGAGCGAGCCGACGTAATGGCCGAGATGCAGCGGCCCGGTGGTGCGGTCGCCGGTGAGGATGATCGGTTTGGTCACGGCTTATCTCCATTCGTTTGAATGGGGACACCGCATGCGGGCTGGATGAGGTGAAAGAAAAAGGCCGCCCAATGCGGCGGCCCCGAAATGCATGAACGCGTTCGGCCCGCCTGTCAGTCGGCGAGCCACCAGAGATTGGCGATCAGGATCGAGCGGTTCATGGCGTGAGGCGTAAGGCAATCGAACGAGCCGGTCAAGACGGCATAGCCAGTTATTCTTCCACCCGGTTATGCTCGAGTAATCGCTCCCCTGTGCTCCTCCGAGAACACGTGCGCGTAAAGGTTGGCGATCCATTGCTTACCTTCCTGCGTGACCCGCAGATATCGAAGTGCGTCGCCGATATAGGGGCAGACGGCCTTCCAGAAGAAAGCAGGGTACGCTGCACGTAGATCATCGGGGGTCTGATATCCGAGTTTCTCGCTTGCGCCAGTCTCCCGAAATTCGGCAAACAAGGCTGACGTCTTCCGCAAATAGTCAATGTCGGCCAATTGGCCGATCAAATCCGCGGCACGAAGCAGGCCGGGATAATCCGCCGTACTGGTATGCTCCTCTTCCCCCGGTACCGGAAAGCGCGTGTGCTCGATGTTCGCCTCGATTTCCTTTGTGTCGATGGAGGTCAAGCTCACCTTGCCGAAACGCTCGCGGACAAAGAGCTTGGATCGTGTCACATGATAGGGGGTCAAGGATGCGTCCGTGGCTCCAGCAGATATCCGGACGCGATCACCGTTTTCGTTACAAACATAAAGTCCGTCCCGGTCGCCTCGACATACACCGCGTACATAGCCGATGTCGTGGCATAAGAGCGAAATCATGAAATGGAGCCAGTCGCGCGGCCTGACGCCGCCTTCGCTCGTATGCTTCCCGAGTAAAATGTTCTGTCCGACCAGCGTCACCATGATGGTGTGGTTCATGTCGTGGTAGGCCGCATCGCTATTGGCAATATTCTCCAACGCGAGGCGCCCAACGAAACCGATGATGTCCGGATAGGCGGGCTCGAGGATTCCGTAGATTTGGCCGTATGTACCCTTAAGCTGATCGACAAACGCTTGGATGACAATTTGAGTTGGGTTGAACATGATCGCCTCCAATGCGCGGATGCTATGCCGGTTTGGGTATTTCGTCACCGGGTTGTTGGTCCCGCGAATTGGGCCGGAGCCTGGTGGCCCGGAGGCCTGTCGAGCCCTGGTTTTGGGGGCTACCCGGGATGAGGCAGGGCTGAACCACCGCGGATGGCCCATCGCGATCAATGCAGCCGACCGCCAACGGTCCGCTGTGAGGTGCATACCGGATCTTACCGAGACCGGGCCAAGCGGTCGCGATTGGACCCGAAGCGGGCAGTGGGGCCAGAACGAGGGTGGACCGAAGCGCGCATGTATCCGCCCATGGCTCCCAACTTCCGTCAATTTTTGATCGCCATGTCAGATGTGGAAATTCTTGCCGAAGCGTGGCGATAGGAGTCACGCGATCAATGCTTTCATTCCAAGTGATTTGCAGGACGAGTAATGAAGAACGCAACACTGTTGGCCCTTGGTTTGTTGGCGGCGGGAGTTTGGTCACAAGACAGCGCGAGATGTCAGACCTCGCTTTCCCCTCCGCTTTCGCTTGCGCCGCCGCCGCCGGATGAGAGATCGGCATCTCCGGGCGCAACCAACAGCGTCTGGCCGCCGACGGCGACCGCTAAGAGTTCGGTACCGCCCCGGGCCGCTGAAGATTCTTTGCCACGCTCCACTGCCCCGCGATCTGCCACTGTCGAACACACGCCGGTAGAGTCAGGCAGCGCTTCGCCAGCACAAGTGATCGACAGGTCGCCGCCGTCGGCTAGACCGGTCCCCGATTACGATGGTTTTAGCGTCGGCATCGACGACGACACGTCAAGCCGGACGACGCGACCCGTCAGGTCACACCGGGCAAAGCAGCCCAAGCTCGATCAAGAAGCGGATCGTGTCTCTCGGCAGCAATCGGTCGATCCCGGGGACGATGACAAACTAAAGGGCAAGCTTACGATTTGCCGCGGCTGCAAGTAGCAGGCACCACTCCGGACGGACATTTGAATTGGCCCGTCATTTTGCGGGACACTTGCGATGCAAGAGTCCGGAGTTGGCCCATCGCGACATGTTCCGATGCTGCACAAATGACCGCTATAAGGACAACGCGGACGTAAGCTTCATCGCATGACGCCACTGTGTTTATGGTACGTGCCCTAGTTGAACGCCATGCCGCCGCTCATCGCGATGGTCTGTCCGGTCATGTAGGGATTGTTGACCAGCAGCATCACGGCTTGCGCGACCTCCTCGGCGGTGCCGAAACGGCCGACCGGGATGCGGCTGACCAGCTCGCTCTGTCCCCTCATCATGTCGGTCTCGATCAGCGAGGGCGCGACGGCGTTGACGGTGATGCCCTCCTTGACGAGGCGCGCGGCATAGCCGCGGGTCATCCCCTCCATCGCCGCCTTGGATGCGTTGTAGTGCGGCCCGATCGAGCCGGCGCCGCGCGCCGCGCCGGAGGAGATGTTGACGATGCGGCCCCATTTCCGGGTGCGCATCATCGGCAGCACCGCTTGCGTGCAGAGAAACGCCGATTTGAGATTGACCGTGATGGTGCGGTCGAAATCCTCCTCGGTGAGGTCGTCGACACCCCTGACGATCGCGATCCCGGCATTGTTGACGAGGATGTCGACCGGGCCGAGCTCGGATTTGGCGCGCTGGACCAGCGCGGTGACGGCGGCAGCTTCCGAGACGTCGGCGGCGATCGCGACGGCGCGGCCGCCGGCGGCAATGATGCCCTTCGCCAGCGTCTCCGCCTCGGCTGAGCGCTCGCGATAATTGATGCCGACGGCGGCGCCGGCATCCGCCAGCATCTTGACGATGGCCGCGCCGATGCCGCGCGATCCGCCGGTCACCAGCGCCACATGTCCGTGCAGACTGCTTGTTGTCATCAAGGTCACCCTGTTCGACGTCCCCTCGCAGGCTCGCAAACGGGAAGGCGCGGCGCAACGCAACTCTGCTCAAATCTGCGTTGAAGGCCGCTGCGCGGCGAAAAACCGGCTTCCGGGGCCGGAATCGGCCTTGCGTCCGGCCCGGGCCGGCGGCAATGGTTGGGACATCACTTCTTTGCGCACCCACGAGAGATCGATGAGCAAACTGATTGTCCGCGCCGGCGAGTTCACCTTTGACGCCCGTTTCGAGGAGCAGCTCGCGCCGAAGACGGTCGCCGCGTTCCGCAAGGCGATGCCGTTCGAGAGCCAGGCGATCCACGTGCGCTGGAGCGGCGAGGGCGTCTGGATGCCGCTCGGCGATCTCGACTTCGGCGTGTCCTACGAGAACCACACCAGCTATCCGGCGCCGGGCCAGATCATCCTCTATCCGGGCGGCATCAGCGAGACCGAGATCCTGCTCGCCTATGGCGGCGTGCACTTCGCCAGCAAGATGGGCCAGCTCGCCGGCAATCACTTCATCACGCTGACCTCGGGGCTGGAGAACCTCACCGCGTTCGGCAAGACCGTGTTGTGGAAGGGCGCGCAGAACATCCGCTTCGAGGAAATCTGATGTGACCGAGGCCCGCTATCCGCGCGATCTCCGCGGCTACGGCCGCAATCCGCCCGATCCGAAATGGCCCGACGCGGCGCGCATCGCCGTGCAATTCGTGGTCAATTTCGAGGAGGGCGGGGAGAACAACATCCTGCACGGTGATCGCGCCTCGGAAGCGTTTCTGTCCGACGTGCTCGGCGCGCAGCCCTGGGTCGGCCGGCGGCACGCCAATATCGAGACGATGTTCGAATATGGCGCGCGCGCCGGCTTCTGGCGGCTGTGGCGGATATTCACCGAGCGGAAGCTGCCGGCCACGGTGTTCGGCGTCGCGATGGCGCTGAAGCGCAATCCGGACGTCGTCGCCGCGATGCAGGAGGCGGGCTGGGACATCGCGAGCCACAGCCTGCGCTGGGTCGAGCACAAGGACATGTCGGAGGACGAGGAGCGCGAGGAGATCGCCCGCGCCATTGCCGTGCATGCCGAGGCGACCGGCGCGCGGCCGCTCGGCTGGTACACCGGCCGCTCCTCGATCAACACGCTGCGGCTTCTAATGGAGGCGGGCGGCCTGCGCTATCTCTGCGATTCCTATGCCGACGATCTGCCGTACTGGATCAAGGCAGCCGGCACCGAGCCGCATCTCGTGATCCCCTATACGCTCGATGCCAACGACATGCGCTTCATCAACGCGCAGGGCTTCGGCGGCGGCGAGGAGTTCTACACCTACCTGAAGGACAGTTTCGACGTGCTCTATGCCGAGGGCGCAACCTCACCGAAGATGATGTCGATCGGTCTGCATTGCCGCGTCGTCGGGCGTCCCGGCCGCGCCGCCGCGCTGATGCGCTTTCTCGACTACATCCAGAAGCACGAGCACGTCTGGGCGCCGACCCGGCTTCAGATCGCCGAGCATTGGCACGCCAATATGAAGCATCTCGCCGCGGAAGCGTTTGAGATCGGCTAGCGCCGGTGCCACTCCAGCCGAATTGACGCAACATCCTGCGCATTCGAATTGCATCGGGTGAATTGCTGCGTTGCACAGACGTCAGAAGCGATCCCGGATTCCACGCGTTAGCAGCCTGCAATGCGGGAGCAGGCGGGTTTCATGCAAGACGTCCAGGAGATCGTAACCGGATTGGAACACACATTTCGCTGGGTTCCGGATTGGGTGGTCGGCCTCGTCCTGATCACGGCTGCGATCGCCGTTGCGCTCATCGTTCACTCCATCGCGCAACGCATCGTCCATCGCATGGTGGGACCAAAGAATTCCGTCGCGCCGATGCTGCTTGACCGGACAGCCGGTCCGTCACGGCTGGCGCTGTGTCTTGCCGCCGTCGCGCTGGTGTTGCCATTGGCGCCGCTCAACGATCTGCTGCGGCTGACACTCAGCCATTTCTTCGGCGTCGCCGTCATCGCGCTGATCGGCTGGATCTCGATCCGCGCCGTCGACATGGCGTCGGCTAGATATCTCGATAAATTTCGCCTCGACGTTGCCGAGAATTTCCTGGCACGCAAGCACGTCACCCAGGTGCGCGTCTTCAAGCGGGTCACCGACACGCTGATCGTCATCATCGCGGTCTCCACCGCGCTGATGACGTTCGACTCGGTCAGGCAATACGGCGTCAGCCTGTTCGCCTCCGCCGGCGCCGCCGGCCTGATCGTCGGTCTTGCCGCAAGGCCGTTGCTGAGCAATCTGATCGCCGGCGTGCAGATCGCCGTCACCCAGCCGATCCGGATCGAGGACGCGGTCATCATCGAAAACGAATGGGGCTGGGTCGAGGATATCGCCTCAACCTATGTCGTGATCCGGCTGTGGGACTGGCGGCGCATGGTGGTACCGCTGTCCTATTTCATCGAGCGCCCGTTCCAGAACTGGACGCGCGACGCGCAATCCCTGATCGGTGCGATTGCGCTGCATGTTGATTATAGCGCCGACGTGCCGGCGATCCGCAAAAGGCTGGAGCAGGCGGCGAAGGAGTCGCGGCTCTGGGACGGCGCGGTGGTCAATCTGCAGGTGATCGACACCCACCCGCGCACCATCGAGCTGCGCGCGCTGATCAGTGCACGGAATGCACCGCAATCCTGGGACCTGCGTTGCGAGATCCGCGAGAAGCTGCTGGCGTTCATCCGTGACGAGATGCCAGACGCGCTGCCGCGCGATCGGGCGATCCTGGCGCCCGCGGTCGATGATTTCGGCCGGGCGTTCCTGCGCGGAGCGCCGGCACGGCAGCGCGCGGCGGCGCCGGCGCGCAGCTGATCCGTGATCCGCTCTAGTGCCCTGCCATGTGCCGGCCGATCTCGGTGAGATCGGCCTCGCTGGCGCGGGCCTCATGCACGAACGCGCCGTGGAACATCACGACCAGCCGGTCCGACAGCTCCAGCAGCTCGTCGAGGTCCTCGCTGACCAACAGCACCGCCGCGCCCCGGTTGCGGGCGGCCATGATCTCGGCGTGGATCTGCGCCACCGCCGCGAAGTCGAGCCCGAAGCAGGGATTGGCGGCGATCAGCACCTCGACGTCGCCCGAAAGCTCGCGCGCCAGCACCGCGCGCTGCACATTGCCGCCCGACAGCGCCGCGATCGGCGTCTCCGGCGTGCGGGTCTTGATCTTGTAGCGGTTGATCTTGCGCTCGGCGTCGTTGCGGAAGGCGGCACGGTTCAGCCACCAGCCGCCGCGCGCGAACGGGGCGCGATCGAACTCGCGGAATGCGATGTTGTCGGCGACGCTCATGCCGCCGACGCAGGCGTTCTTCAGCGGCTCTTCCGGCAACAGCGACATCCTGTGGCGCCGCATCTCCGCGCGGCTCGCCGCATAGGTCTCGCCCTGGACGCGGATCACGCCGCTCTCGGCCTCGCGCTGGCCGGCCAGGACCTCCACGAGCTGGCGCTGGCCGTTGCCGGAGACGCCGGCGATGCCGACGATCTCGCCGCTTTTCACGGTCAGCGATACGCCGTGCACGGCAATCGCGCCGGCATCGTCAAGCGCGGTGAGCTTGTCGAGCTCGAGCCGGGCCGCTCCGGTCTCGCCGGTGCGCGGCGGTTGTACCGTCAGCTGTTCGGCGCCGATCATGGTGCGGGCCATCTCGTCCGGCGTCAGCTCGGCGACCCGGCCGCTGCCGGCAAGCTTGCCGCGACGCAGGATGGTCACCTCGTCGGCAAAGGCCATCACCTCGCGGAACTTGTGCGTGATCATCAGGATGGTGAGCTCGCCCGCGACCACCATCGCGCGCAGCATGCCGAGCACCTCGTCGGCTTCGCCCGGCGTCAGCACCGAGGTCGGCTCGTCCAGGATCAGGAAGCGGCGCTTCAGGTACAGCTGCTTAAGGATCTCGCATTTCTGCCGTTCGCCGGCGGAGATGTCGGAGACCTTTGCATCGAGCGGCACCTTGAACGGCATCCGCGCCAGGAAGGCCTCCAGCTCCTTCTTCTCCTTGCGCCAGTCGACCACGGCAGGCACGTCGTCGCGCGCCAGCACCAAATTCTCGGCGACCGTCATCGCCGGCACTAGTGTAAAGTGCTGGTAGACCATGCCGAGCCCGAGCGCATGCGCGTCCTTCGGATTGGCAATGGCCTGCTGGCGGCCGCCGACGAGGATGTCGCCTTCGGTGGCGTGGTAATAGCCCATGATGCATTTGACGAGCGTGCTCTTGCCCGCGCCATTCTCACCGAGCAGCGCGTGGAACGAGCCGGGACGCACCTTGAGCTCGACATTGTCGAGCGCTGTAAAATCGCCGAACCGCATCGTCATGGCGATGGCGTCGACGCCGAACGCGCCTGATGGTGCGGGCGGCTCGCCGATGATCACGACAGCGCCCCGATCAGGTCGGCGGATTTGGTCACCGCGCCGAACACGCCGCCCTGCATCTTGATCATCTTCAGCGCGTGGTCGTGATTGCCCTTGTCGGTCGCGCCGCAACAGTCCTCGACCAGCACGCATTCGAAGCCGCGATCGTTGGCCTCGCGCATCGTGGTGTGAACGCAGACATCGGTGGTGATGCCGGTCAGCACGATGTTCTCGATGCCGCGCAGCCGCAGCATCAGTTCGAGGTCGGTGGCGCAGAACGAGCCTTTTCCGGGCTTGTCGATAACAGGTTCGCCCGGCAGCGGCGCGAGGTCGGGAATGATCTCCCAGCCGGGTTCGCCGCGCACCAGGATGCGGCCGCAGGGGCCGGGGTCGCCGATGCCGGCGCCGATCTGGCGCGAGCGCCAGCGCTTGTTGGCGGGCAGGTCGGCAAGGTCGGGGCGGTGCCCCTCCCGCGTATGGATGATGTGAAAGCCCTGCGCGCGCATCACCGCGAGCAGCTTCCTGATCGGCTCGATCGGCGCCCGGGTCAGCGAGAGGTCGTAGCCCATCTTGTCGACATAGCCGCCGACGCCGCAGAAATCGGTCTGCATGTCGATGATGATGAGCGCGGTATTCTGCGGCCGCAGATCGCCATTGTAGGGCCAGGCGTAGGGCTCGGACTTGATGAAGCGCTCGGGCATGAAATGATCTTTCGAGATGCTATCGGGTGATGGACAATTCGGCGGGCGCGCCGGTCAGCGTGCGCTTCGGCGAGCAGGTGATGATCATGATCGCGAGCGTCAGGATGTAGGGCGCGGCGTTGAACAAATGATAGCCGGAGGTGATGCCGACCGATTGCAGCGCGGGCCCGAGTGCGGCCGCGCCGCCGAAGGCGAGCGAGGCCCACAGGCACAGCATCGGGTCCCAGCGCGCGAAGATCACCAGCGCCACCGCGGTGATGCCCTGTCCCGAGGAAAGGCCCTCGTTCCAGCTGCCGGGATAGAACAGCGACAGGAACGAGCCGCCGATGCCGGCGAGGAAACCGCCGACCATGGTGGCGCGCAACCGGATCAAGAGCACCGAATGGCCCATCGCGCGCGCCGCATCGGCGCTCTCGCCGGCGGTGCGGATCAAGAGGCCCCAGCGCGTGGTCCTGAAGGCCCAATAGAGCAGCGGCGCGATCGCGACGCCGATCAGGAACAGCACGTTGATGCGCAGCGCCGCGCGGACCTGCGGGATGTCGCTCCACCAGCCGAAATCGATCGCGGGCAGCCGGGCCGCCGTCGGCTCGATCAGCGGCTTGCCGAGGAAGAACGCGAGGCCGGTGCCGAGCAGCATCAGCGCGATGCCGACCGCGATGTCGTTGACGCGCGGCAGCGAGCAGATGCCGGCATGCAGCGCGCCGAACAGCGCGCCGGTGATGCCGGCCGCAAGCACGCCAAGCCACGGCGAGCCCGACAGATAGGAGATGCCGTAGGCGCTCATCGCGCCCATCACCAGCGTGCCCTCGAGGCCGAGATTGATGCGGCCACTTCGCTCGGTGATGCACTCGCCGAGGCTGACGAACAGGAACGGCGTCGAGACGCGGATGGCGCCGCCGAACACGGCGAGCGGAACGGTCCAGAGCCCGAGCGATGCATCCGCCATGTCAGGACTTTCCCTTCAGGAAGCCGATGCGCCCGTAGAGCGCGTCGCTGGCCAGCACGAACACGAAGATGATGCCTTGCAGCACCAGCACAGAGGCGTCGGGCAGACCGAGCCGCCGCTGCAACAGGCCGCCGGAAGCCGAGATGCCGCCAAGCAGGATCGCCACCGGAATGATCGCCAGCGGATTCTGCCGTGCCAGGAACGCAACGAGGATGCCGGTGAAGCCGTAACCCGCCGCGAGGTTGGCGTTGGTGCGGCCCTGCACCGCCGCAACCTCGATCATGCCGGCAAGCCCGGCGCAACTGCCGGCGAGGAAGCACACGGTCAGGATCAGTTTGCCGACACTGAGGCCGACGATCTTGGCGGCGCGGATGTTGCCTCCGGCGACGCGCGCGGCGAAGCCGAAGGTGGTGTGATAGATCAGGATGTAGGCGGCGATGGCGGCGACGAGGCCGAACACCAGGCCCCAATGCACGTCGGTGCCGGGAATGGTGCCGATCATGTTGGCGGCGCCGATCTCGCGCGTCGACGGCTTGTTGAGGCTCGCCGGATCGCGCATCGGCCCCTCGACCAGATGGTTCAGAATCGCAAGCGCGATATAGACCAGCAGCAGGCTCGAGATCGTCTCGTTGACCCCGCGATATTGCCGCAGGCCGCCCGACAGCGTGATCCAGAGGCCGCCGCCGATCATGCCCGCGATCACCATGGCGATCTGCACCACGATCGGCGCCGCGCCCTGCAGCGCCAGCGCCGCCGCGGTCGCCGACAGTGCGCCGATCAGAAGGGCGCCTTCGCCACCGATGATCACCATGCCGAGCTGCGCCGGCAGCGCCGTGCACAGCGCGGTCAGGATCAACGGCGCGGCGCGGGTCAGCGTGTTCTGCCAGGAGAAGGCGGTGCCGAACGCGCCGTAATACATGTAGAAATACAGATCGAGCGGGTTCTTGCCGTAGAGCGCGACAAAGCCGCCGAACACCGCGAGCGCGCCGACCAGCGCCGCGCCCGGGATCAGGATGTATTCGATGCGCGCGCCGTGGCGCTGGAGGAATCCGGGATCGGCGGCCGGAGCGATTCCGGCCGCCTCCACCGATTCCGCCGTCTCGGTCGTCACGCGGTGGCTCCGATCACGCCCTCGACGAGATAGTCCATCTTCTCGAGTTCGGGATCCTGCTGACCGCGATCGGTGCCGGAAGCGATCACCGTCTTGCCCTTGTTGTCGACGAGCGGGCCCTTGAAGATCGCGAACTCGCCGGACATGAACTTGGCCTTGACGTCGTCGGCATGCTTGCGCGCCTCGGCGGACACCATCTCGCCATAGGGCGAGACCTTGACGATCTCTTCCTTGAGGCCGCCGCGATAGAAGTTCGGGATCGCTTCGCCCGCGGTGATCATCTTGACGAATTTCGGGTAGAGCACCTCCCAATTCCACTCGGCGCCGGTGAGATAGGCCTTCGGCGCCAGCGGCGACTGGTTGACGTGATAGCCGCATACAAGAGCGCCGCGGCGCGCGGCGTTCTCGACCATCGTCTTCGGTCCGTCGACATGGCAGGTTAGCACGTCGACGCCCTGGTCGATCAGGCTGTTGGTAGCCTCGGCTTCCTTGACCGGCATCGACCAGTCGCCGGTGAAGATCACCTGCGTGGTCGCCTTCGGATTGGCGAGCCGGGCGCCGAGCGTGAACGCGTTGATGTTGCGCAGCACCTGCGGGATCGGCTTGGCGGCGACGAAGCCGAACTTGCCGCTCTTGGTCGAATAGCCGGCCACGATGCCGGAGATGTATTGCGCCTCGTCGATATAGCCGAAATAGCTGCCGGCGTTCTTCGGGTCCTTGTCGGACCACAGGCCGCCGCAGTGCTCGAAGCGCAGTTTTGGAAACTTGCCCGCCATCTTGAGGACGTGCGGGTTGTAGTAGCCGAACGAGGTCGGGAACATGAGCGTGGCGCCGTCGAGATTGATCATGGACTCGATGGTCTTCTCGACTGCATCGGTCTCCGGCACCTTTTCTTCCTCGACCACCTTGATGCCGGGAAGCTTCTTCACCGCCGCGGCTCCTTGCGCGTGCGCCTGGTTGTAGCCGTAGTCGTCGCGCGACCCGACATAGATGAAGCCGATCGTGGTTTCCGCTGCCGCCGCGCCCCGAATGCCGAGCGTGCTGCCGAGCGCCAGTGCGGCGCTGCCCTGCAATAAATGCCTTCTTGAAATCCTGCCAAAATCCATCGCTCGCTCCCTCCGGCGGGTCCGGCCCGCCTGTCCCTGTCGCAGCCGCCTGACGGCGGAGCTTGGGGGAAGTGTCGCAAGCTTCATGCCAGAGCATGTTTGGCGATCAGTCTTCCGTAAATGATTGAATGTACGTGAGAATGGTGATCGGTCCCGGAACGCTCGGAAGTCGATTGAGATCGATTTGCCTATTTTGTGAGCGATCGATCGCTGTTGTATGCAATGCCGTTAAGCAGTCGATAACCGCCGGACAGCCGGTGCGAGCCCGGTCGGGGCCGGTGCACGAGGCGCCAATTGCCGGCTGGTGAATCGGATCGGGCCTGCTACGAGTGAAGCGGGCTCCGCCGGCCACGTTGGACTGATGGGAAACAGCATGAGCGAGACAAAACCGTCCTCGAAATCGTCTTCCCTTGGCGAAGAGATCGTGGCGCGGATCGATCAGCTCGCGACGATCTCCGAGACGCCGGAGCATCTGGCGCGAATCTTCCTCACCGACGAGCATCGCAAGGCGGCCGATCTCATCCTGTCCTGGATGCGCGAGGCCGGCATGAGCGCGCATCTCGATGCGATCGGCAATGTCTGCGGCCGCTACGAGCGCGAGCGGCCGGGGCTGCCGGCGCTGATGCTCGGCTCGCACTACGACACCGTGCGCGACGCCGGCAGATGGGATGGCCCGCTCGGCGTCATCACCGCAATCGCCTGCGTCGCCGATCTGAACCGCCGCGGCAGGCGGCTGCCGTTTGCGATCGAGATCGTGGGCTTTGCGGACGAGGAGGGCGTGCGCTTCGCCTCGACCCTGCTCGGCAGCCGCGCGGTCGCCGGCACCTTCGACGAGAGCGTGCTCAACACGCGCGATCGCGCCGGCACGTCGATGCGCGACGCGCTGATCCAGTTCGGGCTCGATCCCGATCACATCGGCAAGGCGGCGCGCGCCCGCCGCGAACTGCTCGGCTATGTCGAGCTGCACATCGAGCAGGGTCCCGTGCTGGAAGAGAAGGCGCTGCCGGTCGGCGTCGTCAGCGCGATTTCGGGCGCGACCCGGCTTGCCGCCAGTCTCACCGGCGTCGCCGGCCATGCCGGCACGGTGCCGATGAAGCTGCGGCGCGATGCGCTGGCGGGTGCTGCCGAATGCATCGTTACGATCGAGCAGTTTTGCAGGTCCGACGAACAAGGCCTCGTCGGCACCGTCGGCTATGTCAACGCGATGCCGGGCGCCACCAATGTGATCCCGGGCAAGGTGTCCTTCACCATGGATATCCGCTCGCAGAACGACATGCATCGCAAGCGCGCCGTCGCCGACATCGTGCGGCAGATCGAGGCGATCGCAAAACGCCGCGACCTCGCCTTGCAGATCGACGTCACCCACGAGAACCGCAGCGTGCCCTGCGCGCCGTGGCTCAAGGCGCAGATCGCCGAGGCCGTCGCGGCCGAGGGCTATGCCGCGTTCGAGCTGCCGAGCGGGGCGGGGCATGACGGGATGGCGATGGTGGATGTCGCCGATATCGGCATGATCTTTCTGCGCTGCCGCGGCGGGATCAGCCACAATCCGGCCGAGCATGTCGAACTCGCCGATGCCGACATCGGCGCGCGGGTGCTGCTGCGCGTCGTCGAGAATTTTCGTCCGCACGTTGCAGTGAATAGCTAAAATTGCGCGCTTCGCAGGCCTGCGCCGAGGGGCGCTTGCTGCCCACGTTGCGTCAGCACGCCGCAGGCACTGGTCAGGGGCCGCTGCCGGCCCGACCCATGCCTGATCCGGACAGATCAGACCACCGTTTCCGGCTCAGCTGGCCTATTTGCGGGCCGGGCGTGAAGCGCTAGACTTGGTGCAACGGGGGGTAGTGGACATGAGGTCGTCCGTCGTCCAGGACGTTCAGTTCCCAAAACAACCGGCGCTGCAGCTGATCTATGACACTGCACCGATCGGGCTCGCCTATCTCTCACCGGATTGCCGTTACCTTCAGATCAACCAGCGGCTCACCGAGATCTGCGGCATTTCGGTCGAAGGTCACCTCGGGCGCACGGTGCATGATTGCGTGCCCGCGCTGGCTTCGGCCGTCGAGGGTATCGTTCGCTCGATCATGGAGACCGGAGAGCCCGTCACCGACGTGGAGGTTTACGGCCAGCGCCCCGGCCACAATGACGAGCGATGCTGGATCACGCATTGGCATCCGCAGCGCGAACCGAACGGCAGCATCGTCGGCGTCAACGTTGCGGCCGAAGAGATCACCGATCGCAAGCGCAGCGAACGCGAGATCCGCGCCGCGCGCGATGCAGCCGAGAAGGCCTTGCACCATCTGCAGGAGACCCAGGCGTCGCTGATCGAGGCGGAAAAGCTCGCGGCGCTGGGCCGGCTGGTGGCCGGCGTCGCGCACGAGATCAACAGTCCGGTCGGCACCAGTCTCACCGTCGCCTCGGTGCTGGAGCAGAAATGCGCCGACTTCGCTGCCGAGGCTGCGCGCGGCAAGCTGAAGCGATCCAGCCTGAGCGATTTCATCGAGGTCGTCGAAAGCGCCTCGTCGCTGCTTGTCGGCAACCTCAAGCGCGCGGCAGACCTGGTGCAATCGTTCAAGCAGGTGGCCGTCGATCGCAGCTATTTCGACCGGAGCCAGTTCGATCTCGGCGCGGCGACCGAGCAGGTTCTCTCGAGCCTGCGTCCGGCCTTGCCGAAGAACAACCTGGCGCTCGAGGTCGATTGCCCGCCCGGTCTTGCCATGAACAGCTATCCTGGCCCCTACGGCCAGGTGCTGACCAACCTGTTCGTCAATTCGGTGGCGCATGCGTTTCCGGATGGCAAGGGCGGCATCATCGCGATCCGGCTCCGCGCCTCAGGCGCGGACCAGGTCGAGATCCTGTTCGCCGACAACGGTTGCGGGATGGATCACGACGTGCTGCGGCAAGCCTTCGATCCATTCTTCACCACGCGCCGCGATATCGGCCGTATCGGGCTTGGTCTGCACATCGTTCATAACATCGTCACGAACCGGCTGGGTGGAGAGCTCCATCTCAACAGTGCACCGGGCATGGGGACACGCATGCGCATCACGCTGCCACGCGTGGCGCCGCAGCGCGTGACCGATAGTTGATGGCTACAGGCGACGCCGAGAAGGAAATGCTCCCCGGCTTTCTGGCCGGAAAACGTCCTTCCAAGTAACCGCCGCAAAAGGCATTCCACTACCCTTGCTTCCGCCCCCGTCGTCGCGACATTCTCAGGATATTCCTGATGGTCACGACGATGAGCCAATCCGCATTCGATCCCTTCGGCGAGCCGGTCCCCGCGGTCGATCCTTCGATCGCGAGCGAGAGCGTGTCGAAATGGCTGAAGACCGCGGGCACCAGCGTGTTCTGGGTGCTGGTGGTCGGCATCGTGCTGGCACGGGCCGTCTATTTCGAGCCCGGCGTGTTCAGTTTCGAGCATGCCGTTGCCTGGGCGCAGGGTCTGTTCGCCGCGCTCTAGCCGCAGGTCCGCGCGGCGCCGTCCTGGCCCTTTGCGCCTCCCGGATGATCCCCTCGAACGCGACCGCCGCTGGCACCTCGAGCCGGCCGGGCGATTTCAGTTGCCAGAGCGTGCGCTCGATATGGATGCCCTTGATCGGGATCACCTTCAGCTTTCCGAGCTTCACTTGATCGTCGATCGTTGCGATCGACACGATGGCGACGCCGACGCCTGATGCCACCGCCTGCTTGATCGCCTCGGTGCTGCCGATCTCGAGCGTCCGCTGCGGCTCGACGTGGTGGGCCGCCAGCGCCTGCGCGACCACCTCGCGCGTGCCTGAGCCGGGTTCCCGCACGATCAGGATCTCGTCGTTCAGCGACCGGATGTCGATCGGCCCCTGGACCGCTGCGAAGCGATGATCCGGACCCGCAATCAGCGCCATCACGTCGGTACGCCAGGCTTCGCTGACCAAATTCTCGTCCTCGACCGGTCCCTCGACCAGCGCGATCTCGATCTCGTGTCCCAGCATCAGCGCGGCGATGTCGCTGGTGTTGGCGCTGACGACATGCAGATCGATGCCGGGAAAGGCGCGGTGGAACACGCCGAGATATTCCGGGATCATGTAGGTCGCGATCGTGGTGCTGGCACCGATCCGCAGCGAACCGCTGTCGAGGTTGCGCAGCGCCTGCAATTCGTCCTCGGCGGCGCGTTCGGCCGCGAACAGCGTCTCGGCATGCCGCGCCAGCGCCGCGCCCTCCCGGGTCGACCGCACCCCCTTCGGCGTGCGGTCGAGCAGCCGGCAGCCGACCTGCAGCTCGAAATCCCGCACGCCCTTGGAGATCGCCGGCTGGCTGATGTGCAGGAGGTCGGCGGCGCGGGAGAAACTTCCGGTCCTCGCCACGGCCGCGAACAGGCGGAGCAGATGCAGGTTGAGGGACATAACTTCTCTCTATCGGGGCAGTCCGAAAATATATTAGCCAAGAGGTGTGCCTTGGCGCATAAAATCTTCTCCGAAAAGAGGATTTTGTGCCGGAACAAGAACAAGACCAGGGGCAGAAGCAGGGGGCGCTGCGGCGCATATTCCAGCTCATTCCGGGGATTCTGCTCTGCGGGGTCGTCACGGTCATCTCGCTCGGCATCCAGGCCGCCGAGGAGCGCGTTTTCGACCATCCCTATATCGAGGCCCTCGTCGTCGCGATCCTGCTCGGCATCGCGGTGCGCACCGCCTGGGAGCCGTCGGCGCGCTGGCGCTCGGGCATTGCCTTCAGCGCCAAGCAGCTGCTTGAGGTCGCGGTGATGCTGCTCGGCGCCTCCATCAGCTTTGCCGCGATCGTGGCGTCGGGCGGGCTGCTGATCGGCGCCATCGCGGTGACCGTCGTGATCATGCTGGCGGTGAGCTATGGCCTCAGCCGGATGCTGGGGCTCAAGACCAAACTCGCGATCCTGATCGCCTGCGGCAATTCGATCTGCGGCAACTCGGCGATCGCGGCGGTGGCGCCGGTGATCGAGGCCGATGGCGACGACATCGCCTCGTCGATCTCGTTCACCGCCATTCTCGGCGTGCTGATGGTGCTCGGCCTGCCGCTCTTGATCCCGCTGCTGAAGCTGACGGCGACGCAATACGGCATCCTCGCCGGCCTCACCGTCTATGCCGTGCCGCAGGTGCTGGCAGCGACCGTGCCGGCGGGCATCGTCAGCACCCAGATCGGCACGCTGGTCAAGCTGGTGCGGGTGTTGATGCTGGGCCCGATCGTGATCGGCCTCTCGCTGCTGGTGGCGCGGCGGCGCAAGGCCGGCGCCGCCAGGGAGGGCACCTCGAAGGCCGCCTCGATCAGCCCGTTCAAGCTGGTGCCCTGGTTCATCATCGGCTTCCTGGTGCTGGCCGCGTTGCGCTCGTTCCAACTCGTGCCCGATATCGCGATCGCGCCGGTGACCAAGACGGCGGCGATCCTCACCGTCGTCTCGATGGCAGCGCTCGGGCTCGGCGTCGATGTCCGCGTGCTCTCGACCGTCGGCGGCCGGGTGACGGCCGCCGTCACGCTGTCGTTGATGCTGCTGCTGGGCTTGAGCATCGGCCTCGTGCACTTCTTCAAGTAGAGCATGATCCGGAAAAGTGTGGAGCGGTTTTCCGAAGAGATCATGCTCACATCAAAGGGCCGGCTACTCGGCGGCCTTCGCGGTCTTGCCGAACATCCGTGTCGGTGCGGGAAAGCCGCAGGACGTGCCGTCGGTGATCTTGACCTGATCTTCCCAAGGCAGGCGGAAGCGGCCGGACACCATGTCCTGCATGAACGTGTAGGGGCAATCCATCGCACCGCCCTTCACCGCGACATAGCCGCGGTGCCAGAGCTGATAGATGTTATTCTCGACGCCCCAGTTGATCCGCGCCTCGCGCACGAGGTCGGGCCGCACTTCGGCGGTGATGATCTCGTCGGCCCGTCCCGTGGTGCCGTGCGCGATGATGCTGCCGTCGAAATTGACGATCATGCCTTCGCCCATCGAGTCGAACGACCCGTCCGAGCCGCACATGCAGACATTGGCCGTCACCATCAGGTTCTGGAACGCGTTGGCCTGGTTGGTGAAGCGCCAGCTGTCGCGGATCGGTGCGGTGTAGCCCGCGGTGCGGATCATGATCTCCGCGCCCTTGTAGGCGCATTCGCGCGCCATTTCCGGGAACATGCCGTCATGGCAGATGATCAGCGCGATCTTGGCGCCTTTCGGTCCGTCGATCACGGGAATGCCGATGTCGCCGGGCTCCCACGGCTCGACCGGAATCCAGGGATGGAATTTGCGGTAGTAGAGCTTGATATCGCCGTGATCGTCGATGATCAGCCCTGAATTGTAGGGGTTGCCGTGCGGGTTGAACTCCATGATGGAGAAGCAGCCCCAGATCTTGTTCTCGATGCAGGCCCGCTTGAAAGCCGCGACTTCAGGCCCGTCGAGCCGGCACATGATCTCCGGGTTGGTATCCATCGAGAGGCCGTGCAGCGAGTATTCGGGGAACACGACGAGGTCCATGGTTCCGAGGTTGCGCCGCGCCTTGCCGACCATCCATACGATGCGCTCCGTCTGCCGTGCCAGGTCGGACCTTGTCGCAACCACAGGCAACTGCAGCTGCACCAGTCCGATCACCACGCCATTTGGTGATTTGTTGAGACCGCCAAGTCCATTCATGCCTGTCCTCCCGCCTGTTTGAAATGGGCTGTCATTTCGCGAACGATGGTCTTCGTTCGGTCGGGCTCCCAGCTAGCAACGATCATGCCAGCAAGATCGCAGAATGCGCAAATGCAGCGTACGGTCACATGCTGATCGGGATCGCCGCGATGCGCCGCATCATTGCGCAATGGCACGCGGTTTGCTTAATCAAATGCGGGTTTTCTCGCATTCGGGGCGTGCGTCATGGCGAATTCAAGCGGGACGATCGCGGCGGAGCCGGCGCCGATCACGCTCGACTGGAGCAGGACCGCGCTCGTCATCATCGACATGCAGCGCGATTTCATGGAGCGAGGGGGCTTCGGCGAGACGCTCGGCAATGACGTCAGCCGGCTTGCCCGCGCGGTGCAGCCGATCGCCGCGGTGCTCGCGGCGGTGCGCGACGCCGGGCTGCTCGTGGTCCACACCCGCGAGGGCCATCTGCCCGATCTCTCGGACGCGCCGCCGGCGAAGGTCGAGCGCGGCGCGCCGTCGCTTCGGATCGGCGATCCCGGACCGATGGGACGAATCCTGATCCGCGGCGAGGCGGGGCATGACATCATTCCCGAGCTCTATCCGCTCGACAGCGAGATCGTGATCGACAAGCCCGGCAAGGGCGCGTTCTACGCCACCGAATTCGGTGACATCCTGCAGAAATACGGCATCGAGAATCTCCTGGTCTGCGGCGTCACCACCGAGGTCTGCGTCAACACTACGGTGCGCGAGGCCAACGACCGCGGCTACCGCTGCGTCGTGATATCAGACGGCTGCGCGTCCTACTTCCCGGAATTCCACGAGAT
The DNA here is from genome assembly GCF_055264925.1 of Bradyrhizobium sp. KZN70725. Classification (NCBI taxonomy): domain Bacteria; kingdom Pseudomonadati; phylum Pseudomonadota; class Alphaproteobacteria; order Hyphomicrobiales; family Nitrobacteraceae; genus Bradyrhizobium; species Bradyrhizobium sp. KZN70725. The sequence continues at coordinate 121,209 of NZ_JBUYWT010000017.1, forward strand.
GGGCCTGAAGATGATCAAGGCGCAGGGCGGCATCTTTGGTTGGGTCACCGATTCAGCTGCCGTGCTGGAGGCGCTCGGGGACTAGCCGCCTTTCACCGCACCCGCCGTCAGTCCCGCCACGATCTGCCGCTGCGCCATCACGGTGAGCAGCAGCACCGGCGCCGTCACGATCAAGGCGGCGGCGGCGAGCGGGCCCCAGCTCAGCTGGTCGAACGAGATCATGTTGTAGACCGCGACCGGCAGCGTGCGGGTCTCACGCCCGGCCAGCACGATGCCGAACACGAAATTATTCCAGGAGAAGATCACCGCGAGGATGAAGGCAACCGCAAGGCCGGGCTTTGCGATCGGCAGCGCGACATGGCGGAACACCTGCCAGCGCGTCGCGCCGTCGATCAGCGCAGCTTCCTCCAGCTCCAGCGGCGTGGTCTCGAAATAGCCGATCATGATCCAGATCACGATCGGCACCGTGACCACGAGATGGATGATGATCTGCGGCACCAGCGTGCCGAGCAGGCCGAGCCACTGGAACAGCAGGAACAACGGGATCAGATACGACAGGCCCGGCGTGATGCGCGCGATCAGGATCACGATCGCCGATTTATGCGCCGCCATCCGCGCGATGCCGTAGCCGGCGGGCACGCCGACCAGCATCGCAAGCCCCGTGGCGCAGCCGGTGACCACAAGGCTGTTGCTGAAATAGGTCAGGAACCGGTTGGACGCGAACACGTCGGCATAGTTCTTCCAGGCGATATGCTCCGGAAAGAACACCGGCGGATAGGAGGCGTTGTCGATCTCGAATTTGAGCGACAGCGAGGCCATCCAGAGGAAGAACAGGATCGCCGGCGAGACGATGACGAACACCGACAGCCAAAGCCCGATCCGCCCGAGAATCTGGCGCGGGTTCATGCCTCGCCCCCGAGTTCAGATGTCCACAGCAGGCGCTTGCGCAAGTAAAGCAGCAGTGCCGCCAGCGCCACGATCAGGAGGAAGAACACCACCGCGATCGCCGAGCCGTAGCCGAGGTCGTAATAGACGAAGGCGACGCTGTAGAGATAGACGTTGATGGTCTCCGACGCCGAGCCCGGCCCTCCTTGCGTGATCGCGAAGATGATGTCGAAGCTTTTCACCGCGTCGATCATGCGGATCATGCCGGCGATGAACAGGAACGGCATGATCAAGGGCAGCGTGATGAAGCGGAACACCTGCCAGAAATTGGCACCGTCGATCTGCGCGCTCTCGTAGGGTTCGGTCGGGATCGCGGCGAGGCCGCCGAGCACGATCAGCATCACCAGCGGCGTCCATTGCCAGGTCTCGACCAGCACCAGCGAGGGGATCACCGTCGCCGGGTTGAACACCCAGAGCTGCGGCGGCAGCCCGACCAGCGACAGCAGATAGTTCAAGACGCCAAGCTGCGGGTGGAACATCATGGTCCACACCAGCGCGATCGCCACCGGCGTGGCCATCATCGGCATGATGAAGATGCCGCGCAGGAAACCGCGCGCGGCGAATTTCTGATGGAATACCACCGCCGCCAGCGTGCCGAACACCAGCGGCAACAGCACTGACAGCGCTGTATAGGACAGCGTGTGCCCGACCGCCTCGACGAAGCGCGGATCGGTCGGCAGCCGCAGATAGTTCGCGAGCCCCACGAACACGGTCGGCGAGCCGACCTTCCATTCCTGCAGGCTCATCCAGATCGTGAAGACCCACGGAAAGATGATCACCGCCAGCACCACGACGAGCGCCGGGATCACGAACGGCCAGTACGACGGCGGACGCCATTCACGCGCCGGGGCGGCGTCTCCAGAGCCTGCGGCTCTGGACTCTTGCTTTGACGCGTTTTCTTCACGCGAACCGGTACCCACTTCGCTTGAAAACGCTTTGCTGGCCGCCGCCGGCTCAGTCTGTGTCACCACGCTCACGCTTTTTCGCTACGCTCCAGGATGGGGCGGAATTGCTCGTGCGCCTTTTTCAGCTCGGTGGCCGGATCGGCGCCCGACAGCGTCGCGGTCAGCGCGGCGCCGACGATGTCGCGGAATTCGGCGACCGGGATGATGACGGGCAGGCCGAGCTTGGAGATCTTGGCGGAGTCAACCACCGACTGCAGCCATTCCTTGGTCTTCACGCCCTTGGCGACTTCGGCATCGTCGACGATGGAGTTGCGGAACGGCACGCCGCCGCCGGCTTGCAGCAGGCGCGCGCCCTGTCCGCGCGAGACCACCCATTGGCAGAGCAGATAGGCGGCTTCCTTGTTCTTGCTCGCCGCGGCGATGCCGACGCCGTCGCCATAGGTCGAGGAGAACTTGCCCTTGGGACCGGCGGGTACCAGCGTGTAGCCGACCTTGCCGACGACGCGCGAGGCGGCGGGATCTTCCAGCGGCGGCGCCCAGCCGTCGGCGTCGATCCACATCGCGGACCTGCCCTGCGTGAAGGACGCCATCGACTCCATCCAGTTGAAGCCGGCGACGCCGGGAGGCGCGCATTTCGTCAGCAGGCGCTGATAGAGCTTGGTGGCTTCGATCGCCTCGGGGCCGTCGGTCAGGATGTTGCCCTTGGCATCGAGGAATTCGCCGCCATAGTTCAGATAGAAGTTGGTCCACATCGCCATGTTGGCGTTGCGCAGGCCGCGGCCGACGAAGCCGTAGATGCCTTCCTTCGGATCGGTCAGCTTCTCGGCCGCGATTGCCATCTCCTCGAGCGTCTTCGGGACCTCGACGCCCTTCTTCTGGAACAGCTCCTTGTTGTAGTAGAGGATGAAATAGTCGACCGACCATGGCAGCGACAGCATCTGGCCCTTGTCGTTGCGGGCATATTGCAGCCCGGCCGCCGAGAAATCGCTCTCGACGAGGTCCGGCGGCGTCATGCTCGGATCCTTCAGAAAGCCCGACATGTCGGCGAGCCAGCCGGCCTTCTCGAACTGCCGCTTCTGCACGTGATAGCTGAGGTGCACGACGTCGAAGCTCGGCTTGCCCGAGGACAGCTCGATCACGCATTTCTGGCGCTGCTGCTGCTCGGGGATCTGCTCCGACTCGACCTTGATGCCGGTGAGCTCGGTAAATTCCTTGATGTATTTTTGCAGATTGTCGCCGCGCGGCCCCTTGGCGAGAATCACCTCGAGCGTGGTGCCGGAATATTTCTTCCAGTTGACGTCGGCGCGGGCCGGAAATCCGGTCAGTCCAACCGCGCCGGCGGCCGCGGTGCCGGCCAGCATCTGCCGGCGCGAGATCAGGTGATGCGACATGTTTCTCTCCCTGGACGGTTCTTGTTTGGGAGAGATACTAGCGCCTCAACTTTCTGTGCCTAGTCCCACATGCGCGGCGCCGTTGCATAACGCTGCGCCGCGCATGGTATGGCAGCTATGCCTTGACGAAAGCGAGCAGGGTGCCGTTGCCGGAAGCCGGCGGCACGGTGATGCTATTGCCGCTCTTCACGCCGGCTGAGCCCAGCGCTTTCTCGGTCGCGGCAAGGTCGGCCGCGATCACGAGGCCGGCGCCGCCGCGGTCGGGCAGGCCATCCAGCGATACGCCGGGATAACGTTTGCCGAGCTGATCCCTGGTCAGGAACACGAAGTCGGCGCGGTTGCCGCCGGACGGCACCGCAACCGCACCGTCGGCGTCGTTCCTGACGGCGACGTCGATCATCCTGGAGAGATGCGCGGCATCGGCTGCGGGATCGGGCGAGACGATCAGCACCTGCTTGAGGCGTTTTGCCCCATTGGCGTGCGTCATCAATTCGGGAATCCACACCGTCTCGCGGGTCTTGTGCTGGCAGGCGAAGATGCGGACGCCGCCGGGCGCCTCCGCGGTCGGCCACTGGAAGGTGCGGAATTTCGCCGCGGAGATCGTGCCGTTCGGCAAGGTCACCGGGCGTTCGAAATCGGTCGGCCCGATCGGCGCATAGCCGCGCGCGCGAATCTCCTCGGCGCCAGCAGCGGAATCCACCGCGGTGAACGCGATGCGTTCGATGCCCTCGCCGCGCTTCTCGAGGAAGGCGCGCGCCGGAGCGTTGTGTTCGGTCGGGGTCAGCACGCCGAGCAATTCCATATAATCGGGGTCGAACATGATGGTGTAATTGCCCGATCCCATATGCGCGCTATGGGTGCCGCGCGGCGACACGGTGAAGCCGAGCCGCTTGTAGTTCTCGGCCGCCTTGTCGAGGTCCTTCACCATGACCACGGCGTGATCGATTCCGATGACGTTCTTGAGTGCCACTTGTTGTCTTCCCGGCTGGAATAGGAGAGTAGAATTAGCTAACCAGAATGACCGGGCGCCCGCAAGAAAGGATCATGATGAACAGCAATGCCGTGCGCTGGCCCAATTCGCTCTGGGCAGCAGTGACGCCCTTCGGCCCTGATTGCCCCGAGCTGACCGGCGCGCAGCAGGCCGATGTCGTCGTCATCGGCGGCGGTTTCACCGGCTTGTCGACCGCACTGCATTTGCGCGAGGCCAATGTCGACGTCGCGATCGTCGAGGCCGCCGAGCCGGGCTGGGGTGCCTCGGGGCGCAACAACGGCCAGGTGATCCCGACACTGTCGCGTCCCGATCCGGACGACATCATCGCGAGGCACGGTGCGGCCGGCGAGCGCTTCGTCGCGATGCTGCGCGACAGCGCCGCTGATCTGTTCGACGTCGTCAAACGCTACAACATCGAGGCCGAGCAGGAGCAGGCCGGCTGGGTGCAGCCGGTGCACTCGCCGGGCCGCATCAAGATCGCCGAGCGGCGGGTGCAGCAATGGTCGAAATTCGGTGCGCCGGTCGAATTGCTGTCGCGCGATCAGACCAAGGACATGCTCGGCTCGGATGCGTGGTACGGCGGCTTCTGGAACAGGACCGGCGGTCACGTCAATCCGCTGGCGCTGGCGCGCGGCCTTGCGCGCACCGTACTCGGCCTCGGTGCGCGAATCTATGCCCGCTCGCCTGCACTCAGTTTCGAGCGCCGCGGCGATCGCTGGGTGGTGAAGACGGAAAAGGGTGAAATCTCCGGTCGCGCTCTGGTGGTCGCGACCAATGCCTACAGCGGCGAGTTCGCGAAATCGCTGGTGCCGGAGATCGCGACCGAGGTGATGCCGGTGCTGTCGTGGCAGATGGCGACGCAGCCGCTGTCGGACATTGTGCGCAAGACCATCATTGCCGGCCGGCAGGCGATGTCGGATACCCATGGCGAGCTGTATTTCGCGCGCTACGATGCCCGCAATCGCCTCGTCACCGGCGGTGCCGTGCTCGGTCCGGGCGACAAGACCGGGCGGCTGAAGGCGCGGGTGACCGAGCGGTTGCAGCGCCTGTGGCCGCAGATTGGCGAGGTCTCCTTCGACTATGTCTGGAACGGCTATGTCGGGATGACGGCGGATTTCCTGCCGCGCATGCACCGGTTGGGACCGAACGCCTATGGCTGGACCGGCTGCAACGGCCGTGCCGTCGCGCTGACGATCCCGCTCGGCCGCGAATTGGCGCGCGCGGTCCAGGGCGTGCCGGAAAGCGAGCTGGCGCTGCCGTTCTCCGAGCCGGTGCAGTACATGGCGCACGGCGTGCTCCGCAAGCTCGCGCCCTGGATGCTGGTGCTCTACCGGCGCCGCGATGCACAGGAGTTGGTCAAGGGCGATCGTTTCGAGTTGCTGCGATGGGCGGAGTATTTCCTCGCCTCGCGCCGTTCGCGGTAGGCGCGGAGCAACGTCGCGCCATGCACGCGAGAGGCATGGAGGGGCAAGCCGCCCGAGTTGGGGACTGGTCAGAGGACGTCGCTGGAAGATTGGGGCCCAAGCAGGTTCGGGTGGGCGCCGCGATCACGAGGATTCCGCCGTTGGCGGATAGCGTTGTGGAAACCCCGACGCGACGCAGGCGTTATTGCCAGATAGCAACCCTGGGAGGTGGGCATGAGGAAGCGCATTGGTATTCTCACGGGAGGCGGTGACGTCCCCGGCCTTAACGCGGTGATCAAGAGCGTGACTTATCGCGGCAGTGAGGACGACATCGAGGTTGTCGGTCTCCGCCGGGGCTGGGAGGCCCTCACGCACCTGAACCTCGACGACCCGTCGAGCAAGTCCCATTACATCATCCCGCTGAACCGCGAAAATACGCGCGTCATCGACCGGCGCGGCGGCACCGTGCTGCACTCGAGCCGCACCAATCCCTCCAAAATGAAGAAGTTGCCCGATCATCTCGCGGGCCGCGACTTTCCGGTTTCCCAGAGCACCAAGGGTGGCATCGCAACCACGACGTGGGACCTCACCAACGAGGTGCTTGCGAACCTCGCGGGGCTCGGTATCGAACATCTGATCGCCATCGGCGGCGACGATACTCTCAGCTACGCGGACAAGCTCAACAGGCGAGGCGTCAAGATCATTGCGATCCCGAAGACGATGGACAACGACGTTCGCAACACCGAATACTGCATCGGCTTTTCGACCGCGATCACCCGTGCCAGCGATGCCATCCAGCGCCAGCGCACCACCGTCGGCTCGCACGAGCGAATCGGCATCTTCCGCGTCTTTGGTCGCGATGCCGGCTTTACGGCACTCTATACCGCATACGCAACCTCGATCCGATGCGCCATACCGGAGTACAAGGTCAATCTCGACAAGCTGATCCAGCTTCTCCTCGATGACAAGCACGGCAACCCAAGCAACTACGCGTTGATCGTGCTCAGCGAGGGCGCCGAGTGGGAGGGCTACAAGGTGCAGGAATTCGGCGAGCCTGACGCCTACGGTCACCGCAGGAAGGCGAGCGTGGCCGAAGCATTCGCCGACGAGATCAAGCGGCGCACCGGCGAGGAGACCATCGTCTCTGACCTCACCTACGACCTGCGGTCAGGCGATCCCGACTTCATCGACAAGCTTGTGGCGCTGACGTTCGGCAACATGGCTTACGATGCGATCCTGGAAGGCAAAACCGGCCTCATGTCGGCCCTGGTCGAGGGCCGATACGACCTCGTGCCGATCCCCGACGCCAAGCTCGGGCCACGCAAATTGGACGTCGCAAGCGCGTACAACACCGAGCGCTACCGTCCTCTCTATTCCAACAAGCGGGGCCTGCCGATCTTTCTCAACCGCGCTTCATAGGGCGGGTGGTAACCCCATCGGGCAGGGCGAGCTATTCCAGATGCGTCGATAGCCCGTATCGACACGCGGTGACGGAGGGGCCATAGTTCCGCAAGCAATATGCGCAGGGAACCTGTCGCACCACACGACGTTCTTTTTTGCAAATGAGCGCGCCGTCGCCCCCGGCGCAGCGAGCGCCGAGGCGAAGGCGCTGCGCTGCGGTCGGAGGGATGCTCATGAAACTCACCATTTCGGTCATCAAGGCTGACATTGGCTCCGTCGGGGGCCACACGAAACCATCTGCGCGCATGATGGCGGCTGTCGAAGGGGAGGTCGCGAAAGCGATCGAAAACGGTCTCCTGATCGACGGTTTCGTGCGCCATACCGGCGACGATATTGCGATCATCATGACGCACACGCGGGGCGAAGGGAGCTCCGAAGTCCACCAATTCGCCTGGAAGACGTTTCTCGCGGCCGCTGCGGTCGCGAAGACCTCCGGGCTCTACGGCGCCGGCCAGGATCTTCTCGTCGACGCCCCGTCCGGAAACGTTCGCGGCGCGGGCCCGGCTGTCGCCGAGCTCAGCTTCGACCACAGCCTCTCGGGCGCGAGACCCGCGGAGTCCTTCATGGTGTTCGCCGCAGACAAGTGCGGCCCCGGTGCCTACAACCTGCCGCTCTATCTGGCTTTTGCCGATCCCATGTATTGCGCCGGGCTGATGCTGCCCCCGATGATCAAGGGCTTCCGTTTCCATATCATCGATATGGACAACACGGCCGGCGACAGCGTGATCGAACTCGATGCGCCCGCGGACGGCTACCACATTGCGGCGCTGCTTCGCGACAACGAGCGCTTCGGCATTGATCGCATCGTCTCGAAAACCTATGGCGAGGTCGCCGTCGCCGTTTCGGCGCAGCGCCTTCACTCCATCGCAGGCAAGTACACCGGCAAGGATGATCCGGTCGCGGTCGTCAGGAACCAGGGCATTTTCGCGGCGCCCGAAGAAATCATCTCGCCGTTCACCAAGGCGCACTTCGTGGGTGGCGATGCGCGCGGCTCGCATGTGATGCCGCTCATGCCGGTGCCGCTCAACACCCCGGTGACGGGGATGTATTGCCTGCCGATCGTGTCCTGCGTCGGCTTCTCGATCGACCGGGACGGGAAGTTCTCGGAGTCCTATACCGACTTCTTTGACAACCTTGCCTGGGACGAGGTTCGCCAGCGCGCGCAGCGCAAGGCGATCGAGATGCGCAGCCAGGGCTGGTCCGGCGCTGCGATGCTGCCCTATTCAGAGCTGGAATATGGCGGCTTCCGCGACACGGTATCCGGATTGCTGAAGCGCTTCCGGCTGCGCGAGGAGCCCAAGCCACAAGCGGCGGAGTAGGGCCGCGCGTCCCCGGCTACACGGTTGCGGTGCCGTGCTCGCGCGCAAACGCGCCGCCGGGGATCGCTGACAGCAGCGCCTGCGTATAGGGATGCCGCGGCTTGCCGAACACCTCGGCGGTCAGCCCTTGCTCGACCACGGCGCCGTCCTTCATGACGGCGACGAGATCGCAGATCTGGGCGGCGACGCGCAGATCGTGGGTGATGAAGATGATGGAGAGGCCAAGCTGCTGGCGCAGCCCGGCGAGCAGCTTCAAGACCTGCGCCTGCACCGAGACGTCGAGCGCCGAGACCGGCTCGTCGGCAACCAGCACATCCGGCTTCAACGCGAGTGCCCGGGCGAGCCCGATGCGCTGGCGCTGGCCGCCGGAGAATTCGTGCGGGTAGCGGTCACCCGCGGACGGATCGAGGCCGACCAGCTCGAACAGCTTTCGCGCTTCCGCGATCGCGGTGGCGCGGTCGGTGCCGTGCACGATCGGTCCCTGCGCCACCAGCTCGGCCGCCTTGCGGCGCGGATTGAGCGAGGCGAACGGATCCTGGAACACCATCTGGATGTGGCGGGTCTCGCGCCTGATATCGTCGCGGCCGAGCTTTGCCCAGTCCTTGCCGTCGAGCATGATCGACCCGGTGTCCGGATCGATCAGCCGCACGATGCAGCGCGCGAGCGTTGATTTGCCCGAACCGGATTCGCCGACGATGCCGAGCGTCGCGCCGCGCGGCAGGTGCAGCGACACGTTCTTGACGGCCTCCGTGATCCGCGCGCCGCGGCCGAGGAAGCCGCCGGTGCGGTAGGTCTTGGAGACGCCGTCGATGGTCAGGATGTCCTTGCCGGAAAGGATGCGCGGCGGCGGCGCCTTCAGCGGCGGAACGGCTGCGATCAGCTGCTTCGTGTAGGCATGCTGCGGATCGTTCAGCACCTTGTCGGCCGTGCCGTGCTCGACGATCGCGCCATGCTGCATTACCACGACGCGGTCGGCGATCTCGGCGACCACGCCGAAATCATGGGTGATGAACAGCACCGCGGTCTTCTTGCGCTGCTGCAAATCGCGGATCAGCTTCAGGATCTGTGCTTGTGTCGTCACGTCGAGCGCGGTGGTCGGCTCGTCCGCGATCAGGAGCTTGGGGTCGAGCGCGAGTGCCATCGCGATCATCGCGCGCTGGCGCTGGCCGCCGGACAGCTCGTGCGGGTAAGCTTTTGCGGCAGCCTTGGGGTCGGGGATGCGGACGTCCTCGAGCAGCGCCAGCACACGAGCATTGATCTCGGCCTTCGAGAGAGCGGTGTGGATCGCAAACATCTCGCCGATCTGGTCGCCGATCGTGCGCAGCGGATTGAGCGCGGTCATCGGCTCCTGGAAGATCATCGCGATGCCGGCGCCGCGCACATCGCGCATCTCGGCGCTGTCGGCGGCGCAGAGGTCGCGGCCGTCGAACATCATGCGGCCCCGTTCGATCGTCACCTCGTTCGGCAGCAGCCGCATGATGGCGTTCGCCATCATCGATTTGCCGGAGCCGGACTCGCCGACCACGCAGAGGATCTCGTTCGACGCAATTGAAAGCGAAACGTCGGACAGCGCATGCGGCCGGTCGGCGCCCTTGGGCAGGCGCACCGTCAGGGCGTCGAGGGAAAGGACGCTCTCGCTCATCGGCTCTTCAGCCTCGGATTGAGCGCATCGTTCAGGCCCTGGCCGACCAGCGACACCGCGAGCACGGTGACGAGGATCGCAATGCCAGGGATTGCCGAGACGTACCATTGCACCCGGAGCACGTCGCGGCCGAGCCCGATCAGATTGCCCCAGGAGGCGACGTTGGGATCGGACAGACGCAGGAAGGCGAGCGCGCTTTCCAGCAGGATCGCGACCGCCATCACCACGCTGGCATAGACGATGACGGGCGGCAGCGCATTGGGCAGGATTTCGCCGAGGATGAGCTGGACGTCCTTCATGCCGAGCGTCTTGCCGGCCTGCACGAATTCGCGGTTGCGCAGCGACAGGAACTCGGCGCGGGTCAGCCGCGCTGGCGCCGGCCACGACACCACGCCAACTGCAATCGTCACCGTGGTCAGGGTCGAGCCAAACACCGCGACCAGCACCAGCAGCAGCACGAAGTTCGGCAGCGTCTGGAACGCTTCCGTGATCCGCATCAGCACATTGTCGACCCAGCCGCCGTAATAGCCGGCGAAGGCGCCGACCAGGATGCCGATCAGGATCGCGATCAGGGTGGCGACGCCGCCGATCAGCAGCGAGATCCGCGCGCCGTAGAAGATCTGGGCGGCGATGTCGCGGCCGGAATTGTCGGTGCCAAGCAGGAAGCGCGGATTGGAGAACGGCCAGATCAGCGGCCGGCCCGCGAGAGCGAGCGGATCGCGCGGATAGAGGAGACCCGCGCTGATTGCCATCGCGATGACAAGCAGCAGCAGGATCAGGCCGATCACCGCGGCCGGGCTGCGGAAGTAGCGCTTCACGGCATCCATCGTCAACCCTCCGCCGCGATGCGCGGATCGAGCCGCGCGTAGAGCAGGTCGACGACGAAGTTCACGGATATGACGAGCAGCGCGGACACGAAGACGATGCCGAGCAGGGTGTTGAGGTCGCGCTGCACCACCGACTCATAAGCGAGACGGCCGAGGCCGGGCAGCGAGAACACGCTCTCCACCACGACCGAGCCGCCGAGCATGGTGCCGGCCTGCAATCCGATCAGCGTCACCATCGGCAGCAGCGCGTTGCGCAGCACATGGCGGGTGATGACATGGGTCTCGTCCAGCCCCTTGGCGCGGGCGGTGCGGACGAAATCGAGGTTCAGGACCTCAAGCATCGAGGCGCGCATGATGCGCAAATAGATCGCGAGGAAGATCAGCCCGAGCGTCAGCGTCGGCAGCACCAGATGCGCCGCGATATCCAGCATGCGCCAGATTCCGGTCTGGACGTTGCCGATATCCTCGAAGCCGCCCGGCGGCAGCCACTGCAGATAGACCGAGAACACCACGATCGCCATCAGCCCGAACCAGAACGACGGCGTGGCGTAGAAGATCAGGCCGAGGGTGGAGATCATCGTGTCCGGCCAGCGGTTGACGCCACGCGCGGCGATCACGCCGAACACGAGGCCAAAGAAGAACGCGAATGACAGCGACGCCGTCATCAATAGGATGGTCGGCGGCAGCCGTTCCAGGATCACGGTCGCCACCGGCTTGCCGTAGATCGAGGAGAAGCCGAGGTCGAGCCGGACCAGGTGCCACAGATAGTTCCCGAGCTGCGCCGGAACCGAGAGGTTCAGCCCGTAGAATTTGCGCAGCGCCTCGGCGGTCGCGGCGTCGCCGCCGCCCATCTGCGCCATCAGCGCATCGACGGTGTCGCCCGGCGCGAGCTGCAGCAGCAGGAACACGCCGATCAGGATCAGGAACAGGGTCGGGATCGAGGCGGCGAGCCGCCGCCCCGCAAGGCTCAGGATACGCATATTTTATCTATAGCGTTTTCGAACGATGTGGACACCGGTTCGGGGTGGGCACCGGCCCCTTCTTACCTCGCCCCGCTTGGGGGGAGAGGTCGGATCGCATCGCCAGATGCGATCCGGGTGAGGGGGTACAGGTCTATCGATGGAGCAATATCGTGGAGCGAGCCCCTCACCCCGACCCTCTTCCCGCAAGAGCGGGGCGAGGGAGAAGAGGGCGCCACGCCTAGCGCAGATGTGGCCTCATGCGCTCAGCCAAAGATCGTGCCAGCTCGTCGAGCCCCAGCGCGGCGTGTTGGAGTGGTTGCGCGCCTTGGCCGTGATCACGGTAACGAAGATCTGCTCGATCGGCATCCAGACCGGCAGCTCGGTGTTCACCTCCTTGACGAAATCGGCATAGAGCGCCTTGCGCTTGGCCGGATCGACTTCGGTGGCGGCATCGTCGATGGTCTTGTCGACGGTCTTGTCCTCCCAGCCCCATTGGTTGGTCCACGGCGCGCCCTTGGGCTGGACGGAGCGGTACCATACCGTGGTCGAGACCGCGGGGTCGTTGCGATACTGGTGCCAGCCGGTCGCGAGATCGAAGGCGTGCTCGTCATAGACCTGCTTGAGGAAGCCGCCGCCGTCGTTGCGTACGATGTCGACCTGGATGCCGACTTCTCCCAGCGACTGCTGGATGAAGGTCGACCACAGCGAGATGTCCTCGCCCCACGGTGCCGGCAGGAGTCTCAGCGAGAAGCGGTTGCCGCTGGAGGCTTTGAAGCCGGCCTCGTCGAGCAGCGCGATCGCCTTGGCCTTGTCATAGGGGTATTGCGGCGTGTTCGGCCCGGGATAGAAGTCGGTCGAGGTCGACGGGATCGGGCCGGTGCCGAGCTTGGCGAAATCGCCCAGGAAATTGTCGATGAAGAACGGCACGTTGATCGCGTGCGCGATGGCGCGGCGGACCCGGATGTCCGCCAGTTCCTTGCGGCGGAAGTTGAACTCGATGGTGTTGGTGCGGGCGTTGCCCTCATTGCCCTTGGTCTGGACGATGAAGCGCTTGTCCTTGCCGAGCCGCGCCATGTCCGAGATCGTCAGGCCCGAGAACGGGCTGTAGTGCAGCTCGCCGGCCTCCATCTGGGCGGCCGCGGCGGCGCGGTCGGTGATCACCTTCCAGACGATGCGGTCGAGATAGGGCGCGTTCGGCCGCCAGTAGTCCGGGTTGCGGTCGGCGATGATGTATTGCCCGCGCTCGTATTTGACGAATTTGAATGGGCCGGTGCCGACCGGCGCCAGATTGGTCGGGTTCTGCCTGATGTCGCCGCTCTCGTAGAGATGCTTGGCGGAGACGTAGCCGAGGTCGGGCAGGGCCCGGAGCAACAGGTTGAGCGGCATCGGCCGCTCGTAGCGGAAGATCGCGGTCTGCGGATCGGGCGTATCGACCGATGTGAGGAACAGCTGCAGCGTCGATCCGTAGTTGAGGATCTTCTTCCACATGTTCATCGCGGTGAAAGCGACGTCATCAGAGGTGAACGGCTTGCCGTCGTGCCAGGTGATGCCCTTGCGCAGCTTGAAGGTGACGGTCTTGCCGTCCGGCGTTGCCTCCCAGCTCTCGGCGAGCACGCCGACCGGCTGGCCGTTGGCGTCGAGGTCGACCAGATTCTCCTGGATCTTGCCGCCGATGATGTAGACGCCGGTCGAGGCCTGGATGCTCGGGTTGAGCTGGCGCTGCTCGGCGCCGTAATGGACGTTGAACACGCCGCCCTTGCGCGGGGCCTCCTGCGCGAAGGCCCGCATCGGATTGATGACATTGGCCGCAATCGCGGCCGAGGTCAGAAGGGCCGTGCGGCGGTTGATCTCGAGGCGGCTCAAATCCATACGCGGGTCTCCGGTACTTACATAAAGGCTTGCATCGGGCGACCAGCCGGATCGGTCGTGGCGCCCCTTTGCGATGTTACGATGGAATGGGAACCCGAGTCATTTTCTAATGCCTCGGCCTTTTGGAGGATCGTTTCCGAAACCTGAAGTGGCGCATTGCGACGCTTCGCAACCCGGATCGGGCGCCGCATTGTCGCAGTTTGGGCCGCGCGAGTTGCGTCTGGTGATTCTCTCGAAGGGACGTTTCGGGAGCGCCGAAGCCGCGCAAACCCTGTAATTTTAGGGGTCGGAAGCGCCTTGACTTGAAAAAACACTGGAAAAAACCCTGATTCGGCGGCTGTCCACAGCGATATTGTGGTGGGGAGTGCAGAAAACACTGTTTTTCTCGGCGTTTTCCGCCATATCGTGCCCACTCCAGAATCAATGGAGCAACCATGGCTACCCAACTGTCGAAGTCGCAAGTGATCGAGAAGATCGCGACCACCACCGAACTCTCCAAGCGCGACGTCAAGAACGTTTTGGACTCGCTTGTCGATGTCGGCCACAAGGAGCTGAAGAAGGCCGGGGTGTTCCTCGTCCCCGGCTTCGCGAAGTTCGTTGTGGTCAAGAAGCCTGCGACCAAGGCGCGCAAGGGCACCAACCCCTTCACCGGCGAAGAGATGATGTTCAAGGCCAAGCCGGCCCGGAAGATCGTCCGCGCACGGCCGGTCAAGGCCGCCAAGGACGCGGTTTAAGATGAAAGGCCTCCGGTGACGGAGGCCTTTTGCTTTTGAGCCGTCGCTTCCTGCCGTTGGTTGCCAGCCCGCGTTTTCCAGCGAGTGGACACCGGTTCGCGTGAAGAAAACGCGCCAAAGCAGAATCTGGAGCTCCGGACCGGGTTGAACCGGGACCGGGGCTCTAGACTACCGGCGACCGGCCACCATCGACATTGATGGCGGTGCCGGTGATGTAGGAGCCTTGCTCCGAGGCCAGGAAGCAGGCGAGGTTGGCGAACTCCTCCGCCGTGCCGATGCGGCCGAGCGGGGTGCCCTTGGCAAGGCCCTTGGCGAATTCCCCGAAATCCGTGTTCGGCGCCTGGGCAGCATGCCGCTTGACCCATTGATCGCTCATGATCAGGCCGACCAGCAGCGCGTTCACCAGGATGTTGTGCTCGCCGCCTTCATTGGCCATCACCTTGGTCAGGGCCATGCCGGCCGCGCGCGACACCGAGGTCGGCGCGGAATTGCCGGCCGGCGCTTTCGCAAAGGTGTTGAGCACATTGATGATGCGGCCCCATTTGCGCTGCTTCATGCCCGGCCACACCAGCCGGCTGAAGCGGATCGCGGCGAACAGCTTCAGGTCGAGGTCCTCCTGCCAGGCCTCGTCGCTGATGCTCTCGAACGCCAGCGTGCGCGCCGTGCCGGCGTTGTTGACGAGCACGTCGATCTTGCCGAGATCGGCAACGATCTGGTCGTGAGCCTTGCTGATGTCTGAAGCCTTCGCGACGTCGCAGACATAATCGCGTACCACAAGGCCGTCCCTGGCGAGCGCTTCGCGCGCCGCAGCGAGGTCGGCCGCGCCGCGGGCGAGGATCGCGACCCTGGCGCCGGATTCGGCAAACCGCCGCGCCACCGCGATCCCGATGCCCTTGCTGCCGCCGGTAACCACCGCGACGCGGTCCTTCATTGATAGGTTCATTGTTGTTCTCCCTGGGGCTGGCCCGGAGAGGACGCTATCAAACCGACAGCGCGACCAACAAGGTCATGCAGAGCAGGTGTGCTGTGACAATCAGTGCGAGATGGAGCGGACCGGACATCGGAGATCTCCATGGTGGTGCGCATCTTATTTGTCGTCAGGCGAGCACCGCCGTCTGTCTCCCTCCCCCTGAAAGGGGGAGGGCGGGGTGGGGGTTGCTCTCCACGGACGCCGGCGTCTGTGGAGGCAGGATCCCCACCCGGATTGCTGTGCAATCCGACCTCCTCTTTTCAAGGGGAGGTGAGGAAAGAGCGTGCCCGGTTCACGCGCGCCGCTAGTTCGAGCGCGCGCTTGCCGTAAAGCTGCGGTCGACGGCCTTGCCGACGTCCAGCGTCTTGCCGAGGATGCCGTAGCGCGTCGCGCGATCGGAGGCGGCCTGCACCTCCTTCACCACGGCCTCGTCGATCGCGATCGGGCTCGTCTTCTGAGCGGTGTAGGCGGCGAGCAGCACGTCCTCCGGCAGTTTTGTGAGCTCGGCCGTGTTCCTGGCGTACTCGGCGAGATGGTCGAGCGACCACAGCCGCGCCTTGTTGAGCCGCTGCAGCAGGTCCTGCACCGCCGCGCGCTTGGTTGCGATCGCGTTGTCGGAGGCGACGATGAAGGTGATGGTCGGCGTCAGTCCTTCGCCGTCGGCGACGACGCGCGCCTTGTCCTTCAGCGTGGCGTAGGAGATATACGGCTCCCACACCGCCCAGGCGTCGATCGAGCCGGCGAGCAGCGCGATCTTGGCGTCGACCGGGCCGAGCGGCGCGAAGGTCGCGTCCTCGATCCTGCTGCCGGCTTTTTCCAGCGTCGCGTTGATCAGGAATTGGCCCCAGCCGCCGCGCGTGCCGGCGAGGCGCTTGCCCTTCAGATCGGCCGCGGTCTTGATCGGCGAATCCCCGCGCACCAGGATCGCCTGCGTCCGCGCATCGGAGCGCGTGCCGCCGATCGCCTTGATCGGCGCGCCCGACGCATAGACCGTGAGGAAGGACAGATCGCCGGTGTAGCCGACGTCGAGCGCGCCGGCGTTGATCGCTTCCAGGATCGGGGCTGCGGCGGGGAATTCCGACCACTCGATCTTGTAGGGCAGATCCTTGGCGAGGCCGGAAATCTCCAGCAGCGAGCGGTTGCCGCCCTTCTGGTCGCCGACGCGCAGCACGATCGCGTCGGCCGCGAGCGCCGCAGCCGATGTCGACAGCGTGATCACGGCCGTGATCAGCGCTGCCGCCGTGCGGCGGGTGAGAGAATAGGCAGGGCCCGAGCGGGTCAGTTTGCGCATATGAATTTTCTTCCTGATTCATTCGCTGCGCCGCGGAACGCGCGGCAGCGTTCGATCAAGTCTATGAGCAAGCCGTTCGCCGTCAACGAAACGGAAATCTGAATTCGCCGGCTGCGCGGCAAGGATGATCTCGTCAAGCAGGCCGCGCGTAGAAGACATCGCGCATGCGGCCGCAAAACGCCTAGATTTGATGCAGTCACGGGTGATCGCGCCGCATCTCCGTCTGGGACGATCGTGAAAATCCTTTCATCGCCGCGCGATGCGATCGTGGAGAGTTCAGCTGTGGCGCCGACAACATTCGAAATTCCATTTCATTGACGATGATCTTGTCGCGCCGCATCATTTGCATGTTGCTTTGAGTGCAATCGCGCCGGAGAAATCCGCTTTTTTCTGAACCATGTGCTTCGAACGACGGGGCGTTCAAACGGAGACGTTTTGCGCGCGGGGCGGAGCCTTGCCGAAATGCAGGAGTGAAGATGTCGACGGATAACAAGAAGACGGTGATGGATCGCCGCACATTGCTGCGTGCGGGCGCCGCCGCGGCCTTTGCCGCGCCGATCGGGGCGTATAGTGCGCAGGCCTTCGCGCCACGGGCGATCACGCCGGCGATCGACTTCTCGGAATTCCCGGTCTGCAAGACCGCATCCGATGCACCGGCTTTGACCGGCGCGCCGCGCAAGCTGAAGCTGTCCTGGAACGCCGGCGCGGTCTGCCTTGCGCCGCTGCCGGTCGCGATCGACCACGGCTTCTTCCAGAAGCAGAATCTCGACGTCGAGCTGGTCAACTATTCGGGCTCGACCGACCAGCTGCTGGAGGCGATCGCCACCGGCAAGAGCGACGCCGGTCTCGGCATGGCGCTGCGCTGGCTGAAGCCGCTGGAGCAGGGCTTTGACGTCAAGATCGCCGCCGGCACCCATGGCGGCTGCATGCGCGTCCTGACCCGCACCAATTCCGGGGTCGACAAGCTCGCCGATCTCAAGGGCAAGATCGTCGCGGTCGGCGATCTCGCAGGTCCCGACAAGAATTTCTTCTCAATCCAGCTGGCCAAGCTCGGCATCGACCCGATCAAGGACGTCGACTGGCGCGCCTATCCCGGCAATCTCCTGAACGTCGCGGTCGAGAAGGGCGAGGTGCAGGCCTTCCTGTCGTCGGACCCGCTGGCCTATCTCTGGCTGAAGGATGCGCAGTACAAGGAGGTCGCCTCCAACCTCGACGGCGAATATCGCGACAAGAGCTGCTGCATCGTCGGCCTGCGCGGCAGCCTGGTGCGCGAGGAGCCTCAAGTCGCGCGTGCCATCACCCAGGCGCTGCTCGACGCCGCGATGTTCACCTCGCAGAACCCGGACAAGGCGGCGAAGTCGTTCCAGCCCTATGCGCCGAAGGCGGCGAGCCTCGCCGATCTCGAGGCAATGGCGCGCTACCACACCCATCACCATCATCCGACCGGCGAGGTGCTCAAGCGCGAGCTGAAGGGCTACGCCGACGACCTCAAGACGGTGCAGGTGTTCAAGCAGAGCACCGACACGGCCAAATTCGCGGAGCGGATCTATGTCGACGTATTCAGTGTCTGACGCGACGGCCGCGGCCGCGCCGCGTGCGGCGGTCACGTTCTCGAACCTCTCCGGCAGTTACGGTGTCGGCCTTGCGGCGAGCCTCGTCTGGCTCGCATTCGGCCTCGCATGCCTTTATTGGCCCGATGTCGGCGACTGGTCGCGGACCGGATCGCTCGGCATCGGCGCGATCGTCATCGCCGCGTTCATCCTGTTCGGCACATTCAGCGCGGATTATCTCGGCGGCGCCGGGCAGGCGTTGCGCAAGCGCGCGCCATGGCTGGTGGCGTTCGGCGCCTTCGTGACGTTGTGGGAGGTGGCCACCGCAAAGTTCGCTTGGCTGCCGCTGCCGTTCTTCCCGCCGCCGCAGTCGATCCTCGAGGTCTATACCGACGATCTGCCGAAACTGCTCGATAGCGTGTTCGCCTCGATCAAGCTGCAGCTCGGCGGCTACATCATCGGCGCAACCGTCGGCTTTATCACCGGTGTCTCGATCGGCTGGTCGCAGAAGATCGGTTACTGGGTGCATCCGGTGCTGCGCTTCATCGGCCCGCTGCCGGCTACGGCCTGGCTGCCGATCGCTTTCTTCACCTTTCCGTCGAGCTGGAGCGCCTCGACCTTCCTGATCGCGCTTGCCACCGGCTTTCCGGTGACGGTCCTGACCTGGTCGGGCGTCGCGAGCGTCAGCAGCGCCTATTACGACGTCGCGCGCACGCTCGGCGCAAAACCGTCATTCCTGGTGCTGAAGGTCGCGATCCCCGCCGCGCTGCCGCATGTGTTCGTCGGCCTGTTCATGGGGCTCGGCTCGTCCTTCGCGGTGCTCGTCGTCGCCGAGATGATCGGCGTCAAGGCCGGGCTCGGCTGGTACCTGCAATGGGCGCAGGGCTGGGCGGCGTATGCCAACATGTATGCGGCGCTGATCGTGATGTCGCTGCTCTGCTCCGGCGCGATCACGCTCTTGTTCCGCACCCGCGACCGCCTGCTGGTCTGGCAGAAGGGCGTCGTCAAATGGTAGCGCAGTCCGCAGCTGAGGCGATCACCTATCCGGCGGTCGGCGCCGAGCTCGATATCGAAGGCGTCAGCCACGCCTTCGATATCGATGGCGCCACGCTGCCGGTGCTCGACAATGTCAACCTCGCGATCGCGCCGGGCGAGTTCGTCGCGCTGCTCGGCCCGTCCGGCTGCGGCAAGTCGACCTTGCTGCGGCTGGTGGCCGGGCTGGAGAAGCCGCGCGCGGGCACGCTGCGCGAGGATGAAGTCCGCATCGCCGGACCGCATCCGTCGCGGGTTGTCGTGTTCCAGGACCCGACGCTGTTTCCGTGGCGCACGGTGTGGGACAATGTTGCGCTTGGCCTCGAAGCGCAGGGCATTCTGAAGGCGCAGCGCCACCGCGTCGATGACGTCATCGAGCTGGTCGGCCTGTCCTCGTTCCGCAACGCTTATCCGCACCAGCTGTCCGGCGGTATGGCGCAGCGCGTGGCGCTGGCGCGCGCGCTGGTCAACGATCCGAAGATCCTGGTGCTCGATGAGCCGCTCGGCAAGCTCGATTCGCTGACGCGGATCGCCATGCAGTCAGAACTCGTCGCGCTGTGGCAGCGCAAAGGCTTCACCACGCTGTTGGTCACCCATGACGTCGAGGAGGCGCTGGTGCTCGCCAACCGCGTCATCGTGCTCTCCGATCGGCCGGCGCGGATCAAGGCGGACATCGCAGTCGCCAGGCCGTACCCGCGGCATCGCGGCGATCCCTATCTGGCTGAGCTGCGCAAGCAGATTCTCGGCCTGCTCGGACTGGAGGCGACATGGTGACGTCTGCGGCGAGGGAGCTGCATCCGGCGGACGAGCCGGAGCACATCGCGCGCGCGTTGCGGCTCGCCGACGTGTTTGCAGCGCGTGCACCGGCGCACGACCGCGACGCCAGCTTTCCGTTCGAGAATTTCGCGGATCTTTCGCGCGAAGGCCTGCTGGCGCTGACCGTGCCGGCCGCGCTCGGCGGCGGCGGAGCAGGCGCCCGCGACGCCACGCGCGTGCTCGGCATCATCGGCAAGGCCGATCCGTCGACCGCGCTGGTGCTGTCGATGCATTACATCCAGCATCTGGTGATGGCGCGCAGCACGCGTTGGCCGGGCCGGCTGTCGCGCAAGCTCGCCAAGGAAACGGTCGAAGGCGTGGCGCTGATCAACGCATTGCGCGTCGAGCCCGAGCTCGGCTCGCCCGCGCGCGGTGGCCTGCCGGCGACGACGGCGCGCCGCACCGAGACCGGCTGGCGGCTGACCGGCAAGAAGATCTATTCGACCGGCGCGCCGATCCTGAAATGGTATTCGGTCTGGGCGAAGACCGACGAGCAGGAGACCCGTGTCGGCTTGTTTCTGGTTCCCGCCGGTCTGCCGGGAACGCGGATCGAGGAGACCTGGGACCATCTCGGCCTGCGCGCCAGCGGCAGCCACACCGTGATCTTCGACGACGTCGTGTTTCCGCTGGATTACGAGATCGACGTGCGCACGCCCGACGACTGGAAGGTTCCTGACGTTACCCAGGCGACCGTGCATGCGATCTTCGTCGCCGCGATCTATGACGGCATCGCCCGCGCGGCCCGCGATTGGCTGGTCACATTCCTGAAGCAGCGGGTGCCCGCCAATCTCGGCGCGGCGCTCGCGACCTTGCCGCGGATGCAGGAGGTCGTCGGCGCGATCGAGGCGCGGCTTGCGGTCAATGCCCGCCTGATCGACAGCTTCGCCGCCGATTTCGATAACGGCTTCCCGCTGTCCGCGATCGAGTCTAACATCATCAAGCTGACGGTGACCAATAACGCCGCGGCAGTGGTGGAGGATGCCTTGTCGCTGACCAGCAATCACGGCCTGTCGCGCACCAATCCGCTGGAGCGGCATTACCGTGACGTGCTGTGCGGCCGCGTCCATACCCCGCAAGACGATGCCACCCGTGTCTCCGCCGGACGCTCCGCGCTGGGCGTCTGAAAACAACAGCCAACAACAACGGAGTTCCCGTTATGCCGGTCGAGTTCATCGGCTTCATCACCAACAACAATGCCTCCGAGACCATCGTCCGCTCAGGCCCGGTGCTCGATCCACCCTATATCGAGACGGTGGCCAAGGCGCATGAGCTCGCCGGATTCGATCGCGCGCTGCTGGCGTTCCATTCCACCACGCCGGATGCGTTGCAGGTCGCGCAGCATGTCCTGACCATCACCAAGCAGCTCAAGGTGATGATCGCGCAGCGCCCGGGCTTCACCGCGCCGACGCTGCTGGCGCGCCAGCTCGCGACGCTGGATCAGTTCTACGGCGGCCGCGTCTCGCTGCACGTCATCACCGGCGGCAACGCCATCGAGCTGCGCCAGGACGGCAACACGCTCGACGACAAGGATGAGCGCTACGCCCGCACCAGCGAATTCCTCGACGTGGTGCGGCTGGAATGGACCAGCGAGAAGCCGTTCAACTACAGCGGCAAGTATTACAACGTCGAGAACGGCTTCTCGCAGGTGAAGCCGTTGCAGAAGGGCGGCATCTACACCTTCGTCGGCGGCGGCTCGGACGCCGCGGTCGAGGTCGCGGGCAAGCACGCCGATACTTTCGCGCTGTGGGGCGAGTCCTACGCGCAGGTGCGCGATGTCACCGCGCGGGTGCGCGCCGCCGCGGCCAGGCACGGAAGGCCGACGCCGCGCTTCAGTCTGTCGGTGCGGCCGATCCTCGCCGACACCGAAGAGAAGGCGTGGAAGAAGGCGGAACATATCCTCGAGCGCGCCACCGCGCTGCAGGACCAGACCGGCTATCGCCGTCCCAACCACGCGACCGACGGCGCCAAGCGGCTGCTGGCGCTCGCCGATCAGGGTACGCGCATCGACAAGCGGCTGTGGACCGAGATCGCCAAACTGACGGGCGCCAACAGCAATACCACCGCGCTGGTCGGCACACCCGAGCAGGTCGCCGAGGTATTCGGCGATTATTACGATCTCGGCGTCAGCCACTTCCTGATCCGCGGCTTCGACCCGCTGGTCGATGCGATCGATTATGGCCGGGCGCTGATCCCGCTGACCCGCAAGCTGATCGAAGCGCGCGACCAGCAGCGGGGGATTGCCGCCGAATGATCCGTCTCATTGTTGCGGCAGTGCTTGCGCTCGTCGCCGTCGACGCGGCCTTCGCGCAGACCACGCTGCGCGTCGGCGACCAGAAGGGCAATTCGCAGGCCGTGATGGAAGCGGCCGGTGTGCTCAAGGACGTTCCCTACAAGATCGAGTGGAAGGAGTTCGCCGCAGCCGCGCCGCTGCTGGAGGCCCTGGGCGCAGGCGCGATCGATACCGGGCTGGTCGGCGACGCGCCGTTCACCTTCGCGGCGGCCGCCAAAATTCCGGTCAAGGCGATCGCCGCGGTGCGGCAGTCGCGCGACGGGCTCGCGGTCGTGGTGCCGGAGTACTCCGCGATCAAGAGCTTCGACGATCTGCGCGGCAAGAAGATCGCAACCGGCCGCGGCTCGATCGGCCATCAGCTGATCCTGGCGGCGCTGGAATCGAAAGGCTGGCAGGCGAACGACGTGCAGATCGTGTTCCTCGCGCCGTCGGATGCCAAGGTCGCCTACACGCAGGGCGCGGTCGACGCCTGGTCGACCTGGGAGCCGTATGTGAGCCAGGAAGAGGTGCTGTTCAAGTCGCGCCGCGTCATCACGGCCGACGGCATCACGCCAGGCCTCGGCTTCCAGGTCGCGACACCGGATGCGATCAAGGCCAAGCGCGCCGAGCTCGAGGATTTCGTGCGGCGGTTGGCGGCCGCGCGCGCATGGTCGCAGAACAATGTCGAGGGCTACGCCGCGACCTGGGGCAGGCTGATGAACAACCCGCCCGCGGTGGCGGTGAACTGGCTGACGCGGGCCAAGATCCGCATCGCGCCGATCGACGACAGCGTGGTCGCCGACGAGCAGAAGACCATCGACCTCTACGACCGCTGGGGCCTGATCCGGCAGAAGATCAACGCCGCCGACATCGTCGACCGCTCGTTTGGTGCGGCCGTCGGGAAGGGCGCGGGACTGTAGGCAATTTGCAAGCGACACCAAACATTCAGCGTCGTCCTGGCTTTCGCCAGGACGGCGGGTGCTCGCACGATTTCGGAATATTGGAAAAATATCCCTGATTTGCCCGACGTGTCAAGCTGCCCTGTCGAAGGCCGGCAGCCGCGAGGTCCTTTGCATGGGGTTGTTTTCGATATTTTGCCGGCGCACCTGCGGCGGCCCTGCAGGCGGGAGATGTGGACCGTCTGCGCGGAAGCGATTCAGCTCCGCACTATTGCACCGCTAACGAACCCGTGATTCAAAACATCCATTCGTCCGCCGGCTGCCGCGCGGCAAGGATTTTCCCCGTTTGGCACATTCCAAAACCGCAACGTTGCTATTTTCGCCACGACCTTGCCACCCCGCCCGGCGCCGCCAAGATCAAAACCACGAACAATCGAGTCCGGGAGATCACCATGGGCCTTCAACAAACTCGCATCGAGTCGCTGCCGTTTGTGACCGCTGAACTGAATTATCTCGCGCCGACGCCGGGCAAGCCCCGGACCTACGCCTTCGATCCGCCGCCCGGCGAACCCAAATCCACCGCGCTGCCCGAAGCCCACAATGTTCCGATCTTTGACGGGCGTCTGATTGCCGACAGTTTCTCGCTCGACCGCGAGGGCTTTGCGCTGGTCAAGCATCCGACCAGCGTGAGGGACTATTACGACGAGAACGAAGTCCGCAACGTCTACTATCCCGCCGTCGAAGCCTTCCTGAAGGCGACGCTGAAGGCGGATCGCGTTGTCATCTTCGATCACACCGTGCGCAAGCGCGTCGAGGGCGCGGCTGACATCCGCGGCGGTGGTCCGCGCCAGCCGGCGACCCGCGTCCATGTCGACCAGACCGCCGTCTCCGGCCGCAACCGCGTGTTCGAGCACCTGCCCGACGAGGCCGAGCAGCTGGTCAAGGGCCGCGTCCAGGTGATCAATCTGTGGCGCCCGATCCGCGGTCCCCTGCGGGATTCACCGCTGGCGATGGCCGACGGCACCACGGTCGCGCCGGAGGATTTGATTGCTTCGGACCTGATCTATCCGAACCGCAGCGGCGAGACCTACTCGGTGATGTACAATCCGAACCACCGCTGGTTCTACATTCCCGAGATGACGCCGGACGAGGCGATCCTGCTGAAATGCTACGACTCGGCGACCGACGGTCGCACGCGGTTCGGGCCGCATACGGCGTTCGTCGATCCGACCACGCCGGCGGATGCCGCGCCGCGCGAGAGCATCGAGCTGCGCACGCTGGTGTTCCATAAGCAGTGAAGTCACCTCGCCCCGCGTGCAGGTCGGAACGCATCGTTAGATGCGTTCCGGGTGAGGGGGAGTCTCCGCACATCCAATTGTCACCGTGTTCGCGGGTGCAGCCCCTCACCCAACCCTTTAGAGCGAGCTTCGCTCGTCTCGACCCCGTGAAGAACGGGGAGAGGGCTAACCGATTGGCACCATCCGCCCAATAATGTTACGCCCGTCGCCAAACCGCTCGGGGAAGAGGCGATTCGTGGACGGCCTGGTGACGAAGGAAGAGGCGGGGATCGGGTTCCGCGCCCTGGTGCTTGCACTTCTGGCATTAGCCTCCGGCCACATGCTGTCGACGCTGCTGCGGACCATCCCGGCGATCAGCCTCGATCTGATGGCGTCGGATTTCGGCACCTCGCCGCAGGCGCTGGCGAGCCTCACCTCGATCTATCACTTCTCCTTTGCCGCCTCGCAAATCCCGGTCGGCGCCGCGATGGATCGTTTCGGCGTGCGGCCGGTGTCGCTGAGCCTGCTCGCCGGTACCGTGATCGGAACGCTGGTCTCGGCGCTGGCGACGGGGCCTGCGAGCTTTGTGCTCGGCCAGCTCATGCTCGGCGTCGCCACTTCGGGCATGCTGATGTGCCCGATGACGCTCGCGGCGAAACAGATGTCGGCGGCGAAGTTCGGCCTGTGGTCCGGCCTGATCCTCTCAATCGGCAATATCGGCATGCTGCTGTCGGCAAGCCCGCTGGCGTTCGTGGTCGATCAGTTCGGCTGGCGCGCCGGTTTCTGGGTTTCGGCCGGCTTCGGCATTGTCGTGCTGATCGCGGTGTTCGCGCTGGTGCCGCGGCAGCCGGCGGCGCATGCGGATGATTCCTCGCCGCTGCACCAGATGGCCGAGGTACTGCGGCTCGGCATGTCGCGCGGCCTGCGCGGCCTGATCGCGCTGTCGCTGGTGTCGCTCGGCGCGTCGCTGACCTTGCGCGGCTTGTGGGGCGGCCCGTGGCTGATGGACGAGAAAGGGCTGAGCCGGATCGAGGCCGGCAATGTGCTCGGCCTGTTCACGCTGGCGATGATCGTCGGCCCAGCCTGCATCGGCGCTTTCGATCGCAAGTTCGGGCACCGCCGTGCCATGGTGGCGGTGACGCACGCCATCGCCGCGCTGCTGCTCGTCTTGATGGCGGCCGGTGCGCCGCATTTCCCGGTCTCGAACCTCTTCGGGGTTGCCGTGATGCTGACGCAATATGACCTGGTGCTGTTGATTTTGATCGGGCTTGCGACGTCGGCGCAGCCGCTGATCTACGGCATGACGCGGCAGCTTGTCGCCGCACAGAACACCGGCAAGGCGCTGTCCTCGGTCAATCTCGCGTTCTTCCTTGGCGCAGCGCTGCTGCAATCGAGCACCGCCGGCGTTGCGGCGCTGTTCGGGCTGCCTGCGGTGCTGCTGTTCATCGCCGGCGCGCTGGTGATCGGGACCGTGCTGTTCCTGATCTACACCAGGCCCTAATCTTACTGAGTCAGAAAGCCGCGATCTGGAGGGTTGAGAATCGCATATTAAGGGAGATTCAACGTGGTCGAGGAGGCCGAGATGGATCGCCGAGGGAGAGGAACCAGC